>CAYZSE010000132.1:0-8729 GCA_964481035.1 uncultured Geminicoccaceae bacterium | reverse complement strand
CTTGGCCTCGGCGAGGCGCGTGAGGTTGTCGATCACCGGATCGTCGATGTGGACGACCCCCTCGGGCAGACCGCCGCCGACCGCGATCTTGTCCATGTAGACGTCGGGCGCGTTGAGGAAGTTGCCCTCGCTCGCCATGGCGATCACGGCCATGGCGTTGGAGCCGCCCGTGGCGGTGATCGTCGTGCCCTCCAGCGGGTCGAGCGCGATGTCGACCCTGGCGCCCCGGCCGGTACCGACCTTCTCGCCGATATAGAGCATCGGTGCCTCGTCGCGCTCACCCTCGCCGATGACGACGGTGCCGTGGATGTCGAGGGCGTTGAGCGCGTTGCGCATGGCGTCGACGGCGGCCTGGTCGGCGGCCTTCTCGTCGCCGCGGCCCATCAACCGCGCGCTCGCGATCGCTGCCGCCTCCGTCACCCGCACCGTCTCCAGGGCCAGGTTGCGGTCCTCGCTCTGATAGGTCGTCGCCATGCCGTATCTCTCCAGCCGTCTCGGTCACCGTTCGGTATATTCGGTTGTTCGCTATAATGTCTCGATGCGCAACAGGCGCGGCGCCTCGCGCACGCAGGCGAGCTCGGCAATCCGCGCGAGCGCGCGGCGCAGACCCGCTTCCTCGGTCTCGTGGGTGGTGAGCACGATCGGCACCGGTTGATCGGCGGTGGCGCGATGGCGCTGGATCATGCTCTCGACCGACACGCCCTCGTCCCGGAGGCAGGCGGCGACGTCGGCGAGGACACCCGGCTGGTCGTCGACCGTGAGCCGCAGGTAGTAGGCGCCCCGGTGCGCCGCGAGGGGCGCGATCTCGGCCGCCACGAGCTGGTCCGCGGGCACTCCGAAGGTCGGCGCCTTGCTGCCGCGGGCGAGGTCGCAGAGGTCGGCGACGATCGCCGAGCCCGTCGGCGCGCCGCCGGCGCCGCGGCCCACGTAGAGCGACGTTCCGACGGCATCCCCCTCGACATGGACCGCGTTGAAGACGCCGTCGATGCGGGCGAGCGGGGCATCGGCGGGGATCATGCAGGGGTGCAGCCGCTGCTCGAGGCCGCGCTCGGTCGCCCGGGCGATGCCCAAGAGCTTGATCCGATAGCCGAGCTCCTCGGCGTAGGCGATGTCGACCGCCTCGATGTGGCGGATGCCCTCGATGGCGATCGCGTCGAAGTCGGGCTCGACCCCGAAGGCGATCGCGGCCAGGAGCGCGAGCTTGTGGCCGGCGTCGAGCCCGTCGACGTCGAGCGACGGCTCGGCCTCGGCGTAGCCCAGCGCCTGCGCCTCGGCGAGCACCTCGGCGAACGGCCGGCCGGTCGCGCGCATGGTCGAGAGGATGTAGTTGCAGGTGCCGTTGAGGATGCCGACGACGCTCGCGGCGCGATTGCCGGCGAGCCCGTCGCGGAGCGCCTTGACGATCGGGATGCCGCCGGCGACCGCGGCCTCGTAGGCGAGCACCGTGCCTCGCGCTTCGGCGAGCCGGGCGAGGGCGGCGCCGTCGTGCGCGAGCAGGGCCTTGTTGGCGGTGACCACGGGCTTGCCCGCCTCCAGCGCGGCGCGGATCAGCTCCGGCGCGGCGCCGGTCTCGCCGCCGATGACCTCGACGACGACGTCGACCGCGGGGTCGTGGGCGAGCGCGCGGACGTCGTCGTGCCAGGGATAGCGCTCGACCGGCACCGGCCGCGCCTTGCCGCGGGTGCGGGCGCCGACGGCGGTGACCTCGAGGGGACGTCCGCAGCGCTGGGCCAAGAGCTCCTTGCGGCCCTCGAGGATGGCGATGGCACCGCAGCCGACGGTGCCGAGCCCGGCGACGCCAATGCGCAGGCTGCCGCTCATGCCGGCGCCTTCGTGGCGAGAGGGCTCGGCGTCGCCGCGGTCCGGTTGTCCTGGCGGGCGAGGAACGCCTTGATGTTGCGCGCCGCCTGGCGCAGCCGCTGCCGGTTCTCGACCAGCGCCAGACGGACGAAGCCGTCGCCGTGCTCGCCGAAGCCGATGCCCGGGGCGACGGCGACGTTGGCCTCCTCCAAGAGCAGCTTCGCGAAGGCGAGCGAGCCCATGTGGCGCAAGGACGGCGGCAGCGGCGCCCAGGCGAACATGGTGGCCGCCGGCGAGGGCAGGGGCCAGCCCGCGGCGTGGAGGCCGTCGACGAGCACGTCGCGGCGCAGGCGGTAGCGATCGCGGATCTCGTCGACGCAATCCTGCGGGCCGTTCAAGGCGGCGGTCGCCGCCACCTGGACGGGGGTGAACGCGCCGTAGTCGAGATAGGACTTGATCCGGGTGAGCGCCCTGACGAGATGCCGGTTGCCGGCGGCGAACCCGATCCGCCAGCCCGGCATCGAGTAGGTCTTGGAGAGGCTCGAGAACTCGACCGCCACCTCGCGGGCATCGGGCACCTGCAGGATCGAGGGGGGCGGCGCGTCGAAATAGATCTCGGCGTAGGCGATGTCCGAGAGCAGCCAGATCTCGTGGCGTTTGGCGAACGCCACCACCTCGCGAAAGAAATCGAGATCGGCGACCTGCGCCGTCGGATTGGAGGGGAAGTTCAAGACGACGGCGGTCGGCGACGGCACGGAGTGCTGGGTGGCGTGCGCGATCTCGCGCAGCAGGTCGACGCCCGGGCCGATCGGGATGTGCCGGATGCCGGCGCCGGCGATGATGAAGCCGAAGGCGTGGATCGGGTAGCTCGGGTTGGGCACGAGGATGGTGTCGCCCGGCGCGGTGATCGCCTGGGCGAGGTTGGCGAGCCCTTCCTTCGAGCCGAGCGTGACGCAGACCTCGGTCTCCGGGTCGAGCCCGACGGCGAAGCGCCGCTCGTAGTACGCGGCGAGTGCCCGGCGCAGACCCGGTATGCCGCGGGAGGTGGAATAGCGGTGCGTCTTGCCGTTGCGCACCGTCTCGGTGAGCTTGTCGACGATGTGGGCGGGCGTGGCGCCGTCGGGATTGCCCATGCCGAGGTCGATGACGTCGCGCCCGGCGGCGCGCGCCCGGGCCTTCATCTCGTTGACCTCGGCGAACACGTAGGGCGGCAGACGCCGGATGCGGTGGAAGTCGGGCTGGCGCAAGACGGGCCTCGTTCGATCGAGCTCGGGCGGCGGGTCGGCCGCGGCGATGACGGCGCAGGGCCGGACGTCGGCTTAGCGCCGTCGGCGTATCTCCACCACATCCGCCGCGCGGTCGACCCCGCGCACCTCGACGGCCATCGGGTCTACACCGAGATCGACCAGCGCGTCACGAACTGCCTCGGCGCGGCGGGCGGACCGCGGCCCGCCGGCGACGACGATCCACGTCGCGGCTCGGTCGACCGGTCGCTCGCCCAGGGCCCGCTCCAGCCGCCGGCGCTCGCGCGGCGGCAGGTCGCTCGCCGCCGGCGGGAAAACCACCGCGGTCACGCGCTCCTCCGTCGGCGCGGGGGCCGCTGCGGCCTCCACCACGGCCGCCCGCCGCGCGAGGTCGCGCCGGTCGCGGAGCACCGCCTGGGCGAGGGCGATGACGTCGTCCGCGGTGATCATGTCGTCGCCCAGCTCGAGGGGCTCCGGGCGCGGCGGCGCCGCAGGCGGCGGCAGCGGCCGGGCGAGGAGCGGCGGCGCGGGCGCCGGCGGGAGCGCCGGCGATCCCTCCCAGCGCGCGTCGGCCCGGGCCGCCTGATGCCGCGCCGCGGCCGCGGCGACGACGAGGTCTTCGGTCAGCAGGGCGCGCTCGAAGGCGTCGTAGCGCGGCTCGGCGCCGGCCGGCACGGCGGCCATGGCCGGCCGCACAACGCCGGGTTCGGGGGCGGAGGAGCACGCGGTGAGGGCGATGTTGAGGCCGATGACGATTCTGGGAAGCCGGTTACGCATTTGGGGACTTATCGCGGGGCTTCGCTTTCGCTACAACGCATGTGCAGCATAAGCAGCCCCCGCCGCATCTCTCCTGCGTGAACCGGGGCCCGGTGGCACCAACGAGGAACTGTTTCATGAGCCAGCGCGCGCTTTCCCAAGACCAGCCCACCGAGAAGCAATCCGCCGAGCTCACGGCGATCATGGGCGACATCGCCGAGAAGAGCCAGAAGTTGGTGCAGGACTTCATCGAGCGGCAAAAGGGCGGGGCGATGCTGCAGCACGCGCGGCCCGATCCGCTCAACCTGAGCAACGCCTACGCCGAGTACGCGACACGGCTCTTCGTCAACCCGATGCAGGTGATGCAGAGCCAGTTCGACCTCTGGCAGGACTACATGCGGCTGTGGCAGTCGACCAGCCGGCGGCTGATCGGGCAGGAGGCCGAGCCGGTGGCCGTTCCCGAGCGCGGTGACCGCCGCTTCAAGGATCCGGCCTGGGAGGAGAATGTCCTCTTCGACTACATCAAGCAGAGCTACCTGCTCGCCTCGCGCTTCCTCATCGACAGCGTCGAGCTCGGCGACGGCCTCGATCCGAAGGCCAAGCGCAAGCTCGAGTTCTACACACGCCAGTTCGTCGACGCGATGGCGCCGTCGAACTTCGCGCTGACCAATCCCGAGGTGTTGAAGCTCACCGTCGAGACGCGCGGCGAGAACCTGCTCCGCGGCCTCAAGAACATGCTCGAGGATCTCGAGCGGGGCAAAGGCAAGCTCGCCATCAAGATGACCGACATGGACGCCTTCGAGCTCGGCCGTAACATCGCGCTGACGCCGTGCCAGGTCGTCTACCAGAACGACCTCATGCAGCTCTTGCAGTACGAGCCGACCACCGCCGAGGTGCACAAGCGTCCGCTGCTCATCGTGCCGCCGTGGATCAACAAGTTCTACATCCTCGATCTGCAGCCGAAGAACAGCTTCATCAAATGGGCGGTGGGCCAAGGCTATACGGTCTTCGTCATCTCGTGGGTCAACCCCGACGAGAGCTATGCGCAGAAGTCCTTCGAGGACTACATGGCGCAAGGACCGCTGACCGCCCTCGACGCGATCGAGCAAGCGAGCGGTGAACGCGACGTCACGGCGATCGGCTATTGTCTCGGTGGCACGCTGACCTCGGCGACCGTGGCCTGGATGAAGGCGCACGACGACCACCGCATCAAGGCCATGACGCTGTTCACCACCATGCTCGACTTCTCGGATGCGGGCGATCTCGGCGTCTTCATCGACGAGGAGCAACTCGCCACCGTCGAGGACATCATGGCCCAGCGTGGCTTCCTCGACGGGCGCGAGATGGCCACGACCTTCAACATGCTGCGCGCCAACGACCTGATCTGGTCGTTCGTCGTCAACAACTACCTGATGGGCAAGGAACCGTTCCCCTTCGACCTGCTGTACTGGAATTCCGACAGCACCCGGATGCCGGCGGCGATGCACAGCTTCTACCTGCGCAAGTGCTATCAGGAGAACCTGCTGATCGAGCCGGGCGGCATCACCCTCAAGGACACACCGATCGACCTCGGCACGATCGACATCCCGGTGTACTGGCTGTCCACCATCGAGGACCACATCGCGCCGTGGACGGCGACCTATGGCGGGACGCGCTATGTCGGCGGCGACAAGACCTTCGTGCTGGCGGGCTCCGGCCACATCGCCGGCGTGGTCAACCCGCCGGTGTCCGGCAAGTACGGCTATTGGGTGAACGCCGAGCTCCCCGCCTTGCCCGAGGATTTCCTCGCGGGCGCGACGCACCAGGAAGGGTCGTGGTGGACGCACTGGGACGCCTGGAACGCCTCGTTCTCCGACGGCGACATGGTGCCGGCGCGCGTGCCCGGCGACCGGGCCCTGCCGGTGATCGAGGAGGGCCCGGGCTCCTACGTCAAGGGCCGCGCCGCCTGATCGACGGGGCGGTTTAGGGCGCGGCCGGCGCCGCGCCTCGGCGAGCCAGCGGCAAGGATCCACCCGACCCCGCCGTCACGTTTGGCCCGACGGCGGGGTCGGGTCGCCGGTCGCGGTCGCCATCCTCGCCACGATCTGCCGCGCCGGCTGCCCCGTCCGCTGCCGTCTCGCCTCGGCGATCAGCCGGATGGCGGGGCCCGGCCCCACCTTCGCGGCGCTCGTCGCCGGCCACGCCCCGGCGACGCCGGCACCGTTGCGAGCAGTAGCGCACCGCCGCCCAGTCCTTGGCCCACTTCTTCCGCCAGGCGAACGGGCGGCCGCAGACAACGCAAGGCTTGTGCGGCAAGTCGGCCTTGTCGTTGGCGCGGCGCTTCAAAGGTCGAGCCCGAGCTGGCGGTCGTCGCGGCGGCCCTTGGCGGCGGCACGGGCACGGGGTCCGCGACCGGTCGCGGGCAGTCCCGAGCGTCGGCTGCCGTGGCGTGCCTGCACCGCATCGGCCTCCTCGCGGTAAGCGCGGCCCCGGCGCACGGCGAAGATCCGCTCGCGTGCGCGGCGCGCCGCGGCGACCTGGTCGACGATCGGCGGCGGATAGTCGACGGCACCCTCGAGGTTCGCCGTCCAGGGCTCGTGCAGCGCCCGGCCGGCGCGCGCCGTCAGCTCCGGCACCCACCGGCGGATGAAGACGCCTTCGGGGTCGAGGTCGTAAGACTGCTTGATGGGGTTGTAGATGCGCACCGTGTTGATGCCGGTCGTGCCCGACTGCATCTGCATCTGCGACCAGTGGATGCCGGGCTCGAAGTCGGTGAACCAGCGCGCGAGGAGCGGTCCCGTCGCGCGCCAGTCGAGCCAGAGATGATAGCTGGCGAACGAGCACAGCATCGCCCGGGCGCGAAAATTGATCCAGCCAGAAGCTGCGAGCGCCCGCAGGCAGGCGTCGACGAAGGGAAAGCCGGTGCGCCCCTCGGCGAAAGCCGCGAGCTTGCGCGGGTCGGCGTCACGGTCGAGGGCGTCGTAGGCGCGATGGAAATGTCGGAACTCGATCGCCGGCTCGGTCTCGAGCTTCTGCATGAAATGGCAGCGCCAGTGCAGGCGCGAGCGAAACGCGACCACGCTTTGCGCTTGCACCGGATCGCCGTCCGGGCGGCGCAGGCGCTCGAGCTCGCGCAAGGCGCGTCGGTGCACCTCGCGCATCGACAATGTCCCCCACGCGAGGTGCGGCGACAGCCGCGAGCAGGCATCGAAGGCGTCGACGGGTGTCGCCATGGCCCGGCGGTAGTCGCGGCCCCGTTCCGCGAAAAAGCTGTCGAGCAGGGCGCGCCCGGCCGGGCGACCTCCCGCCTGGCGGCCCGGCGCGTCGTCGACGAGCTGAAGCGTGGGTGGCGGCGATCCGTCGAAGGGCGGAACGACGAGCCGCTCCGGCGCCCCGATCACGGGTGCGCGCATGCAGCGCTCCCAGCCGGCGGCCCACCCGTCGCGGCGCCGGAGCCCGCGCACGACACCACCCTGCCGGCGCTCGTGCCAGGCGATGCCATGCGCGCAAAGCAGGGCTGCGACGGCACGATCGCGGGCGAAGGTCCAATGGTTGCCGGTTTCTTGGTGGGACCAGACGCCGCCGACCCGATACGCGCCGATGAGGTCGCGCAGCACGGCGACGGCGTCACCTGTTCGCACCAGGAGGCGACCGCCCCGCTCGCGCAAGGCCGCGTCGAGATCGGCCAAGCTCTCCGCGACGAAACGCCACTGCGGAGCCGAGCTGTCGTCGAGCGCCCAGAAATCCGGTTCGACGATGTAGAGCGGCAACACCGCGCCCCGCCCCGCCGCTTCGCTCAACGGACCATGATCGTGCACGCGCAGGTCACGCTTGAACCAGACGATCTGCACGGGTGGCGACGATCCAGCCATTTCGTTGAATTAGCGCGTGCCGGCGGCCGTGCCACCGCCGTGCCTGCGCCGCCTCACGCCGCGCCGCTGGTCTTGTGTTTTCTCTCTGTTTATCTTTGTTAAAGATGCTGAGCTTTCGTCGCTTAGTTTTGATTTTTCGCCGTCTTTCTGTCTTTGGTCGTATCCGGCGACGCATTTGGCAGGACTGGTGCCTTGGCAGGTCGTGGCGAAAGCGGTAGCCCGGTGTGACCAGGGAGGCAGTGTGCTGCTGGACGTCAAACGTGAAACGGGCACGAGAGTGATGAGGAAGAGGGCACTTCGACCTGCCGTCGCGCCGGCCGCTGGTGCTGCATTCGACGGTGGCGACGAAGCGGTTGATCCACGCTTTCGGCTCCAGGTGCGAGATCTCGTGCCGGGGCGCAACGGCGAGGTCGTGCTGTTCAACGATTCGGCGTTGCGCGACGTGGTCGTCGTCTCGGCAGACGAGCCCGTCGAGGAAGGCATCGCAGCGATGCACACGACCGCCGAAGGCGTCGACGTCGACGGCTATCGCTTCCTTCGCTTCAGCCACGGGCTGGTCCTCTACCATGACCCCGACACCGCCGTGACGGTCGAGACGACGTAACCGCGCCCGTGCCCCCTCAGCTCGGCTGCGCCGCCAACCCCGCGAACTCGCGCAGCTCGTCGCCCTCGAGCTGGTCGAAGAAGGCGCGCAACTCCTCGGCAGCCGGTTTCGCGGACACGTTGCCCGCCTCCAGCACCCGGAGGCGGTCGGCGAGCCAGAGGATGACCCGGACGTTCCCTTCCGAAACTTCGCGCTCGATCGATTCGAACAGCGTATCCCGCAGCACGTCGATGCGCTCGGCGAGCGGCAGCCCGGCGGTCTTCGAGACCCAGGGTTCCTTGGGCGGTGCGGCCGCTTCGGCGTTCTTGGCGGTGGTGACCCGGGTACGACTGGCAGCAGGCATCGGCAACTCCCTCTGTCCCTCGATGCTATAAGAAAATAAGCCTAGAGGCAACGCTTCCACGCGCGAGCTTTTGGGGCTAGATCGCCGCTGAGAACCCGAACGGCGGACATGATGGACCGATCCCCTCCGCG
>CAYZSE010000131.1:0-8740 GCA_964481035.1 uncultured Geminicoccaceae bacterium | reverse complement strand
AGCTCAAGACGGCGGCGCGGCCGTCCCGCGGGCTTTTCGCGCATGCTCGCACAGATGCGCGAGCGGGCAGGCGTCGCAACGGGGCGCACGCGCCCGACAGACCCGCTTGCCATGCTCGAGGAGCGCCAAGTGCGCGCCCATTTTGAATCGCGCCGGCACGATCCTTTCGAGGTCTTCGGCAACGCCCCGTTCGGTCGACCTGCCCGAGAGACCCAGGCGGCGCGCAACCCGAAAGACGTGCGTGTCGACCGCGATTGCCGGCTCGCCATAGACGAAGCGAAGCATGATGTCCGCGCATTTCCGGCCGATCCCGGGCAGGGCCATCAGGGCCGCGCGGTCGGTGGGAACGCGCCCGTCGTGGTCGTCGATCAGGGCGGCGCAGAGGCGCTTCAGGTTCTTGGCCTTGGCATTGTAGAGCCCGCAGGGCTTGATCAGACGCGCGATCTCCGCCTCGTCGAGGGCGAGGATCGCTGCGGGCGTGGCCGCGCGCGCCAAGAGGGCGTCAGCTGCGGCCTTGGTGTTGGCATCGCGCGACTGCGCGCTCAACAGGCAGGCGACGAGGCTCTGGAAGGGATCGCGGCGGCGCTTGACGGCGACGTCGGTCGCCGGTGCGCCGGTCGCGCCGGCCAGGATCTCGAACACCTCGTCGACGGCGAATGCATCCATCTCCGCCAGATGACGCGCTCGGGCGCGGCGTCAAGCGGTCAGCGGCGGCAGCAGGCGATCGAGCAGCGCCGCCGCCTCGGCGGCGTCGACCCCGGCGCGCAGCGTCGCGTCGGCGCGACGCGGCCGATCCTCCAGCGTCGCCTCGAGGTCGCCGTCGGCGACGCGGACGAGCAGCGTCCGTGGCGTCGTCTGGTTGCGGCGGATCGCGGCGCTCAACGACCCGTCCCGATCGAGCCGCGGATCGACGAAGGCGACGTCGACATGGCTGCGCCGAACGACCTCGAGCGCCGCCGCCAGGCTGCCGGTGACCTCCATCCGCCGCGCCGCGCCGGCGAGCGCCTCGTGCAAGGCTCGCCTGCGTGAGCAATCCTGGATCGCGAGCAGAAGGCAGACCATCCTATGCGACCGTCCCTGCAACCTTAACGTGAACAGACTACGCATATGCGCGTGACAGTTATGTGTACAGACTTGTAGATAGGTCGTGGACAAAGGTCGAACAGAGGAGGCGGGATGAAAGTGAAGCCAGCCGGGGCGCGTTGGCTTTGGCCGACCTTGCTGCTCGCCTTCGCGCCCTTGACCTGGGGCGGCAATCTCGTCGTCGGACGGGCCCTCGCCGGTGCGGTCGATCCCACCACCCTCAACGTCTGCCGCTGGGGCGGTGCGGCGCTCCTGCTCACCTTCATGTGCGGCGGCGCGTTCTGGCGTCATCGCCGCGAACTCTGGTCTCACCGCCGCCTGGTGCTCGCCTTGGGCCTCACCGGCATCGGCGGCTTTCATCTCCTGCAGTACACGGCACTCGCCCAGACCACGGTCCTCAACGTCGCGCTCCTCTCGACCCTGACGCCGCTCTACGTGGTCGTCATCGCCTGGGCGATGTCGGGCGACCGGATCCGCCCGCGCCAGGCCCTCGGCGTCGGGCTCTCGATCGTCGGCGCCGCCGTCGTCGTGACCCGTGGCGACATCGCCACCGTCCTTCGGCTCGACCTCAACGGGGGCGACCTCATCCAGGTCGTCGCGGTCGGCTTCTGGGCGCTCTACACGGTGCTCTTGCGCTTTCGCCCGACCACGGTACCGCCTTTGCCCTTCCTGCTGGCGACCGTGCTGCCGGGCCTCGCCCTGTCGCTCGCCACCTACGCGCTGCGGGATTTCCAACTCGATCTTTCGCCGGAAGTCGGCCTGGGCCTCGCCTATCTCGTCGTCTTCCCGTCGACCCTCGCCTACATCGCCTTCGGCGCGGCCGTGCGCGAGCTGGGCCCGCAGATGGGCGGGGCAGCGACGAACCTCATCCCGCTTTCCGCCGCCGTGCTCGCGGTCGCTCTTCTAGGTGAGCCGCTCCGGCCCTATCATCTGACCTCGGCCGTGCTCGTCGGCCTGGGGCTGTGGTGCGTCAGCCGTCGCTGAAGGAGGGCCGCGTGTTCGACAATTTCGAGCGTCGCTTCATCGACGTTGGCGAGACGACGATCTGCGCCCGGATCGGCGGCAGCGGCCCGCCGCTCCTCCTCTTGCACGGCTTTCCGCAGAGCCACGTCATGTGGCACGCCATCGCGCCGCGGCTCGCCCGGCGCTGGACCGTCGTCTGCGCGGACCTTCGAGGCTATGGCGACAGCGGCAAGCCGCCGGGCGATCCCGACCACGCCGCCTACGCCAAGCGGACGATGGCCGCCGACATGGCGACGCTGATGCAGCGCCTCGGCTTCGCCCGCTTCCAGGTCGGCGCCCACGACCGCGGCGCGCGGGTGGCGCATCGGCTCGCTCTCGACCACGCCGAGCGCGTCGAGCGCCTGGCGTTGCTCGACATCGTGCCGACGCGCACGCTCTTCGCGGCGACCGACATGGCGCTCGCAATGGGCTACTATCACTGGTTCTTCCTGGCCCAGCCGGCGCCGTTGCCCGAGGATCTCATCAACGCCGCACCGATCGCCTATCTGCGCGCCAAGCTCGCCCGCTGGGGCAGTGCTACGGACGCCTTCCCGCCGGCGGTGCGCGCCGAGTACGAGCGCTGCATCCAAGACCCGGCCACGGTCCACGCCATGTGCGAGGACTACCGCGCCGCGGCGTCCGTCGATCTCGTCCACGACCGCGCCGACGAGCATCTGCGGCTCGAGTGCCCGCTCCTGGTGATGTGGGGCGAGCAGGGGCTCATGCATCGCCATTTCGACGTGCCGGCCACCTGGCGCGTCAAGCACGCCCGGCCCGACGAGGTGCAGGCCGCAAGCGTGCCGTGCGGCCACTATCTGGCGGAGGAGGCGCCCGATGCCGTCGTCGCGGCATTTCTGGGCTTCTTCGCTGCGTGAACTCCCGACCGGAGAGGGGATGCCGAGCGACGTCGCGACCGTCCGCCGGCGCGTCGCCGCCTACGGCAAATGGCTCGCAATCGAGCCCGGCGCCCGCATAGGTCGAGACCGACTGCACGACCGGCCGGGTCGCACGCGGGGCCCGGCGCGCGGCGGCAGGGCCGTTGGGCTCGACACCCTCGCGAGGGCTCGGACTGCCGCCGTGACATCGTCGAGTAACGGATGTCGAGCTGTTCGCACCGGACGACCGCCGTCCCCAGCCAGGTAGCCGATCCTATCGGTTGGCCCCGAACCGTGGCCGCTCGAACGGGCTTGGCGCCGCCCGACGGCCGCTAAGCTCCGCCGGCCGCGTGACGTTTGAGGTCGATGAGGAACAGCCGGTCCGCCCATGGCTTGCCGCTCTTGAAGCGCTGATGGCCGTAGGCTTGCAGCGCCTCCATGTAGGCGGGGTCGAACGGGCCGCTGTAGGGGCGCGTGAAGTCTTCGGCAATCCATGTCGCTTGGAAGGTGAAGTCGGTTTGGGCGGCGAGTTCGTAGGCGAGCACGAGATCGGTCGCGCCACTCACCGATATCATCGTCGAAACCGCGTTGTTCGAGAGGTCCTCGAGGGTCTGCTCGACGACCTTGTAGCGAGGCAGCAGACGACCGTTGCGGATGACGTACATGACGCGACGGGGCGAATAGCCGCGCTCGGCGAACGGCTGACCGAGATGGACCAGCAGCGACCCCAGCGACGTCGTCTGCGAGATCACGCCGCCATCGGCGTGCAGCTCGTCGTAGCGCGCGCCGCCGGCCTCCACCTCCATGCGGACCGGCGGGAAGGCCACGGGGATCGATGCCGACGCCAGCAGCGCCTTGTGGAAGACCTCGGCCCGATCCGGAGCGTCGCTCGACGCGATGCAGCCGAGGTCCCACAGCACCGGTCGCTTGGCGTCGAGGCTGGTACTCTGCACGAACAGGCGTCGGCCCTTCGCGTGCTCGCGGGCGATGGCGTCCAGAAAGTCTTCGTCGGCGAACTCCTGGATGAGCTTGAACAGCGGCGTCGTGTCGAAGACCGAGCCGGTCTCCCAGGCGGCGAGCAGCGAGCGCTCGATCGCAACGTCTTTCAGCGGGGTCCTGTAGACCTTGGCGAGATCGTCGTCGTAATCGGGGCCGAGAAAGACGAAGGGCGCCGAGAGGGCGCCCGTGCTGACGCCGGTGACGATGGTGAACTCGGGCCGCGTGCCACTCTCGGTCCAGCCGCGCATGAAACCGGCGCCGAACGCCCCTTGGTCGGCGCCTCCCGAAAGCGACATCAGCGAGAGCACGGCGTCGCCGCCGGAGCGGAAGCGATCGGGATAGGCGGCCTCGAGCTCGCGCACCGTCCGCTCCAGGCGCGCCGGATCGGGCCGGGCATCGAGCGCCCACTGCCGACCGCACGGGATGCCGGGCACCTCGGCCGCGGCGAGGAGATCGGCGGGCAGCGGGTTGCGCGGGGGCGTCGATGCGCAAGCCGCCAGCCCCAACAACGCGAGCAAGCCCGCTGCAAACTTCCCTACGGCAGAATGACACATCCACTTCGCCCGCTACCGGCTCGTCGGCCTCGCTATAAGCCGCGGCGCCTGATGTGTCAGGGAGTTTCGTCAGGCGGCCGTCGGCAATCGTCGTCGCGGCCTCGGGCCACCTTCAAGGACCGATCCTCCAGGCCTTGCGGCGCGGCGGTCACTTCGCGCGCATGTGGGCGATCAGGCGTTGCGCGAGGCCGATGAAGGTCGCGCGTTCCTCGGCCGACAAGGGGGCCAACGCCGCCGCGTTCTCCGCGGTTGCCGCGGCGACGGCGGCCTCGCGCAGAGCGCGCGCCTTGTCGGTCAGCTTGATGCACCGCGCGCGCCGGTCGTCGGGGTGCGGCTCGCGCCGGATCAGGCCGTCCCTCTCCATCCGCGCGAGGGTGTTGGCCATCGTCGCTTGCTCGACGTCGAGCCGCGCCACCAGATCGGCTTGGGTCAGCCCCTCCTCGTCCCAGAGCTCCAAGAGCGTCATGAATTGCGCCGGCGCCAGCCCGAGCGGGTGGATGCGCGCGTGCAGGCCGTGGGCGAAGAGCCGCGCCAGATGGTTGGCGAGAAAGCCGGCAGAGCGGGATTTGTCGAACGCCATGAGACCATTTTGACAGTAAGGGAGGTCCTTGTCGAAAACAGATAGCGTGCTATAGATAGTGCGCTATCTAAAAGGAGGCCCCGATGTCGTCCCCCGATCGCGCCGCGACGCCGTTCCTCGCCCGCTTCCACGCCGGCGCGGGCGGCCTCGCCCTCGCGCTCATCGCCAGCTTCTGGACCGCGACCGTGGCGGTCGAGACCCTCGGCTCCACCGCTGCCGTGATCGCCGTCAAGATGGCCATCCCCTTGGGCTTCCTGATCCTCGTCCCGGCGCTTGCGGCGGCCGGCGTGTCGGGCGCGCGACTCGCGCGTGGCCGCCTCGATGCGCGGACGCGGCGCAAGCAGTGGCGGCTGCGGCTCGCCGCGCTCAACGGCGTCGTCATCCTCATCCCGACGGCGCTGTTGCTCGCGGCTCGGGCACGGGCGGGTCAGCTCGATGTGACCTTCGCAGCACTGCAGGCGCTGGAGCTCGTCGCGGGTGCCGCCAACATCGTCCTCTTGGCGTCGAACCTGCGCGAGGGTCTCGCCATGCGCCGCGCCCGGCGCGACCGCGCCACGGCGGCAGCCGCCCGATTGGCGGCGTTGCTCGTTGCGGTCGTCGTCTGCGGTTGCGGCGCACCGCATCTTGGCACGGTTCGCGAGGCGGAGGCCGCCTTGCGGGGTGCGCCGAGCGAGCGGCTGCTCGCCTGCATCGGCACGCCGGCCGAGATGGTCGAGGGCGTGGCCGCGGCGCGCTGGATCTACGCCTCGACGCAGCCGCGCCAGGCCGACGGCCGGCTCGGCGGGCCGCTCGACCTGCGCGACGCCGACGACGCATGCGTCTTTACGTTCAAGATCGTCGACGACCGCATCGTCGCCATCGACAGCGAGAACCGCGCCGGCTGGGGCGGCGGCTCGATCCGCGCCTGCGCCGCCGTGGTCGAGCGCTGCGCGCCCTGACCGCGCCGCGGCTCAAGCCACCTTCAAGGGCTTGTACTTGATGCGGTGCGGCTGGACGGCGTCGTCGCCGAGGCGGCGGCGCTTGTCCTCCTCGTACTCCTCGAAATTGCCCTCGAACCACTCGACGTGGCTGTCGCCCTCGAAGGCGAGGATGTGCGTCGCGATCCGGTCGAGGAACCAGCGGTCGTGGCTGACGACGATCGCCGAGCCGGCGAAGTCCAAGAGCGCCTCCTCGAGTGCTCTGAGCGTGTCGACGTCGAGGTCGTTGGTCGGCTCGTCGAGGAGGATGACGTTGGCGCCGCCCTTGAGGAGCTTCGCCATGTGGACGCGGTTGCGCTCGCCGCCGGAGAGCTGGCCCACCTTCTTCTGCTGATCGCCGCCCTTGAAGTTGAAGGCGGCGACGTAGGCGCGCGAAGCCATCGTCCCCTTGCCGAGGCTGATGACGTCCTGGCCGTCGGCGATCTCCTCGAACACCGTCTTCTTGGCCTCGAGCGCCTCGCGGCTCTGGTCGACGAAGCCGAGCTCGACCGTGTCGCCGAGCTTGATCGTGCCGCCGTCGGGCTCCTCGGTGCCGATGATCATGCGCATCAGCGTCGACTTGCCGGCACCGTTGGGGCCGATGACGCCGACGATGGCGCCGGGCGGCATGGTGAAGCTCAAATCGTCGATCAAGAGCGTGTCGCCGTAGCCCTTGGTGAGCCCTTGGGCCTCGATGACGTTGCCGCCGAGGCGGGGCCCGGGCGGGATGATGATCTGCGCCGAGCCGGGGGCGCGGTCCTTGGCCTCGGCCAGCAGGTTCTCATACGCCGTGACCCGGGCCTTGGCGCGGGTGCGGCGGCCCTGGGGCGTCTGGCCGATCCACTCGGCCTCGCGGGCGAGGGTGCGCTGGCGCGACTGTTCCTCGCGCTCCTCTTGGGCCAGGCGCTTCATCTTGTTGTCGAGCCAGGCCGAGTAGTTGCCCTCGAAGGGAAGGCCGCGGCCGCGGTCGAGCTCGAGGATCCAGCCCGCGACGTTGTCGAGGAAGTAGCGGTCGTGGGTCACGGCCACGACCGTGCCCTTGTAGTCCTGCAAGAAGCGCTCGAGCCAGGCGACGCTCTCGGCATCGAGGTGGTTGGTGGGCTCGTCGAGGAGCAGCATGTCGGGCTGGGAGAGGAGGAGGCGGGCGAGCGCCACCCGACGCCGCTCGCCGCCCGAGAGCGTCGCGACCTCGGCGTCGCCCGGCGGGCAGCGCAGGCTGTCCATCGCCATCTCGACGGTGCGCTCGATCTCCCAGCCGTTGACCGCGTCGATCTTCTCCTGCAGCTCCGCCTGCTCGGCCATCAGCGCGTCCATGTCGGCGTCCTCGTCGCCGAACTGCATCGAGACCTCGTTGAAGCGGTCGACCAGCGCCTTGACCGCGCCGACCCCCTCCATGACGTTGCCCAGGACGTCCTTGGCCGGGTCGAGCTCGGGCTCCTGGGCCAGATAGCCGACCTTGACCCCGTCCGCCGCCCGGGCCTCGCCGTTATACTCGTGGTCGATGCCCGCCATGATCCGGAGCACCGTCGACTTGCCCGAGCCGTTGACGCCGAGCACGCCGATCTTGGCCCCGGGCAGGAACGCGAGCGTGACGTTCTCCAGGATCTTCTTGCCGCCGGGGAAGGTCTTGGAGAGCTGACGCATCACGTAGATGTACTGATAAGCGGCCATGGGCGCTCGCGGGCTCCAGATGTCTGGGAAGAACCTGCTGTGTAGCATCGCCGGCCGTGCACCAAAAGGCCCGCGGCGCCCGCCCGCGTTGCCGGCCGGCGCGACTTATGGTTTCAGGACGTGACGAGACGGAAACCCGGAGGACGCGCGATGTCCGAGGCGGCATTGCAGGTCGCCATCGCGGCCGACGATCTCGACGACGAGCGCCGCCAGGCCCTCGCCGCCGGCCTCGCCCGCCGGCTGCGCCAGGCGGGCGACTTCACCGTCACGGAGGCCGAGGGCGAGGCCGTCGAACGTGCCCGCGGCGATCTCGCCACCATCGGCACGCTGCTGGTCGAATGGGCGCAAGCCTACGGCCCGCTCATCGCCGCCGGGGCTGCCGGTGCGCTCGGCAAGACCATCGTCGGCGAACTGGTCGACCTGGTGAAGGGCTGGCTCGTCGACGCCGGCCCCGAGGTGACGCAGGTCGTCGTCGACACGGGCGACGGCACCAAGCTCACGGTCACCCCCAACGGCGCGAGCGCGGAGGACGTGCGCGCGTTCGCCCGTGCTTATGCCGCCCGGCTCCAGCGCGAGGGGCCATGAGCGGCGAGCGCCACGCGCTGCTCGTCGGCTGCGGCACCTTCGAGGACGCGAACATCCCGCCGCTACCCGGCGCGCTGCGCGATGTCGCGGCGCTCGAGGCCGTGCTCGAGGAGCGCGGCGGCTTCGCGAGCGTGACGCCGCTCGAGGACCCGACGCTGACCCGCTTGCGCCGCGCCGTGGCGGCCCTCTACCACGGCCGCCGCAAGGACGACTTCATTCTCTTCTACTTCGCGGGCCATGGCCGGCTCGACGCGCTCACCGACGACTTCTACTTCGTCGCCCACGACACCGACCCCGTGCACCTCGCGGCGACGGCGCTCGAGCGCGACTTCCTCCACGCCCGCATGCGCGAGAGCGGTGCGCGCCGCCAGGCCGTCATCCTCGATTGCTGCCACGCCGCCGCGGCGCTGCCGGGCAAGCGCAAGGTTCCGCCCG
>CAYZSE010000130.1:0-8778 GCA_964481035.1 uncultured Geminicoccaceae bacterium | reverse complement strand
CGGCTCCGCTGGCCTCCGGCTCCGCGCGGCTTCGGCTCTTTGGGACGGGGAGCGGGCATGCGCGAGACCGGCAGGCGCGCCTCCAATCGGCCTGAAACGGACTTTGGCCAGCCCGCCGGCGACGCCATTCTGAGCCTACAGCCGACGTTCGCGCTCATCGAGACCCAGTCTTACGCTTACGCCATGGCTGCCGCTCGGACCCGCTAGGTTGATACAACGACACCTCATCCCTTGCCGTTGCGATTAAAGCCCAGTACTGATTTCATGGCACGTACGGGAGTCCGGCGAATGGTTGGCGCTGTAGATGTCATTATTGATGAACTTGAGTCAGAGTCTGAGGTGGAGCTGCCTGCTAGCAGGGAAGATCCGGATTCGTTTTTTGCCAAGAATGCCTTTCGAATCATTTACCAGACCAACAATTTTTTCTTGCCGCAGTTGCGCGAACTCATTGACCGCGGCGAAGTTCTTAACCTTCGACCGGAGTATCAGCGCCGCCTGCGCTGGACGTCAGTTCAAAAATCGAAGCTGATCGAATCCCTCCTTCTCAACATTCCCGTCCCACCTGTCTTCTTATTCGAGAGTGAGGCGGCGCGCTACGAAGTGATGGACGGGCAGCAGCGCCTTAACGCCGTGCGCGAGTTCATGGTCGGGGATTTCGCTTTGAGCGGCCTGACGGTGCTTGAGCCCCTGAATGGCCTACGCTATTCTCGCTGCCCTCCGCGCATCAAGCGGGCTCTCGACCGCGCAAGTCTTTCCGCCATTGTGCTACTTCTTGAGAGCGAGCCGGAGAAAGCCGGTGCGGCGCTGAAGATGACGGACATTCGTCGTTTCATCTTCGACCGTCTGAACACCGGTGGCACGAAACTTAACCCTCAGGAAATCCGCAACGCCCTCCATCCGGGCAATTTCAACAAGGTCATCGTTGATCTGACGCGCGATGAGCTTTTCACTAAAGTATTCGATATTCCGCCTTATACCGAAGTCGACCCGAATGAGTATTATGAGAGTTCAGAGAGGCGAAAAAATAAGCTCTACGCCAGCATGGGAGATTGTCAACTGGTTCTGCGCTATTTCGCCTTGAAGGATGAATCCAATATTCGAGGCTCGATGAAGGCAATGCTAGATCGTGCCATGTCGAAAGAGGTTGCCGATGTCGATGTCGAGCGGCTGAAGACAGAGTATCGCGACCGGTTTCAGTTTCTCTACGACGTGTTTGATGGGAAGCCATTC
This sequence comes from uncultured Geminicoccaceae bacterium, assembly GCA_964481035.1. Taxonomy (GTDB): domain Bacteria; phylum Pseudomonadota; class Alphaproteobacteria; order Geminicoccales; family Geminicoccaceae; genus JAAAPF01. The sequence continues at coordinate 7,548 of CAYZSE010000130.1, read as the reverse complement.
GCGTTGCCGTCGGACGAGAAGGGCAACAGCCGGATTTCGGCCGCGATGTACGACGCCTCAATGGTCGCAGCTAATGACTTGTGGCCTCAGAAAGAGGCGATACTGGCTGATGCCACTGGTGTCCAAGCCCGAATGAAAGCTGCTCTTGAGGATGCCGACCAACTCACCTTGCTCACAGGAAGTGGGAACACGGCCAAGAGCGTCCGTGACCGCATCGATCTGATGAAGAAGATCCTGCGGCCGGAGTGATCCGCGATGCCCACGGTTTTCGAATTGATCAAGGAAGACTTCACGAGTGAGTTGGATGCGATCCGCCTACTCGTTACTACCTTCGACGAGTCTGAGCAGCCAGCTAGGGTCCGTGTCGCTGCTGCCAACTCGGCTACTCTCCTGGTAGCAGCGACATTCGAGGAATACATTCGGCAGTCAGCTCGCGAGTATGCACGGCAAGTGGTGTCCAATGCCGACTCATTCGCAAATGTTCCCAAAAAACTCCCTGCCATGGCGTGGCGAAGATCGTTAGAGCGCCTAGCGAAGGTAAGCTTCGACGTTCAAGATCAGCCGACGCGTAACGCCCTTCTGCTGAACGCCGGAAGTACCTTCTCTGCCGTCCACGAATTCGTTCGCGGTGACCTAACGAGGGACATCTTCGGCGACCTGATCCACAACGAGAACAACATGCGACCGAACGAGTTGAACGCCCTGTTCAAGATTTCGGGGCTGCGGGATGTCTGTGCCAAGTTGTGCGAGAAGCAGCCCATCAAGGATCATTTCGAGGAAGTTGACGACGGCAAAACGCATGGCAAGCTGAGAACGGCGCTCGAAGAGTTCATGGATCGCAGGAACAGTATCGCTCACGCGCTCAATCCAGGGTCGTCCACAGGCGCCGACCAAATTCTAAAGGACCTGGACATGCTGGGTGCGTTAGCGGCGTCTTTGTACCAGGTCTTGGACGCGCAGATACCCGTCCCGCCGCCTCCTGGCGCCGAGCTTGTCACTGCTCTACCGGTAGCGGAGCCAGAGCCGGACGCATCGCAAGGATGCGGGTAGTGCTATGTCTGCATATAGCGCATCTCACCCATAGCGGCGTGGTCCGCCTTCGTCTCAAACAGGCCGAACTCGCCCCTACCGCCGACGGATCTCCTCAGGTTCTCCCGCCGCATCGTTCGCTTGGTGGGCATGGGGCGGCGGTCGCTGGAGGCGGGCCGGGCGAGGGGTCAGGGGCGCTCGCCGCGGGCGAGGCGGCCTTCGAGGGTGGCGATGACGGGCTCGAGGTCGGCGATGCCGTCGACGACGAAGTGGGCGCCCGTGGCGAGCAGTCGGGCGTGGGCCGCGTTACGGCGGGCCTCGAGATCGGCGATGTCGAGCGCTTCGAGGTCCTCCACGGCGAGGCCCACGAGGTTGCCGGTCATGGCGACGCCGACGGTCCAGGCCCCGGCGGCGAGCCCCTCCTCGATGCCGACCTCGGTGTCGTCGACCTTGACCACGCGCCAGGGCCGCTGGACCTCGAGGTCGAGAAAGGTCCGCCACATCATCAAGGGCGAGGGCCGGCCCTGCGGCAGATCGCCGGCGCAGACGAGGTTGTCGGGGGCGTAGCCCTGCGCGGCCGCGAGCGGCAGGAGCGGCGCCATGATCTCGCGGGTGTAGCCGGTGGTCGAGCCGATCTTGAGCCCGCGCGCGCGCAGCCTTCGGACGGTCTCGGCGGCACCGTCGATGAGCGTGGCGTAGTCGGCGACGACGGCGACGTTCATCGGCACGAAGACGGCGTAGACCTCGTCGACGGCGGCCGCGTCCGGCGCCCGGCCGTGGCGCTCGGCCCAGGCAGCGGCCACGCGCGGGCTCGTCAACACGGCCTCGATGTGGTCGCGCTTGGCCATGCCCATCGGTGCGCGCGCCTCGTCGATGGTGATCTCGATGCCGAATTCGGCGAAGGCGCGAACGAACGCGCCCATCGGCGCGCGCGAGCCGTGGTCGACCACGGTGCCGGCCCAGTCGAAGACGACGGCCTCGAGGCGGCTTTCCATCAGGGCTCTCCGAACAGCTCGGCGATGGTCTCCTCGCCGATGGCAAAGGCGGTGCTGGCACCGGTGCCGCTGGTGACGATGACGAGGCGGACCTCCGGCGCGGGCGCGTCGCGGATCATGAGCGCGTCGGGCAGGGACGCGTAGGTGCCGGTCCAGCGCTCGACGACGCGGGCGTCGGGAAGGTCGAGGACGCTGTCGAGCTCGTCGAGGATCAGCTCGTCGACCTCGTCGCGGGCAAAGGGCTCGGGGCTCGCGGCGTAGTCGTGGCTGTCGCCGACGACGAGGCCGCCGTCGCGGCCCTGCACCGCGATGAGATGAACGCCGTGGGCGAGGTGCTCCGGCTGCTCGCGCTCGAGCCGGGCGCGCAGCGCCGCCGCCTCGGGCAGCTCGGCATAGCCCCGATAGCGCACGAGGGAGAGGTCCGACATGATCGCCGCCGGCAAACGAAAGCCCGGGGCCGGCTGGACCTTGAGCATCTGCAGCCGGCAGCGGACGATGCCGAGTGCCTGGATCCGGTCGCCGTAGAGGGTCGTGAGATCGTCACCGGGGCAGACGACGATGCGCTCGGCCGCGATCGCGCCGGCGCCGGTGAGCACGCGGTCGGGCTCAATGCCGTGGACTGCGGTGGCGCGGAAGAAGGTGACGTCGTGGGCCTCCTCGAGCCAGCGGGCGAGGGCCGGGACCGCGTGGCGGCTCTCGACGCGGCGCTCGTGCGGGCTCCAGAGTGCTCCTTCGAGCGGTGCGTCGGTGAGCACGTCGCCGTGGCGCCGGCGCAGCTCGCCGGCGGCCAGCAGCGTGCAGTCGGCGCCCATCTCCGTGGCGGCGAAGGCCTCGAGTACGGCCATCGCTTCGGGCCGGCGGGCGACGACGACGAGGCCCTCCTGCTCGATCGGGATGCCGGCCGCCGCGGCCACCTCGAGCCAGACGTCGCGCGAGCGGAGCGCGCGCCGCCAGCAGAGGCCCTGTTGCTGGCCGGTGACGGTGACGAAGCCGAAATTGCGGATCGAGGCGCCGACCGCGCGTGCCTCGCGGTCGACGACGGCGACCCGCAGACCGCGGCGCGCGCCCGCGAGAGCGTGGGCGAGGCCGACGATGCCGGCGCCCGTGACGACCAGATCGAAGCCGGCGATCACCGTCGGCGCCACGCCTGCGTGCGTCCCAGCCCGCGCGAGAGTAGCGCGTGCGCGCCCCGGGCGGCGAGGTTGGTGTAGAAGATCAGCATGCACATCGCCGCGGCGGCCTGGATCTGGCCGGCGTCGTCCATGTTGAGGGCGGCGACCGCCGCCAGGGTCGTCGTCGGCGCGTAGATGAAGATGACGGCGGAGACCGTCGTCATCGCGTTGACGAAGAGATAGGCTGCGATGTCGAGGGTGGTCGGCAGGCAGACGGGCAGCGTCACCCGTGAGAACATCCGGGTCACCGGCTGCTTGAGCGACGCGGCGACGGCCTCGAACTCGCGGTCCATCGCCTTCAGCGCGGTCAGCGCCGTCAGGTGCGAGACCGTGTAGAAGTGGGTGATCGAGCAGATCACCAGGATCGCCATCGTCCCGTAGAGGAAATGGAACGGGTTGGCCGGGTCGTTGAAGAAGAAGATGTAGGAGAGGCCGAGCACCATGCCCGGGATGGCCATCGGCATCATGGCGAGAAAGTGCAGGCTGTCTCGGGCGGCGGCGAAGCCGCGGCCCTTCTCGACGAGATAGGCGCCGACGAAGACGACGGCGGTGCCGATGACCGCGGTGTAGAGCGCCATCCGGATCGAGTTGAAATAGGAGGCCCAGCCGCCGCCGTCGACGCCCTCGAAGGCGAAGTGGCGCAGCGTCAGCGTGTGGTTGTAGGGCCAGAACTGGATGAGCGCCGCGTATTGCGCGACGCCGATGATCAGCAGCAAGAAGCCGGCGATGACGGCGCAATAGAGGAGTGCCAGGCGGTCGAGGCGGCGGTTCGGCTCGGGCCGATAGGGGACGGCGCGGGCCGAGAGCAGCGCCACCTGGCGGGCGGTGACCAGCCGGTCGACGGCGAAGGCGACGACCGCCGGGATCAACAGGATCACCGAGACGACCGCACCCATGGCGAAGTTCTGCTGGCCCACCACCTGCTTGTAGATGTCGACGGCGAGGACGCTGAAGTCGCCGCCGACGACCTTCGGCACGCCGAAGTCGGTGATCGTCAGCGTGAAGACGACGAAGGCCGCCGAGATCAGGCCGTAGCGCGCGCCCGGCAGGGTGACGCGGAAGAAGGTGCGCACAGGTGACGCGCGGAGCGCGCGGGCGGCCTCGAACAGCCGGGCATCGGAGATCGCGAGCGCGGTCGAGATGATCAAGAGCGCGTGCGGGAAGGTGAAGAAGACGGAGCCGACGATGATCCCCCCGGCGCCGTAGATCGACGCGCCGAGCATGAGCTCGCGCGCCAGGCCCTGGTTGCCGAACAGGTAGACGAGCGACAGGCCGGCCAAGAGGGAGGGGACGAGGATCGGCACCATCGCCAGCGTGCGGAACACGCCCTTGAACGGCATGCAGGTGCGATAGAGCGCGTAGGCGAAGCCGAAGGCGAGCGTCACCGTGACGACGGTGGTGACAAGGGCGACGTAGAGGCTGTTGGTGATCGAGCGCGACAGCGCCGGGGTCTGGAAATAGGCCGCGTAGTTGGCGAGCGACCGCACGGTGCCGGCGCGCAGCGTCAGCCGGCGGAGGTCGTCCGCCCCGACCTCGGCCCATTCGCCGGCCGGGACGACGTCGCGACCACGCTGCAGCGTGCCGGCGCGGCTGCCGCCGTCGAAGCGCATGCGGACCGCCTCGACGGGCTCGCCCTGGAACTCGCCCAGCCGGAAGAGCTGCGCCGCGGTCAGCGAGCTCGCCCGGCGCGCCTGGGCGATCGGGTCCTCGAGGCCGAGAGCAGGGGCCACCTCGGCGAGCGTGCCGAGCGAGCGAAAGCCCGCGCCGGTGTCGACCTCGACCTCGACCTGCCCGTAGGCGAAGCTGCGGACCTCGGTCGACTTCCAGAGCATGACGCCGAGCGGCAGGGCGAGGCTGACGACGAGGTAGAGCCCGATCATCACGACGAAGAGCAGGCTCAGCCGGTCGTCGCGGCCGGCCCGGGGCTTGACCGCGGGCGCCGTGACGTCGTCGGCGGCGGCGGTGGCGGCAGGGCTAGCCATGGGTCGCGCCCCGCGCGTAGACGCGCACGCGCTCGGGTGGGAGCTGGATGCGGATGCGGTGGCCCTCGACCAGATCGAGGCGCCGGGTGAGGTTCTGGGAGAGCTCGGCGATCAGCCGCTCGTCGGCGAAGGACGGATGGACGAGCGAGGCGCGGATGTAGGAGCCGAGGAACTCGACGTGGCCGATCTCGATGTCGAGGGCGTTCACGAGGTCGTTCCCGTCGCCTTCGAGGACGCGAACGTCCTCCGGTCGGATCGCGACGGTGACGGGGTCGCCCTGGCTGTGCCCGTCGGGCGGGCAGCTGAGCTGCACCTCGCCGACACGGACCTCGGCCGGGCCGACCGCGGTGCCCGCGAAGAAGTTCATGGCGCCGATGAAGTCGGCGACGAAGGCGCTGGCCGGCTGGTCGTAGATCTCCCTTGGCGTGCCGACCTGCTCGACGACGCCCATGTTCATGACGACGATCCGGTCGGCGAGCGACAGGGCCTCGTCCTGGTCGTGGGTGACCATGATCGTGGTCACGCCGAGCCGCTCCTGCAGTTGCTTGAGCTGATGGCGCAGGCCGATGCGCACCTTGGCGTCGAGCGCGCTCAAGGGCTCGTCGAGGAGCAAGAGCCCGGGCTTGGGGGCGAGCGCACGGGCGAGGGCCACCCGCTGCTGCTGGCCGCCGGAGATCTGCGCCGGGTATTTCTTGGCTTGCTCGGGCAGGTGAATGAGCTCGAGCAGCTCGTGCACCCGGGCGTCGATCTCGGCCCGCTTCATTCCGCGGTTCTCGAGCCCGAAGGCGATGTTCTGATGGACCGTGAGGTTGGGAAAGAGCGCGTAGGACTGAAAGACGATGCCGAAGTCGCGCTCCTCGGGCGGCAGCGCCGAGATGTCCCGCCCGGCCTGCTCGATGGCCCCCTCGCTCTGGATGTCCAGGCCGGCGATGGCGCGGAGCAGCGTGGTCTTGCCGCAGCCCGACGGGCCGAGAAAGCAGACGAACTCGCCCTCGGCGACGTCGAGCGACACGTCCTTGAGCGCCGCGAAGTCGCCGAAGCGCTTGGTGACGTGCCGGGCGACGAGATAGGGGTCGGCTGCGGTCATCGCAGGGCTCCTCGCAAGGAAGGGCAGGGCCGGGACGCCGCGCGGCGCCCCGGCCGGCAGACGTCGCTCAGCCGCGCGGCTCCGACTTGCCGTCGAAGCGGGCCTGCCACTCCTCGAGGATCCGCGCCCGGTTGTTGGCCGCCCATTCGAAGTCGTTGTCGATGAGCGTGTCGCGGATGGTGTCGGGCAGGTTCGCCATCGGCTGCTCGAGGGCCGGGTTGGCGAGGATGGCGTAGTTCTCGGCGTAGATCGCCATCGCCTCGTCGCTCACCGACCAGTCGATCAGCGCCTCGGCGGCGGCGATCTCGTCGGTGGCGGCGACGATCGCGGACGCCTCCATGTCCCAGCCGATGCCCTCCTCGGGGATCACCACGGCGAGCGGTGCTCCCTCGTTGATGAGGCGGTCGGCGCGAAACGCGAAGGAGATCCCGATCGGGTACTCGCCGCCGGCGGCCATGGTGCAGGGCTTCGAGCCGGAGTGGGTGTAGGTGGCGACGTTCTGGTGCAGCGCGTCCATGAACGCCCAGCCTTCCTCCTCGCCGAAGAGCTGCAGCCAGCTCGAGACGTCGAGAAAGCCGGTGCCCGAGGAGGCCGGGTTCGGCATGACGATCGCGCCCGCGTATTCCGGTGCCGTGAGGTCGGCCCAGGACGTGGGCATGGCCAGGCCCTTGCGCTCCAGCTCGATGGTGTTGACGCACAACGCCGCGGCCCAGGCGTTCGAGCCGACCCAGTAGGGCGGCTCGTCGCGGTCGACGAAGCGCGGATCGAGATCCTCGAGCCCGCCCGGCGCGTAGGCCTCGAGCATCCCTTCCGACTTCAACAGCAGCAGCGAGGTCGCGGCCGTGCCGAGGACCACGTCGGCCTGCGGGTTGTCCTTCTCGGCCAGGAGCTTGGCGGTGATGATGCCGGTGCTGTCGCGCACCCACTGAATGCTGATGTCCGGATGGGCCGCCTCGAAGCTCTTCTTGTAGACCGGCAACAGGTCGGCCTCGAGCGCGGTGTAGACGGTCAGGTCGGCGGCCCCGGCGCCGCTGGCGAGCAGGATGGCGACGGGCCCGGCGAGAGCGGCGCGATGCATGGGAGGTCCTCCGTGTGGCTCGTGGTTCACCGGGGGGCGATACGCCGCTTGCGTGACGGTTTGGTGACGATGCCGCGCGGTTGGTGGCATTAGGCGCTCACGGCGAGCGTTTACCGGCCCTTAACCGCGGCTTGGTAGATCGGTACGGCGCGTTGCGGACGCCCGAGGCGGCTGGCAGCGGCGCATGTTCACCACTGCCAGGGAA
>CAYZSE010000129.1:0-8850 GCA_964481035.1 uncultured Geminicoccaceae bacterium | reverse complement strand
AGGCGCGGGTGACCTCGCCGCCGCACGAGCCGGTCTGGTGGCGGACGGCCCTGCAGGGTCGCTGCCCTCATTGCGGCGAGGGCCCCTTGTTCGAGGGCTTCTTGACGATCCGCCCCTTCTGTCCCGTCTGCGGCTTGGCACTCGGCGGCGAGGACGCGGGCGACGGCCCCGTCGCCTTCATCGTCCTGATCGTCGGCGTGCTCGTCGTCGTGCCGGGGCTGCTGATCGAGGCACGTGGCGGCGGCTGGCCCGTCTGGCTGCACATGGCCGTCTGGCTGCCGCTCGCCGTGGTCCTTTGCCTCGCGCTCATGCGGCCGTTTAAGGCGGGACTGGTGGCGCTGCAATATCGGCACCGCCGCCACGACTTCGAAGGCTGAGGATGGCTTTCCGTCCGGGCCTCTGGCCGACGCTCACCCTCGTCGTCGCGCTGCCGGCTCTCCTCGCGCTCGGCACCTGGCAGGTCCAGCGCCTGCAGTGGAAGACCGAGCTCATCGCCATCCTCGAGGCGCGGCAGGCGGTGGCACCGACAGCCGTGCCGCCGACGGCCGAGCTCGGCCCCGACTGGGCGCATCGCCCTGTCGCTGCCGCGCTCGCGCTCCAGCCCGAGCCGGCCCTCCGCTTCGGTGTCGAGCGCCAGCAGGGCCGCCCCGGCTACGACGTCCTCCAGCTCGGCGTGCTCGCCGACGGCCGTGCGCTCGTGGTCAACCGCGGCTGGCTCGCCGAGGACGCGCCGCCACTGGCGACGCCCGACGGCGCGGTGCGGCTCGTCGGCGCCCTCCGCTGGATCGGCGACCTCGAGCGACGCTGGCCGACGCCGGAGAACGACGCCGCCGGCAATCGCTGGTATTGGTACGACCGGGCTGCGCTCGCGGCCGCCTTCGGCCGCGACGTGCTGCCGGTGGTGCTCGAGGTCAGCGAAGGGGCGGCAGCGCCCGGGCCGGCGGTTCCGGTGCCGCAGCCCATGGCGTTGGAATTGCCGAACAACCACCTCGGCTATGCGATCACCTGGTACGGGCTCGCCCTGTCGCTGGTGATCGTCTATGCGGCCTATGGCCGCCAACGGGGAAGGGAAGGACGTTGAGGGCGCTGCGCTGGACGCTCGGGCTCACGCTTGCCGCCACCTACGCGCTGATCGTGCTCGGCGCCTGGGTGCGCGCGACCAACAGCGGGCTCTCGTGCCCGGACTGGCCCACCTGCTACGGCCAGTGGATCGTCACGCCCGCCGACTTCGCGGCCCTCGGCAATGTCGGCTATACCTATCTTCAGGTCATGCTCGAATGGGTGCATCGGGCGATCGCCGGCTTCGTCGTCGGTCCGCTCGTGCTGGTGGCCTTCGCCATCACCCTCGTCCATCGCCGCCGGCGGCCGGACCTCGTGAGCTGGAGCGTGCTCTTGACGGTTCTGCTGCTGATCCAGGCGAAGCTCGGCGGCATCACCGTGTTCGACGCCAACAGCCCCTGGTCGGTGGCGCTGCACCTCGGCAACGCGCTGCTGGTCTTCGCGGTCATGGCGCGCCTCTTCGTGGCCGCCGGCCCGCGACCCGCGGGCGAGGTCGGCGAGGCGCCGCGGCTGCTCGCCGCCACCGCCTGGCTGGCGGCGCTGTTGACGATGGTGACGGCGGCGATGACCGCGAAGAGCGGTGCTAGCCTCGCCTGCGATACCTGGCCCCACTGCAACGGCGCCTGGTTGCCGCCGCTCGACGACCCACTCGTGCGCATCCACTTCTTCCACCGGGCGCTCGCGGCGAGCACCGGCGGGCTCGCCCTCCTGCTCCTCTGGGTCGGCTGGCGCCAGGGCGACGCCGCGATCCGCAAGGCGTTGATCGCCCTGCCGGCGCTCTTCGCCGTGCAGGTCGCCTGGGGTGCCTTGGTCATCGTCCTGCAGGTCCCGATCTGGACGGCCGTGGTCCACCAGGCGACCGGCGTCGCGCTCTTCTTGGTCTTGAGCTACCTCTTGTGGCTCATCCGCGCCGCGCCACGCCCGGCGCTGCCGACGACGGAGCATCGCGATGTCCGCCTACGCCACGCTTGAGCGTCGCTTCGCCCGGCTGCACGCGCTCGGCCACGCGCTCTCGATCCTCTCCTGGGACCGGCAGGTCATGATGCCGGCGAAGAGCAACGCCGGGCGCGGCGAGGCCCTTGCCGAGCTGGAGGTCATGGCGCACGAGCTGCTGACCGAGCCCTTGGTCGCCGACCTGATCGCCGACGCCGAGGCGGCGCCGCCGGACGACCCCTGGCAGCGCGCCAACCTCGCCGAGATGCGCCGCGCCCACCTGCGCGCGACGGCGTTGCCGGGGGCGCTCGTCGGCGCCCTGTCGCGGGCCACCTCCAACTGCGAGATGACCTGGCGCACGGCCCGCCCCGCCGCCGACTTCGCGCGCCTGGAGGCGGAGCTCGCCGAGGTCGTCCGGCTCACCCGCGAGGCGGCCCAGGCCAAGGGCGAGGCCTTGGGCCTCGACCCCTACGACGCGCTCCTCGACGACTTCCAGCCGGGCCTGCACCGGGCCCACATCGATCCCGTCTTCGAAGCGCTCGCCGTGGCCCTGCCGCCGCGGCTCGAGCGCATTCTCGGCGCGCAGACGGTGCCGCTGCAGCCGACGACGGTGTTTCCGGCCACGGCGCAGCGCGAGCTCGCGGTCGAGCTGATGGCCCGGCTCGGCTTCGACTTCGAGCGCGGCCGGCTCGACGAGAGCGCCCACCCGTTCTGCGGCGGCAACACCGACGACATCCGGATGACCACGCGCTGGGACGAGACCGACGTCGCCACCGGCCTGATGGGGGTCTTCCACGAGACCGGCCACGCGCTTTACGAGGCGGGCCTGCCCGCAAATTGGCGCCAGCAGCCCGTCGGCCGCTCGGGCGGGATGACGCTGCACGAGAGCCAGTCGCTGATCGTCGAGATGCAGGCCTGCCGTTCACCCGCCTTCATCGCCTTCCTCGGTGAGCGGCTGCGCCGGGCCTTCGGCGACGACCCGGCGCTCGAGGAGCGCAATCTCGAGCGCCTCTACCACCATGTCGAGCGCGGCTTGATCCGGGTCGACGCCGACGAGGTGACCTACCCGCTCCACATCGTGCTCCGCTACCGCCTCGAACAGGCGCTCGTCGGCGGCCGCCTCGCGGTGCGCGACCTGCCGGAGGCCTGGAACGCGGGGATGAAGGAGCTGTTGGGGGTGACACCGCCCGACGACGGGCTCGGCTGCTTGCAGGACATCCACTGGCCCGCCGGCGCCTTCGGTTATTTCCCCAGCTACTCCTTGGGCGCGCTCCTCGCGGCCCAGCTCTTCCAGGCGGCGGAGCGCGCCGTCCCCGATCTCGACCTCCATCTGCGCCAAGGCGACTTCGCCCCGCTCCTCGCTTGGCTCGGAACCCGCGTCCACGGCCGCGCCCGCTCGATCCCCTTCGAGCAGCTCGTGGAGGAGGCGACCGGCGGCCCCTTGGGCCCCGAGGCCTTCCTGGACCATCTGGATCGGCGTTACGCGGCCTGAGCGTCAGCGCAAGGCGGCGACGAGGATGACGGGCTCGATCTGATGGTCGCGCACGGCCTCGAGGTAGTTGGCGAACTTCTCGCCGGCGTTGGCCCCGGTCAGCAGGTGCAGCCCGAGCGGCGGTGGCCCGCCCGCGGCGGCGATCTCGGCGAAGACCTTCTCGAAGTAGCCGATGGCGAACTCGCGCAGGTTGTCCTCGGCGGTGATGGTGAAGCCCGCGCGCTCCAGGAGGTCGACCGTCTCGTCGCGCGAACGGAGGAACGAGATCGCCTCGGTTTCCGCCCATGGCACCGGGTAGCGCATCCCCGGCGTCGGACCCTTCATGACGTCGAAGACGCAGAACGGGGCACCGGGGCGCAGGACGCGGGCGACCTCGGCGTACAGTGCCGGCCGGTCGGCGATGTTCATCGCGGCGTGAAAGGTCAGCGCGGCGTCGAAGCTGGCCGTCTGGAACGGCATGGCGGTGGCGCTGCCGACCTCGAACCGGCACGCCGCTGCGAGCTGCGTCCGTTCCGTGAGGCGGGCCGAGAGCTCGACATAGGCCGGTGTGAGATCGAGGCCCGTCACCCGGCACCCGTGGCTCTGCGCGATCCAGCGTGCCGTGCCGCCGAGGCCCGAGCCCACATCCAGCACGTTCATGTCCGGCTCGAGCGGCATCATCTCGAGCGCGCGCACGGTGGTGAGGTGGCCCGCGGTGTGGAACTCGTCGACCGGCGCCAGCGCCTCCAGCGCCGGCGTGCCCCGGTCGAGCCCTGCCGCCGCGAGCGCGCGGGAGATCGTCTCGGTGAGACCGGGATGGCCGTAATGGGCGGCGATGGCGGCGTCATCGACCGGGGTCATCGGCAATCTCCCGCGTTGATCGGCGATCCATGGCACGGGCGGCGGAGGTGCGCCGTGTCGCAATTCACAGACGCGTGATCGGCCCACCCGTGCCGGCGGTCCGAGCCGACACGTCTCCATCCATCGATCCGCTTCGCCCGCGGCGCTTCGATCCCTGCCCTCGGCGCGTGATGGAGAGCGACGCATCGAACGGAGCGCGGCGTCTCGCGGTCGCGTCGGCGGACATCGACGGTTGGACACCCGACCAGGGTGACCTAATTCACAGTGTCGTGAGCAGGTACACCCTGCTCGACCGCGTGACAGGGAGGGTCGACCTAATGAAGATATTGCCGATCCAGGCGCCGGCGGGGCGCCGCACCGTTCTGCGGGGCGCCGGCCTCGCCACGATGACGGCGGCGTTGGGCGCCGCCGTTCCCTTCGCCGCGAACCTGAAGCCGGGCTTCGTGCCCGCGGCGTTCGCGGCCGACGATCTTTTGGCCGGCAAGGATGGGCTCACCATGCTCGGCGACCGGCCGCTCAATGCCGAGACGCCGCCGCACCTGCTCGACGACGCGATCACGCCGACGAGCCGTCATTTCATCCGCAACAACGGCCTGCCGCCGGAGAACGTCGCGGCCGACGACTGGACGCTCACCGTCGACGGCTTGGTCGACAACCCGCTCGAGCTCTCCATCGCCGACCTGGAAGAGCGCTTCGAGGTCGTGACCCTGGCGCTCACCATCGAGTGCGGCGGCAACGGGCGGGCTTTCTTCGACCCGCCCGCCCGCGGCAACCAGTGGACCCATGGCGCCGTCGCCTGCTCCGAGTGGACCGGCGTGCGTCTCAAAGATGTGCTCGAGGCCGCGGGCGTGCGGCCCGGCGTCGTCTACACGGCGCACGTCGGTGCCGACGAGCACCTGTCGCGCGATCCGGCGAAGCTGCCGATCAGCCGCGGGCTGCCGATCGCCAAGGCGATGACCGACAACGTGCTGATCGCCTTCGAGCAGAACGGCGGGCCGCTGCATCTGCAGAACGGCGCGCCGTTGCGCCTCGTCGTGCCGGGCTGGCCGGGGTCGTGCTCGCAGAAGTGGCTGACGCGAATCTGGCTCAGGGACGTCGTCCACGACGGCGCCAAGATGACCGGCAGCTCCTACCGCGTGCCGAACCGTCCGGTGGCGCCCGGCGAGGACGTCGCCGAGGAGGACTTCGTCATCATCGAGCGCATGCCGGTGAAGTCGCTGATCACCGCACCCGCCACCGGCACCGATCTCGCCGGGCGGAGCGTCGAGGTGCGCGGCCACGCCTGGTCGGGCGACCGCTCCGTCAGCCGTGTCGACCTTTCGATCGACTTCGGGGCGAGCTGGTTCGCCGCCGACCTCGAGGCGCCCGTCAACGACGGCGCGTGGCAGAACTTCCGCGCCGAGATCGCCTTCCCGCAGGCGGGCTATTACGAGCTCTGGGCGCGGGCGACGGACAGCGCCGGGGAGATGCAGCCCTTCGCCATCGACTGGAACCCGAAGGGCTACCTCAACAACACGATGCATCGCGTCGGTGTGCGCGTCGCTTGAGGCGTGCGGGGCGGGCACCGCGCCCGCCCCGCCTTCGACGGATGAGAGGGACCATGCTGCGTTCGTTCCTGTTGGCCTGCGCCGCGTTCGCGATCGCCGATGCCGCACGCGCCGAGGCGGAGTTCGGCCTGTTGAAGGACGCCGCCGGGGTCGAGGCCGTCTACTACAATTGTACTGCCTGCCACTCCGAGCGGCTCATCGCGCAGCAGGGATTGTCCCGCGCGCACTGGGCCGACCTGATGGACTGGATGTGGGACGAGATGGGGATGCACGAGATCCCCGACGACGAGGTCGACACGATCCTCGACTACCTCGCCGCCCACTACAACGAGGACCGGCCCAACTACCCGTTTTGAGACGCGGGTTCGCCCGGCTTGCCATCGCCGGCCTTGCCGCTACGCTGCCGGGCGACGTGACGAGCGGGGTGCCTTGCCATGTGCGGCTTCGTCGGCCTCTGGCGCGTGGGCTCCCCGGAGCTCGCCGAGCGCATGATCGCCAAGATCGCGCATCGCGGTCCCGACGCGGTCGAGGTCGCCTCGACGCCGGGGGTGCCGGCGATCATGGCGCACTGCCGGCTCGCGATCATCGGCCCGGACGACGGCCGCCAGCCGATCTACGCAGGCGATCACGTGCTCGTCGCCAATGGCGAGATCTACAACTACGCCGACCTCCGGGCGATCCTGGGCCAGAGCGCGTTCGCGACCGGAAGCGACAGCGAGACGATCCTCCATCTGTTCCGCTCGGGCGAGCTGCGCTGGATCGCCAAGCTCGACGGCATGTTCGCCTTCGTCCTCGCGACCTCCGAGCGGATCATCGCCGCCCGCGATCCGCTCGGCATCAAGCCGCTCTACAAGGCGGAGATCGACGGCGGGCTCGCCTTCGCCTCGGAGCTCAAGGCGTTCGACGGCCTGGGCCTGCACTCGGATCAGGTGGAGGCGATCGGCCCGGGTGCCCTGTTCGACAGCCGCGACGGCACGCGCCAGTGGTATCGCACGCCGCACGGGGCCGCCGATCTGGAGCCGGGCGTCGATCCCGCCGCCCTCTGGCGCGAGCTGCGCCTCGTCCTGGAGGCGGCGGTGGCCAAGTGGATGGTGGCCGACGTCGACGTCGGCTCGTTCCTCTCCGGCGGGCTCGACAGCTCGATCATCGCCGCGCTCGCCGCGCGCGTCCGCCGCGAGCAGGGGCTGCGGCCGCTCGAGACCTTCGCGGTCGGCACTGCGGGCTCGGCCGATCTCGAGGCGGCACGCTTCGTCGCCCGGCACATCGGTTCCGAGCACCACGAGCTGGTCTTCGACGCGGACGATCTCCAGGCGGCGCTCGCCGAGGTGATCTACCATCTCGAGAGCGCGGACGTGGACCTCGTCCGCAGCGCGCTGCCGACGTGGTTCGCGACCACGCTCGCGCGCCGCCACGTCAAGGCGGTGCTCACCGGCGAAGGGGCCGACGAGCTGTTCGCGGGCTACGCCTACCACCACGCCTACGTCGAGCGGCCGCGGGCGCTCGCCGACGAGCTGACGCGCTCGCTCAACGCCATGCACAACATCAACCTGCAGCGCGTCGACCGGATCACGATGGCGCAAGGGCTCGAGGCGCGCACGCCCTTCCTCGACCGCGATCTCATCGACTTCGCCCAGTCGATCCCGGCGAGCTTGAAGATGCGCCGGACCGACGCCGCCGCCGTCGACGCGACCGGTCCGACGACCGAAAAATGGGTTCTCCGCAAGGCGTGCGAGGATCTGCTGCCGCCCGAGCTCGTCTGGCGCAAGAAGGCGCAGTTCGACGAGGGCTCGGGCACGGTCGACGCTCTCGACGCCGCGCTGAGCCGGCTGCTGGGCTCGAGCACGCCGCGCACACGGGCGAACGAGGCGGCGCTGTACGAACGGCTTCTGCGCGCTCGCCTCGCCGATCCGGAGCTCGTGCTCGGTCTCGCCGGGACCTGGCAGGCGGATCGCGTCGCGAGCTGAGGCGGCCGGCGAGCGCTCGGCCGCCGCGCTCGCCGGCGAAGGCGTTGCCTCTCGATTTAGAGACGAGCCGGGGACTGGCACCCGACTCGCACCTGGTTTAACAGTTGCCTCCGGGTGTTTGCAGAATTGAGGAGAGCCCGATGCCCGACGCGCAGCGCCCCGTCGTCCGACCCTTCTACGATGCGGCGACCGGCAGTTGGCAGTACGTCGTCCACGATCCGGCGACCAAGCGGGCCGCGACCATCGACGTCGTCTGGAACTACGATCCGGCGCACGCGCGCACGAGCACCGAGAGCGCCGACGACGTGCTCGCCTACATTGCTCGTGAGGGGCTTTCGGTCGACTGGATCCTCGACACGCATCCCCACGCCGACCACCTGATCGCGGGGCCGTACCTGCAGGCGCGGCTCGAGGCGCCGCGGGCCATCGGGGCCAAGGTCAAGGAGGTGCAGGAGCTCTGGCGCGCCATCTACGACTTCGGCGACGACTTTCCCGTCGACGGCTCGCAATGGGACCGGCTGTTCGAGGACGGCGAGGCGTTCGCGATCGGCGAGCTCGAGGCGCGGGTCGTGCTCTCGCCGGGCCACACGCTCGCCTCGATCACCTACCTCGTCGGCGACTGCGCCTTCGTCCACGACACGCTGATGATGCCCGACAGCGGCACGAGCCGCGCGGACTTCCCGGGCGGCGACGCCGGCGTGCTCTACGACAGCCTGCAGCGCATCCTCGAGCTTCCGGGCACGACCCGCGTCTTCGTCGGCCACGACTACGGCGGCGACGGCCGCGAGCCCCTGTGCGAGAGCACGGTCGCGGCGCAGCGCCTGACCAACAAGCACCTCGCGGGTGGCGTCGCCAAGGCCGAGTACGTGCGCGTCCGCGAGGAACGCGATGCCACGCTCGGGCTTCCCGACCGCATGCTGGCGGCCTTGCAGATCAACATCCGCGGCGGCCGCAAGCCCGAGCCGCACCCCAACGGCACCTCGTACCTGACGATCCCGCTCGACCGCTTCTGAGC
>CAYZSE010000128.1:7185-8994 GCA_964481035.1 uncultured Geminicoccaceae bacterium | reverse complement strand
CTCGACCTGCCGAGCGCGTCGGTCGTCCTGCACGCGCCGCGCAACCGGCTCTACCACGACTATCTGCTGCAGGCGCTGAAGCGCGACTATCTCAACGCCCATTCGTCGCTGACGGCGGCGGAGCGCGCGGCGGTCCGCACGGCGAGGACGCTCTTCGAGGTGGACGACCGCTTCACCGCTCCGCATCACGGCTTCGGCCGGGCCGACGTCTATTACCGGAGCGTGAGCTCGCTGCCGCATCTCGCGCGCATCCGCGTGCCGACCCTGCTCGTCCACGCCGAGGACGACCCCTTCATCCCACCCGATCCCTATCGGCGCGCATCCGGCCCGGCGGTGACGCCGCTGGTCGCCGCGGGCGGGGGCCATCTCGGCTTTCACGACCGTCGCGGGCTCTGGCATCTGCGCCAGATCGAGCGTTTCATCGCCGCGCAGGCGCGGAACCGAGCGGAGGATTGCGCCGAGCAAGGCTTGCCAGCGCGCGATCCGATGTGCTCATGACGGCACCGCGGTCGGCGGGGGGACCGGCGAGATGAGCGACAGCGTCTACGACGTGCTGCAGGCGGCAGCGATCCCGGGCAAGCGCCTGCTGGAGACGCCCGACGGCCGCACGCTGACCTACGAGGAGATGTTCGCCACGGCGCGCCGCTTCGCTCGGGCGCTCGCGGATCTCGACGTCCAGCCGGGCGACCGGGTGGCGGTGCAGGTCGAGAAATCCCCCGAGGCGATCGCGCTCGGCCTCGCCACCTTGGCGGCGGGCGCGGTCTTGTTGCCGCTCAACAGCGCCTACACGACGCACGAGCTCGGCTTCTTCATCGCCGATGCCGAGCCGCGGGTCGTCGTGGCGGACCCCGCGCGCGCGCCGACGCTGACCGCCGCCGCAGCAGCCGGTCAGGCGCGGCTGGAGACCCTCGGCGGGCAAGGCAATGGCTCGCTCGCCGAGCGGATGCGGGCGGCGGGTGACGGCTTCGTGCCGCTCGCTCGCACCGCCGACGATCTCGCGGCGATCCTCTACACCTCGGGCACGACCGGGCGCGCCAAGGGCGCCATGCTGAGCCACGGCAACCTCACCTCGAACGCGCGGACGCTCGTCGACGCCTGGCGCTTCACCCGTGACGACGTGCTCCTGCACGCGCTGCCGATCTTCCACACCCACGGCCTTTTCGTCGCCACCAACACGATCATGCTCGCCGGCGGCTCGATGCTCTTCCATGCCGGCTTTGACGCCGACCGGGTGATCGCCGATCTGCCGCGGGCGACGGCGATGATGGGCGTGCCGACCTTCTACACCCGGCTCCTGGCCCGCTCGGAGCTCGACCGTGCGCTCGTCGCGCACATGCGCCTGTTCGTCTCCGGCTCGGCGCCGCTCTCCGCCGCGGTCCACAAGGCGTTCTTCGAGCGCACCGGCCATGCGATCCTCGAGCGCTACGGCATGACCGAGACCAACATGAACACCTCCAACCCCTATGACGGCGAGCGTCGGCCGGGCACGGTCGGCTTCCCGCTGCCGGGCGTCGAGCTGCGGATCGCCGACCCCGCGACGGGGCGCGTCCTGCCCGAAGGCGAGGTCGGTGTCATCGAGGTGCGCGGGCCCAACGTGTTCCAGGGCTATTGGCGCTTGCCGGCCAAGACCGAGGAGGAGTTCCGGGGCGATGGCTGGTTCATCACCGGCGACCTCGGCCGGATCGACGCGCGCGGCTACGTGTCGATCGTCGGTCGTGACAAGGACCTCGTCATCAGCGGCGGCTTCAACATCTATCCGGCCGAGATCGAAGCGCTGATCGACGCCCTTCCCGGCGTCGCCGAGAGCGC
>CAYZSE010000128.1:0-7085 GCA_964481035.1 uncultured Geminicoccaceae bacterium | reverse complement strand
TCGGCACCGATGGCGGCGGCTCGATCCGCGTGCCGGCGGCGTTCACCGGCATCGTCGGCATCAAGCCGAGCTTCGGCCGGGTGCCGGCGCACCCCTCGAGCCCGTTTGGCACCCTCGCGCATCTCGGGCCGATGACCCGCTGTGTCGGGGACGCTGCGCTGATGCTCTCGGTGATGGCCGGCCGCGATACCCGCGACTGGCACATCGGCTGGAGCCCGGAGCTGGAGCTCGACCTGCTCGACGGCGACCTCCGGGGGGCGCGTATCGGTGTTTGGAGCGAACCGCCGCACGGCTCGGTCGAGCCCGCCGTAGCCGCGGCGTTCGCGCAGGCGCTCCGCGTGCTGGAGGATCTCGGCGCCGAGCTCGCGGCGATGCCGCCCGTCACCCGCGACGTCTTCGAGATCTTCCGCGTGCACTGGTCGGTCGGCGCGGCTCAGCGCCTGCGCGCGGTGCCCGCGGAGCGGCGCGGCGAGGTCGAGGCGGGCTTGCGCGAGGTGGCGGCGAGCGGGGCGGCCATCGATCTCGACACCTTCAGCGACGCGGTGCTCGCGCGCGCGCGCTTCGGCGCCGAGATGGAGACGCTCCTCGACCGTGAGTTCGATCTCGTCGTCTCGCCGGCGACGTCGCTCACCGCCTTCGAGGCCGGCGTGGAGGTGCCCGCCGGCAGCGGGCTCGCGCGGTGGACCGAGTGGGCCGGGTTCAGCTATCCGCTGAACCTCACCCAACAGCCCGCGCTCGTCGTCCCGGCGGGCCTCGATGCCGACGGCCTGCCGATCGGGCTCCAGATCATCGGGCGCAAGGGTGCCGATCTCGAGGTGCTCGGTGCGGGCCTCGCCTTCGAGCGGGCTACGGCCGTGGTCGGGCTTTAGCCGCGCGCGCATCGGCGCTACGGTGCGAGCGATGGTGGGCGAGGGCAGGGGCTGGCGCTGCCGCCAAGGCTGCAGCCGGCGCGAACGGGGGGCGGGGACGATGACGGAACTGACGCAGAGCAAGTCATGGCGAGCGCTCGAGGCACATGCCCTCAAGCAGCGCGGCCGCCATCTGCGCGAGCTGTTCGCTGCGGACGCGCGCCGCTTCGAGCGCTTCGCCTTCCAACTCGACGATCTGCTCGTCGATTTCTCCAAGCAGCGGGTCACCGGCGAGACGCTGCACCTGCTGCACGACCTGGCCGCCGAGACCGGGGTCGAGGCGCATCGCGATTCGATGTTCGCGGGCGAGCACATCAATACCACCGAGGACCGGGCCGTCCTGCACGTCGCGCTGCGCAATCGCACGGGCCGGGCCATGCGGGTCGACGGCCACGACGTGATGCCGGACGTGCTCGCCGTGCTCGACCGCATCGAGGCGTTCAGCCGGGCGGTCCGCGAGGGCGAGTGGCGCGGCCATACGGGCGAGCGCATCA
Organism: uncultured Geminicoccaceae bacterium; assembly: GCA_964481035.1. Lineage (GTDB taxonomy): Bacteria > Pseudomonadota > Alphaproteobacteria > Geminicoccales > Geminicoccaceae > JAAAPF01. The sequence continues at coordinate 5,683 of CAYZSE010000128.1, read as the reverse complement.
CCGACATCGTCAACATCGGCATCGGCGGCTCCGACCTCGGCCCGATGATGGTCGTCGAGGCGCTCTGGCCCTACACGTCGAGCGACCTGCGCGCGCACTTCGTCTCCAATGTCGACGACTCGCACATGGCGCGCGTGCTGCGGGACGCCGATCCGGCCCGCACGCTGTTCGTCATCGCGTCCAAGACCTTCACCACCGACGAGACCATGACGAACGCGCGCTCGGCGCGGGACTGGCTCGTCGAGCGCCACGGCGAGGCCGCCGTCGGGCGCCATTTCGTCGCCGTCTCGACCAACGCCGAGGCGGTGCAGGGCTTCGGCATCGACCTCGACGCGATGTTCGGGTTCTGGGACTGGGTCGGCGGCCGCTATTCCTTGTGGTCGGCGATCGGCTTGCCGATCGCGGTCGCCTGCGGCTTCGACAACTTCCGTGAGCTCCTCGACGGCGCGCACGCCATGGACGAGCATTTCCGCACGGCGCCGGTCGATCAGAACCTCCCGATCCTGATGGGCCTCGTCGGCGTCTGGAACCGCAATTTTCTCGGCGCCACCTGCCAAGCCATCCTGCCCTACGACCAGCGGCTCCACCGCCTGCCGGCGTACCTTCAGCAGGCGGACATGGAGAGCAACGGCAAGTCGGTCCGCCGCGACAGCCGGCGCGTCGACTACACCACGGGGCCGATCGTCTGGGGCGAGGCCGGCACCAACAGCCAACACTCGTTCTTTCAGCTGATCCATCAGGGGACCGAGCTCATTCCCGCCGACTTCATCGTCGCGGCGCGGAGCGGCACGCCGTTGGGCGACCACCACCTGCGCCTGCTCGCCAACTGCCTTGCCCAGACCGATGCGCTCGCCTTCGGCAAGACGCCGGAGGAGGCCCGCGAAGAGCTCGAAGCGCAAGGTCTCGTCGGCGACGCCTTGGAGCAGATGCTGCCGCACAGGCTCTTCGGCGGCAACCAGCCGACGACGACGATCCTCTACGACCAGCTCACGCCCTACGCGCTCGGCCGGCTGCTCGCCCTCTACGAGCAGAAGATCTTCGTCCAGGGCCAAATCTGGGGCCTCAACAGCTTCGACCAGTGGGGCGTCGAGCTCGGCAAGCAGCTCGCCAAGAAGATCCTGCCGGCGCTGCAGGGCGGGGTGGTCACCGATCTCTCGCCGCCGACCGAGGCTTTGGTGCAGAGCCTGCTCGCCCGGCGCGGCGAGTGAGCCGAAGCCGTCGGTCCATGACCTCGTGGCCCGCTCACGCCCGGTCGGCGCGTGCGCGGTACATGAGCTCGCCGACCTGCGTGAGGACGAAGATCGTCATCGCCGCAACGACCACCGAGGGGCCGGCCGGCGTATCCGCGAACCAGGAGAGCGCGAGGCCGCCGGTCACTGCGACCATCCCGATGACCGCCGCGAGCGCGGCCATGCGCTCGGGCGTGCCGGCCAGCGGACGCGCCGCCGCCGGTGGGATGATCAGCATCGCGGTGATCAAGAGGATGCCCACGACCTTCATCGCCGCGGCGATGACGAGCGCGATGAGGACCATCAGCGCGAGCTCGAGCGCGAGCGTGGGCACGCCCTCGGCCGAGGCCATCTCCTCGTCGAGGGTGGCGAACAGCAACCAGCGCCATGTCGCCACGAGAAAGGCCAAGATCGCCGTGCCCCCGAGCGCCATGGCCCCGATGTCGGTCCAGCCGACCGCGAGGATGTCGCCGAAGAGATAGCCGAGGAGGTCGACCCGTACCGTACCGGCGAGCGCGAGCACGACCAGGCCCAAGGCCAGCGCGGCATGGGCGAGGATGCCGAGGATCGTGTCGCTGGCGAGCCGCCGCTGCTGCTGCAGCAGGACGACGAGGATCGCGATCAGGATGGCGACCGCGGCGACCGACGCGAGGAGGTTGGCGCCGACCAAGATGCCGAGCGTGACGCCCAGGAGCGCGCTATGGGCGAGGGTGCTGCCGAAATAGGCCATCCGTCGCCAGACCACGAAGCAGCCCAGGGGGCCGGCGACCGCGGCGAGCAAGAGGCCCGCGAGCCACGCGCGAAGCAGGAACTCGGGCACGCCTCAGCCGCCCCGACGCGCGCGGTCGAGTTGGACGACGCGCCCCGGCTCGCCGTCCTCGCGGTGGCGGTAGAGGGCGAACGCCTCCGCTGCCCGCTCGCCGAAGAGTTCCGCGTAGATCGGATCCGCTCCGACGGCCTCGGGCGCGCCGGCGCAGCAGATGTGCCGGTTGAGGCAGATGACCCGATCGGTCGCCCGCATCACCAAGTGCAGATCGTGGCTGACCAGCAAGACGGCGCAGCCGCGGCCGCGGCGCAGCTCGGCGAGCAGCCGGTAGAGGTCGATCTGGCCGAGATGGTCGATGTTCTGGGCCGGCTCGTCGAGCACCAGCAGCTCGGGCTCGGCGAGCAGCGCGCGGGCCAGCAGCACCCGCTGGAACTGGCCGCCGGACAGCGTGTCCAGCGCCTGGCTACCGAGGTCGTCGACGCCGGTCTCTCCCAGAGCCGCGCGCTTTTGGGCGCTGGTGCGGCGATGCGGCAGGTCCAAGAAGCGATCGACCGTCAAAGGCAGGCTCGGATCGATCGCGAGGCGTTGCGGCACGTACGCGACCGAGAGCTCGGGCTTGCGCAGCACCTTGCCGGTGGACGGGGCGAGCACGCCCAGAACGAGGCGCACGACCGTCGACTTACCGGCGCCGTTGGGGCCGATCAGCGTGATGATCTCGCCCGGGCGGATGGCGAGGGAGACGTCGTCCAGCGCCTGCCGCTTGCCGTAGCGCACCCCGACCTGGCGCAGCTCGACGAGCGGTGGCGTCGAAGGTTCGTGCAAGGGCCGGCGCACCGCGTTCGGTTTCGACGAGATGCAACCTTATAGCGTGACGGGGCCGGCGCCAAGGCCGAGCGATCACCGCGCGCCCGTCGCCTCGACAAAGCCCGTCAGCGCCGCGGCCAGCGTACCCGGCCGGGTCACCGCGGCGAGCGGTCCGCACGAGCCGAGTCGGGTGGCGGTCGTGTTCGGGATCAGCCGGGCGAGCCGATCGAGCTGCGTGCCAGCGCCCGCCACGTGGCCCTGCAGAAGCAGCGTGGGAACCCGTACGTCCCGCGCGCAAGCCTCCATATGGGCATCGCGGAGCGCGGCGCAGGCGTGGAGATAGCCGTCGCCGGGGGTGCGCAGGAGCATGGCGCGCCAGCCCTCGATCTCCTCCGGCCGCTGGGTCAGGAAGGCTTCGGTGAACCAGCCCGCGAGAACCGCCGGCGCGACCGCCTCGAGACCGCCGGCGCGCACTTCGGCGATGTGCTCCTGCCATGCGGCGGCGGTGAGGAGCGTCGGGCCCACGTCGCCGAGTGCCAAACCAGAGGCGAGCTCCGGTCGATGCGCGGCGAGGGCGAGCGCGGTGAGCGCGCCGAGGCCGATCCCGCACAGGAACGACGGTCCCGTATCGAGCTGATCGAGGAGACCTGCGAGATCCAGGGCGAGATCCTCGATGGTGCAGGGACCCGGTCCGAGTTGACTGAGGCCGTGCCCGCGCTGATCGTAGCGCACGACGTGGAAATGGTCGCTCAGATAGGGAACAAGTCGCCCCCAGAGGCGCAGGTCGGCGCCGAGCGGGTTCACGAGCACGATGACGGGGGCGCTCGGGTCTCCCTCCCGCCGCGCATGCGCGACGCGCGTCCCGACCCGCACGAAGTCCATCCGCTCTCTCCCGCGCGCGCGTTCGCTCCGAGCGGCAGCCGGGCACGGCTGCCCGGGCGCCCGACGATCATCGAGCGATACACGCGCTCAGGCGGCGTGTCTTCCCGCTCGCTCACGAACGCCCAGGATGTGGCGGGCATGATCGGCGCGCCGCTCGACCTCGACTTCGAGATTGGCGGCGGTGTAGGTCCAGCCGTGCTTGGCCCGGACGTCGTAGCGGCGCACCCGCGCGGCCTCGCCCGGCGGCTCCTCCGCGGTGAGCCGAGCCGTGATGTTGTGCTCGAAGGATGCGGGCCGGTCGAACTGGACGTTGCAGCGAGTCACTGCGCTGGTCCAGTCGGCGAGACGGCGCCCGTCGCGTCCGAGGCCGACGAGGAGTTGGCCCGGGCGGCAGGCGTTCATCAGCCGAGCGAGCTCGAAGGTGATCTCGCCGACGATGAAGGTGTCGTCTTGCGGCTGTTGACGTGCGATCCGGTGCAGGTTGAAGCAAGCGCCGATGCCGAGGCAGGCCTTCAGGTCGCCGGCACCGTAGCCCTCGCTCTCACCGGCGTCGACGAAGCCCGCGAAGGTCAAGAGGATCAGCATCAGCAGCGGGACCTCGCTCGGGGCCGAGCCTCGGTCCTCCCAGAGGTAGAAGCCGTCGCCCGTGGTCGTCCGCACGGGCGCGAAGGCGATGCGGGCCGCGGCGAGCGCTGCCTCGGCGCGGCACAACGCCTGCTCGAGGCCGGCGAGCCGTGCGAGCTGCTCGAACGGCGACAGGCGGGTGAAGTTGACGAGATCGACCAGCGCGACGGCGCGGCGGCGGCTCAGGCCGATCGAGTAGCGCTGGACGATGCCCTCCATCCTTCGCCCCAGCGCCGCATCGGGGCGCCCGGCAAGCACGACGCGAACGAGACGGGCTGCGTCGCCGAACTCGCGGCGCCGGGCCAGCAGCTCGCTCGCCGCGCGGTAGCGCCGCTCGGACCACAGCGATGGCTCCCGGCGGCACGCGTCGAGGAAGACCCGGCGCTCCACGAGCAAGACGAGCAGCCCGTCCCGCTCTGCGCTCCACGCGAGCGACAGGAACGCGCCGTGCTGCCAGGCGCGCCGCAGTCGCTCGCGCAAGAGCTCGTGATCGAAGGCGGCCATCATTGTCGGTCCGCGAATGGAGAAAGCGGCGTGCTGTCGGCAAGCGACGAGGAGCGAGGTCCGAGCGCGTTTCCCAGTCAGGTTGATCTACGCTCAGCCCGCACCCCCATCCGGCCGCCCATGGCATCGTAACCTCTTGGTCGGCCGGGTGGGGGTGCGGGGTGGGCAATCATCTCGGAAAACGCGCGAGCTCAGAGCGCTAGGATGGCGCCGGCCGTGACCAGCGCGCCGATCGCTGCGGCGCCGGTCGCCATCGCCACGAGCTTGGTCGTGTGCCCGTGGCGTGACGCGGCCCTGGTGCGATCGGGCGGTTTGTGCGGCGTGCCGCGCGCGGCCTTCACCTCTGCCCCGCTGGGTGCCTCGGCGCGGCATGGCGCCGGGCGGCGGACCTCGACGGGGCCGCCCGCATCGGTCGTGTCGACGAGCACGGTCGCCAGAGGATCGGCGATCCCGGGCAGCTTGACTTCCCGGACGAGCCGGACCCCGCGGACGCCGTGCGAGCGCGCGAGCCGGGGAACCTCCTCGCGCGCTTCGTCCTCATCGGCGCAGCACGCGTCGAGAACCCAACGCCCTTCGCGAAGGGCGTAGAGCTCGAAATGCGCTTCAATGGTGGTGGCCATGGCCGCCGCTCCAGCACTGGACATTGCCGGTGCAGCTTGGCGTGGGCCGGTTAAGGCAGGGTTACCTCGTCGCCCTCGCTCGCGACGGCGTCGCCCGCGAGCACGATGACCGGCTCCATCGCTTCGAGCTCCTCGCGGGAGAGATGGCAGGCGATGCGGTGCCCTTTGCCGAAGGTGACCACCGGCGGAATCTCGTCCTCGCAGATATGGCCGATCTTGCGCGGGCACCGTGTCTGGAACGGGCACCCGGACGG
>CAYZSE010000127.1:0-9170 GCA_964481035.1 uncultured Geminicoccaceae bacterium | reverse complement strand
AACGCGCTCACGTTCGCCGTACGCTGGCGCGGTCGCTTGCTGCGCGTCGAGATCGAGCGCGACCCCTGCTCGGTCACCTTGTCGCTGGTCGCGGGGGCCGCCTGCTCGGTGCGGGTGGGCGCCGCCAAGATCGAGCTGGAGCCCGACCGGTCGCAGCGCGTTGCGCGCGAGTGAACGCACGGCCCGTAGCCGAGGCAGACGCGCTCCTGCTTTGCGCAGCGGCGTGGGTTTGCTACCTTACCGCTCGGAAACCCCGCGGGCGCGGGGAACGAACGATCAGGGAGCACACGTCGTGAACAGGACCTTGGGCCTCGCGCTCGCCGTCGCCGGCGGCGTGACCTTCGCCGGTGGCGCCGCGCCGAGCCTCGCGCAGGAGCAGTTCATCCCGATGCTGGTCTACAAGACCGGGCCCTATGCGCCCAACGGCATCCCGCTCGCCAACGGCCAGATCGACTATCTCCGGCTCATCAACGAGCGTGACGGGGGCATCAACGGGGTCAGGCTCGCCATCGAGGAGTGCGATACCGCCTACAACAACGACAAGGGCGTCGAGTGCTACGAGCGGCTCAAGGACCGGGGCGCGACCGGGGCGACGGTCATGTCGCCCTTCTCGACCGGCATCACCTACGCCCTGATCGAGCGCGCGACCGCCGACAAGATCCCGCTGTTCACCATGGGCTACGGCCGCACCGACGCCTCCGACGGCACCGTGTTCCCTTACGTCTTCACCATGCCCACGACCTACTGGTCGCAGGCGACCTCGATCGTTCAGCACATCCGCGAGCAGGAAGGCGGCGACCTCGAGGGCAAGAAGATCGCGCTCGTCTACCACGACAGCGCCTACGGCAAGGAGCCGATCCCGACGCTCGAGATCCTGGCCGAAGAAATGGGCTTCGAGCTGCACCTCTTCCCGGTGGCCCATCCCGGCCTGGAGCAGAAGGCCACCTGGCTCAAGATCGGTCGCCAGCTGCGCCCCGACTGGACCGTCATGTGGGGCTGGGGCGTGATGAACTCGACCGCCATCAAGGAGGCGGCGGCGGTGGGCTTCCCGATGGATCGGTTCATCGGCAACCACTGGGCCGGCGCCGAGGTGGACGTGGCGCCGGCAGGTGACGATGCGGTCGGTTATCTCGCCGCCAACTTCCACAGCCCCGGCGCCGAGTTCGATGTTCACGCTGACATCTTGAGCGTCCTCTACGACAACGGCCTGGGCGCGGGCGAGCGCGACCGGGTCGGCGAGGTCCTCTACAACCGCGGCGTCGTCAACTCGGTCATCATCGTCGAGGCCATTCGCGCCGCCCAGGAGATCCACGGCGCGCGGCCGCTCACGGGCGAGGAGGTCAGGGACGGCTTCGAGGCCCTCGACCTCGCCGACGAGCGCCTCGCCGCGCTCGGCCTCGCCGGCTTCATGAACACCGTCTCGGTGTCCTGCGCCGACCACGAGGGCGGCGGCGCCGTCTTCATCCAGCAATGGGACGGCCAGGCCTGGAACCGGGTCTCGGACTGGGTGCCGCCGATGACCGACGTGGTGCGGCCGCTGATCGAGGAGAGCGCCGCCGCCTACGCGGCCGAGAAGGGCATCACCCCACGCGCCTGCCCGAGCAGTTGACGATGCCGGCGGCGGACGTACTGGTGCGGGCCGAGGCGGCGGCCCCGGCGGCGCCGCTGGTCTCCGTCAACAACATCGAGGTGGTCTACGACCACGTCGTGCTCGTCCTCAAGGGCGTGTCCCTCGCCGTTGCGAAGGGCGGGATCACGGCGCTGCTCGGCGGGAACGGCGCCGGCAAGACGACCACCTTGAAGGCCGTCTCCAACCTGCTCGCAGCGGAGCGCGGCGAGGTCACCAAGGGCTCGATCACGCTCGCCGGCGAGAACGTGGCGCATCTGACCCCCAACGACCTCGTCCGGCGCGGCGTCGTCCAGGTCATGGAGGGCCGGCGCTGCTTCGAGCACCTGACCATCGAGGAGAACCTGCTGACCGGCGCCTATACCCGCAAGGACGGCGGCGCCGCGGTGAAGGAGGACCTGGAGAGGGTCTACGGGTATTTTCCGCGCCTCGCCGAGCGTCGCCGCTCGCAGGCCGGCTACACCTCCGGCGGCGAGCAGCAGATGTGCGCGATCGGCCGGGCGCTCATGGCCCGGCCCTCGGTCATCCTGCTCGACGAGCCGTCGATGGGCCTGGCGCCGCAGCTCGTCGAGGAGATCTTCGACATCGTGGCCCGGCTCAACCGCGACGCCGGCGTCTCCTTCCTTCTGGCCGAGCAGAACACCAACATCGCCTTGCGCTACGCCCACGACGGCTACATTGTCGAAAACGGACGGGTCGTCCTGGAAGGCCCGGCGGACCAGCTCCGCGACAACGAGGACGTCAAGGAGTTCTACCTTGGGATCAGCTCCGCGGGGCGGCACAGCTTCCGCGACATCAAGAGCTACAAGCGTCGCAAGCGCTGGCTGTAGCCCGTCCTCACGCCTGCCGGCGACCGATCTGGGGAAGCTCATGGTGGAGCGAGGCGGCGAGTTCTACGACCGTCAGGAGCTGCGCGATCCCGAGCAGCGTCTCGCTCAGATGTTTACCGCGCTGCCGGGCCTCGTCCGCCATGCCATCGACAACGCCCCCGCCGTCGCCGCCCTCCTCGACGGCGTCGATGCCGCGGCGGTCAGCTCGCCCGAGGCGCTGGCGGCGCTCCCGGTGCTCCGCAAGTCCATGCTCGCCGAGCGCCAGGCGGCCCTGCCGCCCTTCGGCGGCCTCGCCGCCACCCCGGTCGGTCGGCTGTCGCGGGTCTTCCTGTCGCCCGGGCCGATCGCCGAGCCCGAAAGCCTGCGCACCGACTACTGGCGTTTCGCCCGGGCGCTGTTCGCGGCCGGCTTCCGCGCCGGCGATCTCATCCACAACAGCTTCTCCTACCACCTGACGCCGGCCGGGATGATGGTGGAGGGCGGCGCGCGGGCGCTCGGCTGCCCCGTGGTGCCGGCCGGCGTCGGCCAGACGGCGCGCCAGCTCGAGGCGATCGCTCGGCTGCGACCGCCGGCCTACACGGGCACGCCGTCCTATCTCATGACGCTCTTGGACGAGGCGCCCGGGCACGCCGTCGCCACCGACAGCCTGGAGCGCGCGCTGGTCTCCGGCGAGGCGTTCCCGCCCGACCTGCGCCGCGCGTTCGCCGCGCGCGGCATCGACACCTACCAGTGCTACGCGACGGCCGATCTCGGGCTCATCGCCTACGAGAGCGGGCCGCGCGACGGGCTCATCGTCGACGAGGCGGTGATCGTCGAGATCGTCGAGCCGGGAACCGGCACGCCGGCGGCCGACGGCGAGGTCGGCGAGGTGGTCGTGACCTCCTTCAATCCGGACTATCCCTTGATCCGCTTCGCCACGGGCGACCTCTCGGCGTTCCTTCCCGGCATGAGCGCCTGCGGGCGCACCAACCGGCGGATCAAGGGCTGGATGGGGCGCGCCGATCAGTCGACCAAGGTCCGCGGCCTCTTCGTCCACCCGCATCAGGTGGCGGCCGTCCTCGCCCGCCACGGGCTCGTCAAGGGTAGGCTCGTCGTCGAGCGCGTCGCGGCGGCCGACCACATGCGCCTCGTCGTCGAAGCGAGCGAGCCTGGTGAGGGGCTCGGCGAGGCGCTGGTGGCGAGCCTGCGCGAGACCACCTCGCTGCGCGGTGAAGTCCTGATCGTTGCCCCCGGGACGCTTCCCAACGACGGCAAGGTCGTCGACGACCGGCGTGCGTGAAGCCGCGCCGAAAATCGCGGCCGGCTCGGTCCGCGGCGAGGCGCTGGCCTGCCGACGCGCCGGCCGCCCCGTCTTCGAAGGGCTCGATTTCGCCGTGGGGCCCGGCGAGGCGCTGGTCCTGCGCGGCCCCAACGGCAGCGGCAAGTCGACCCTGCTGCGCGTCGTCGCCGGTCTGCTCGAGGTCGCCGACGGCACCTTGACGCTGCCGCCGGCGACGGCCGCGGGCGAGCCCTTCCACTATGTCGGCCATGCCGATCCGGTGAAGCCCGGCCTGACCGTCGAGGAGAACCTCGCCTTCGTCGCGGCGCTCACCGGCGGCGGCGACGTCGCGGCCGGGCTTCGGGCCTTCGCGCTCACCCGCCTCGCCGACGCGCCGGCGCGGCAATTGTCGTCCGGCCAGCGCCGCCGGCTGACGCTCGCCCGGCTCGCCGCGGTGGCGAAGCCGATCTGGCTGCTCGACGAGCCGGCGGTGGGCCTGGACGCGGCCAACCGGACCCGGCTCGAAGGGTTGATCGCCGCGCATCTCCAAAGCGGCGGGACGGTGCTCGCCGCCACCCACGGCGACATCGCGATCGAGGGCGCCGGGGCCTTGGAGCTCGGCCGATGAGCGCGGCTTGGGCGCTGTTTCGCCATGAGGTCCGGCTGGCCTTTCGCTCGGGCGGGGAGATGGTCCAGGGGCTGGTCTTCTTCGCCCTGGCCTTGTCGCTCTTTCCCCTCGGCGTCGGCCCCGGCCCCGCCACCCTCGAGCGTATCGGCGTCGGGTTGATCTGGGTCCTGGCCCTCTTCTCGGTGACGCTCACCCTCGAGCGGCTCTACGCGCCCGACGCCCGCGACGGGACGCTCGATCTTCTCGGCGTCTCCGGGCTGAGCTTCGAGGTCGTGGCCGTGGTCAAGGCGCTCGCCCACTGGCTCACCAGCGGCCTGCTCCTGGTCGCGTTCTCGCCGGTCGTCTGCCTCCTTTTGGGCCTGCCGGCGGCGGCCTATCTGGCGGTGCCCGTGGTGCTGCTGCTCGGCACCCCGACGCTCACCCTGATCGGCGGCATCGGCGCAGCGCTCCTGGTCCACAGCCGGCGCGGCGGCCTCCTTCTGGCGCTCATCGTGCTTCCGCTCGACATCCCGGTGCTCATCTTCGCGGTCTCCGCCGTCGACGGCTGGGTCACGGGGCTCGGTGCGTCGGCCCAGCTCATGATCCTCGGCGCCATGTTCTTGGGCGCCGTCGCCCTCGCTCCCTTCGCCACCGCCGCGGCACTGCGCCTCGCCCTCGAATAGCCGTCGAGCAAGCGAGCGCCGCTCAGTCCTGCTCCCAGAGATGCGCGAGGTAGCGGACCAGCGCCTCGATCTCGCCGTCGCTGAACGCGAAGGCCGGCATCTGCTCCATGCCGCGGGTCGCCCGGGCGACGACGCTCCGCGGCAGGCCGCGAATGTCGCCGGCCTCACCCGCGGTGGCGGTGTCCCCGTGGCAGACGGCGCAGTGTCCCTCGAACAAGGCGCGACCGCGCGCGATCGCGGCCTCCTCGGCGGCGTGCGCCGCCGAGGACGCGAGACCCGAGAGCGCGACCACCATGAGCAAACGGCACATCGAAGACGATCCAGAATTTCCAATTCTACGATCGCGGACGCGCGTGACACGATGATGACGGGGTCGGCCTCGGCCCTTCCGCGCGCCGAGAGCCAAGGAACATCATGCCACTGTCACGGACGTGGGCTACACCGCGCGACATCGAATTGGAGCAGTTCCAGGGAACCGGTCCATGCCGTCACGCGATGACGATGGCTCCGGCCCTGGCGTGCAACAGGAGGGATGACATGAGCGGCGTCGACCAGAGCAAGCTTTCGGCGGACGAGTGGGACGAGCTGAATTTCCCCCGTCCCGAGGTGCAGGAATTCGACCGCGTGGTCGAGCGGGCGATCGCGCGGCGCGGCTTTCTCGGCGGCGCGCTCGCCTTCGGGTCCGGTGCCGCCGTCATGGGCACGGGCCTGCTCCGAGGCACGACGGCGCTGGCCCAGCAGAGCACGCGCTTCGCCTTCGAGCAGCTCGCGCCGCAGACCGACGGCACCGTCCACGTCCCCGAGGGCTACGACTGGACGCTGCTCGTGCGCTGGGGTGATCCGCTCTTCTCCGACGCGCCGGCGTTCGATGCCCAGAAGGGCATTCCCGCGCAGGGATCCGATCGCGTGTTCGGCGAGAACACCGACGGCATGGAACTCTACAACATCGGCGGCCGTGAGGTCCTCGCGGTCAATCACGAGTACACGAACAACGACATCAACATGCCGCACGCCACGGAAGGCATCGCGACCTCGCTCGACGATGTCGTCATGCTGCAGAACCTGCAGGGCGTCAGCATCATGGAGATCGCCGAGGGGCCGGACGGCTGGGCGGTCGTCGTCGACAGCCCCTTCAACCGCCGCATCACGCACAACACCCCGATGACCATCGACGGGCCGGCGGCGGGTCATCCGCTGATGCAGACCGCGGCCGACCCCGCGGGCACCGAGGTCCTGGGCACCCTCAACAATTGCGGCGCGAGCCGGACGCCCTGGGGCACGTATCTGACCTGCGAGGAGAACTTCAACGGGTATTTCGGGAGCACCGCCGGGCTGCCCGAGGACGCGACGGTCGCCGCCGGCTACGAGCGCTATGGCATCGCCGAGAACGGGCGCTACGGCTACGAGCTGTTCGACGAGCGCTTCGACGTCGCCAAGAACCCCAACGAGCCGCACCGCCACGGCTACATCGTCGAGATCGACCCGAGCGATCCCACCTCGACGCCCGTCAAGCGCACGGCGCTCGGTCGTTTCAAGCACGAGAACGCGCCGATCGCCATCGCGCCGGACGGTCGCCTCGTGGCCTATATGGGCGACGACGAGCGCGGCGAGTTCATGTACAAGTGGATCTCGCGCGACATCTACGTGCCCGGCGGCGACACCTCGACGCTCTTGACCGAGGGCACCCTCTACGCTGCCAAGTTCAACGACGACATGACCGGTGAATGGGTCGCGCTGACGCCCGAGACGACCGGCATGGAGCCGGCCGAGATCGCCGTCTTCACGCGCACCGCGGCTTCCAAGGTCGGCGCCACGACCATGGATCGGCCCGAGTGGGTCGCCGTCAACCCGACCGTGGTCGAGGGCTATTGCTGCCTGACCAACAACAGCCGCCGGGGCACCACCAACGCCGACGGCTCGATCCGCACCAATGCCGGCGGCGACCCGATGGCGGTCGATGCTGTCAACCCGCGCGAGACCAACGAGTACGGCCAGATCGTCCGCTGGCGGCCGGCCGGCAACGACCATTCGGCGCCGGCGTTCACGTGGGACCTCTACGTCATGGCCGGCAACCCGACGGTGCACAAGGAGGGCTTGTTCGCCGGCAGCGCCAACATCAACGAAGGCAACATGTTCAACTCGCCGGACGGCATGGTCGTCGATTCCTCGGGCCTGCTCTGGATCATGACCGACGGCGACGATTCCAACGAGGGCGAGTTCGCCGGCATGGGCAACAACCAGATGCTGGCGGGCGACCCCGTGACCGGCGAGATCCGCCGCTTCCTGACGGGGCCCTTCGGCTGCGAGGTCACGGGCCTCACCTGGTCGTCGGACCGCCGCACGATGTTCGTCGGCATCCAGCACCCCGACGCGCCGTTCCCCGACGGCGAGGCCAGCCTGCCGCGCTCGTCGATCATCGCCGTCAGGCGCGACGACAACGCGCTGATCGGCTGACGCCCGCGCGCCCGACCGGGCTCGAGCCGGGCGCGTCCCTGCGGGCGCGCCCGGCCTGTCCCGCCCGCCGGACCGTGACCGCAGGCCCGACGCCTTTACGCCGGCGCCGCTCGCCGACCTAAGTGCGGCCGCGGGTCCCCTCGCAATTCCCGTCTCGATGTCTATACCAGCGGGATGCACTGGTTCGCCAATCCGCTGCGCTTCCAACGGCTCGCCGACGCGATCTACCCCTATGTGCTCGGCGGTGCGGTGCTGCTGTTCGCGGTCGGGCTCTATGGCGGGCTCGTGCTGGCGCCGATGGACTACCAGCAGGGTGACGCCTACCGGATCATCTTCGTGCACGTGCCCGCGGCGTGGATGGCGCTCTTCGTCTACCTCACGATCGCCGTCGCGGCGGTCGTCTCGGTGGTCTGGCGCCACCCGCTGGCCGACCTCTACGGCCGCGCCGCGGCGCCGGTCGGTGCCGTGTTCTGCTTTCTCGCCCTCGTCACCGGGGCGATCTGGGGCAAGCCGATGTGGGGTGCCTGGTGGGTCTGGGACGCCCGGCTCACCTCGATGCTGATCCTCCTCTTCCTCTATCTCGGCTACTCGGCCCTGCACGACGCCTTCGACGACCCGCAGCGCGGGGCGCGGGCCGCCGCCATCCTCGCGCTGGTCGGCTCGGTCAACCTGCCGATCATCAAGTTCTCCGTGGACTGGTGGAACACGCTGCACCAGCCGGCGACGGTGATCCGCTTCGACGGGCCGCAGATTCACGGCGCCATGCTCTGGCCGCTGTTGACGTTGGCGGTGGCCTTCAAGTTCTATTTCGTCGCGGTGGTGATCCTGCGCCTGCGCGCGGCGATCACCGAGCGGAAGATCACCAACCTTCGCCTCGCGGCCGAAGCCGGGGACGATTGATCGGGGGACCATCGCCGACCGTCGCGCGGCGCACCGCCGCCGGCCGGCCTCACAAAGCCGAGGAGAGCATCGTGGCCATCACGGGTTCCGACACGCTGGGTGTGCGCCGGACTTTGAACGTCGGCGATCTGGCTTATGACTACTTCTCCGTGCCCGAGGCGGCGAAGCAGATCGGCAACGTCGATCGGCTGCCGTTTTCGCTGCGCGTGCTCTTGGAGAACCTGCTCCGCTACGAGGACGGCCGGACGGTCACGGTCGATCACGTCAAGGCAATGGCCGCCTGGGTCGACCGGCAACGCTCGGACACCGAGATCGCCTTCCGCCCGGCGCGTGTGCTCATGCAGGACTTCACCGGCGTGCCGGCGGTCGTCGACCTCGCGGCCATGCGCCAGGCGATGGTGGAGCTCGGCGGCGATCCCAAGCTCATCAACCCCTTGAGCCCGTGCGATCTGGTCATCGACCACTCGGTCATGGTCGACGCCTTCGGCACGCCGCAAGCCTTTGCGACCAACGTCGAGCACGAGTACCAGCGCAACGCCGAGCGTTATGCGTTCCTGCGCTGGGGCAGCCAGGCGTTCGACAACTTCCGCGTGGTGCCGCCGGGCACGGGCATCTGCCATCAGGTCAACCTGGAGCACCTGGGCCAGGTCGTCTGGACCGGCCAGGACGGCAACACGACGGTTGCCTACCCCGACACGCTGGTCGGCACCGACAGCCACACGACGATGATCAACGGCCTCGCCGTGCTGGGGTGGGGCGTCGGCGGCATCGAGGCCGAGGCGGCGATGCTCGGCCAGCCGGTCTCGATGCT
>CAYZSE010000126.1:4330-9254 GCA_964481035.1 uncultured Geminicoccaceae bacterium | reverse complement strand
AGGCCTCCCCGAGGCCCGACATCAAGGGGCACGACGGCTTCCTCCCCTCCGCCGACGTGCCCCTCCCACCGAGCCCCGGGCCCTCCTCTCGGGGCTCGAGCTTTTTTCGCGCCCGGGCCGACGGGCGGCCTCGTCAGCGACCCTTCGGCGCATCGCGAGACGCCTCGAGCCTCGTCCCGTCGCTCTCTTCTCGATACTTCGCGTGCTGTGCACGAGCCTCCTCGAGCGCGTCATCGAGGCCGAGGCGGCGGCGATCGCGGGACGCAGCACGGCGACGTTCTTCTCGTCCATCACCGAAATCCGCGGCCGAACGTGCAGATCCAGGCACTGCTGGACGGCCCGCTGGTCGTCACGCAGCGCCAGGAGTTCGCGATCAACGCGGGTGCCGACGGGACGTTCCAGATCGCCCGTCGGACGGTGCATGCGAGCGCGGTCCAGCGACCGCAGGAGGGTCGCGAGCCTCATCAATCTCCTCCTCCGGCCAGCGGCAACAGAAGGAAGGCGAACAGCAAGACGCACAGCGCGCCGACGATCAGCCGCAGCGCGTAGGTCCGGTCGCGGGCGCGCTGCTCGTTCTCCGCGAAGTAGCGGCGATAGACGATGTCGAAGACGCCCGCCATGTAGTCGTGCATGGCAGCGACGTGCGACGCCTCCTCGACCCCATCCCGCGCCAGCGCCCGCTCGGCGTCGATCAGCGTCTCCAGGTCCGGCGGATCGAGATAGATGAAGCGCCATTCGACCCGGACGATGAGGAGGCCGCCGCCGCGACGGCGAGGACGGCGATGAACACGAGCGCCTCGGCGGCGACGTGGGCCGGCCGCTCCCGGGCAGGCTCGACCAGCGATGCCAGCGTCGCGACGACCTAGGCGGAGAAGGCGAGTGCCGCCACGGGCGTCGCCAGGCTGGCGCGGATGTCGTCGCGCCGCCGTCGCTGGACACGGTACATCTCCTGGAGGATCTCGAAGCGGAATTCGCTGGGCGTCATCGCTGTCTCGCGTGGATCTCTGCGGCCATCGAGCCAACGGTTCGCGCCGGCCCGCGTTCCGGCCCGGTAACGAGCGCAGCCCTGGACAAGCGCCGCCCGAGCGGCTCTTGGTGCGGGCATGACGACCGACCTCGTGCCGGCGCGCCTCGTGCGCCGATACCAGCGCTTCCTTGCCGACGTCACGTTGGCCGACGGCACCGCCGTCACGGTGCACTGCCCCAATCCGGGCCGCATGCTGGGGCTGATCGCGCCCGGGAACCGTGTTTGGCTTCGCCCGGCGGCGCCGGGACGCAAGCTCGCCTACACGCTGGAGCTCGTGGAGGCCGACGGCACCCTCGTCGGCGTGCATACGGGTGTGCCCAACAAGCTCGTCCGCGCGGCGATCGCCGATGGCGCCATCCCCGAGCTCGCCGGCTACGCGACGATGCGCGCGGAGGTGCGCTACGGGCACGAGCGCTCGCGCATCGACCTCTTGCTCGAGCACGAGGCCCGGCGACGGTGCTGGGTCGAGGTCAAGAACGTGCATTGGCGAACGGGCGACATCGCGCGATTTCCCGACGCGGTCACGAGACGCGGCGCCAAGCATCTCCGCGAGCTCAAGGCGCAAGTCGAGATTGGCGAGCGGGCGGTGATGCTCTACGTCGTACAGAGAAGCGATTGCTGCGCGCTCGGGCTGGCTCGCGACGTCGACCCCGATTACGCTCGGGCTTGCGTCGAGGCGGTCCGAGCAGGCGTCGAGGTGGTCGCCTATGCTTGCCACGTCCGCCTCGCGGGCATCTCCATCGCGCACCCCGTGCCCGTCGACCTGGAAGCCTGACGCCCATGAACCGAGCCGCCGTCCGCAGCCAACCGCCCGCCGTCCCCCTTCACGGCGCCGCGGCCTTCGAGGGCATGCGCCGGGCCGGTCGCCTCGCCGCCGAGATTCTCGACATGATCGAGCCGCTCGTCCGGCCGGGGGCGACCACGGGCGAGCTCGACCGCCTGTGCCACGAGGCGATCCTGGCGGCCGACGCCACCCCCGCGCCCCTGGGCTACCGTGGCTATCCCAAGGCCACGTGCATCTCCTTGAACCACGTCGTCTGCCACGGCATCCCCGGCGAGCGCGTGCTCAAGGACGGCGACATCCTCAACATCGACGTCACCGTCGTCCTCGGCGGCTGGCACGGCGACAGCTCGCGCATGTATTTCGCCGGCAATCCCGCCCTGAAGGCCAAGCGGCTATGCCGCGTCACCTTCGAGGCGCTGTGGCAGGGGCTCGAGGCGATCGGCCCGGGCGCCACGCTCGGGGACATCGGCCATGCCATCCAGAGCCATGCCGAAAGCCACCGCTGCGCGGTCGTCCGCGACTATTGCGGGCACGGCATCGGGCGGGTGTTCCACGACGCCCCCAGCGTGCTGCACTACGGCAAGCCCGGCGAGGGCCTCGAGCTGGAGGCGGGGATGATCTTCACCGTCGAGCCGATGATCAATCTCGGCACTTTCGAGACCAAGCTCCTAGGTGACGGCTGGACCGTCGTCACCAAGGATCGCCAGCTCTCGGCCCAGTTCGAGCACACGGTGGGCGTCACCGAGAGCGGCTGCGAGGTCTTCACCCTGTCGCCCGCGGGTCGCCACCACCCGGCCTGGTAGCTCGCGATGTCCGCCTTCTGGTCCCAGCTCCTCGGCCGGCGCGCCACCTCGCAACCAGCGGACGAGCTGGAGAGCTTCGGCCTCGAGGTGCGCAGCCTCGGCACCGGCTTTCTCGTCTCCGGTGACACCTACCGCCACCATCGCGCGCTCAAGCAGGCCGGCGGCCGCTGGCAACCCGACCGCAAGGCGTGGACCTTCGACGACGCCGACGGCCTCGCCGCCGTGGCCGCGCTGATCAGCGCCCCGGGTGTCGCAGGCCTCGCCGAGCAGCCGCAGGCCTACGCCGCGCCGTCGCCGGCACCTTACGGCAGCAAGCACTATCACGGCCACCGCGAGCGGCTGCGCGAGCGCTTCCTCGACGCCGGCGCCGAGGCCCTCGCCGACTATGAGCTCTTGGAGCTCTTGCTCTTCTTCTCGATCCGCGGCCGCGACACCAAGCCCTTGGCCAAGGCGGTCATCGCGCGTTTCGGCGGCCTCGCCGCGGCGCTCGCGGCCGAGCCCGCGCGCCTCGCCGAAGTCGACGAGTTCCGCTCGGACGACGAGCGCCGCTTTACCGCCGTGCTCTTCCGGCTCGTGCGCGAGATCGACGTCCGCGCCCGCGCCGCCGGGCTGCGCGAGGCCCCCGTCATCGGCACGCCCGAGGCGCTCGAGGCGTATCTCGCGAGCGCCCTCGCCCACGCCGGGACCGAGGAGTTCCACGCGCTCTTCCTCGACACGCAGAACCGCTTGATCCGCGACGAGCGCCTCGGGCGCGGCACCGTCGATCACACCCCCCTCTACCCGCGCGAGATCGCCAAGCGCGCGCTCGAGGTGGGCGCCGTCGCCCTGATCCTGGTCCACAACCACCCGTCGGGCGATCCGACGCCGTCGCCCGAGGACATCGCGACGACGCGGCGGGTGGTGGAAGCCCTCGCCGCCATCAACGTGCTGGTCTACGATCACGTCATCGTCGGCAAGGGACGCCAGACCAGCCTCCGTGAGCACGGCCTGCTCTAGCCGGCCTCGTCAGGTGGCGGACGGATCACCCATGACACCCATCGCGCGCACCCTGGCGACGGTCCTGCTTGCGGCCCTGCTCGGCGCGTGCTGGCGCGCCGAGCCGCCGGAGCCGGCGATCGGCTTCGCCGCCGCCGCCCTGCCGCACGACGCGAGCCGCGATGCCGTGCTCGCGCGCGGCGGCCGCCGGCTCGATGCCGCGAGCGTCGGGCGCATCATCGGTGCTCTCGGCAATCGCGGGTTCCTGGGGGCGATCGACGCCGGCACGGCGGAGCGCCTGGTCCTGCGCGACGACGGCGCGGTGTGCCTCGAGGAGCGCCCACTGGCGAGCTGCCGCGTCGTCGTCGCCGACGGCCGCACCTACCGCCTCTTCGATCTCGACGGTCGGCCGCGGGGCACGCTTACGCCGTCCGAGGGCTGACACCGCTCAGCGACGGGCGGCCAGCGCGGCCGACCCCGCCAGCCGCCGGCCGAGCGCGACCAGCACGAGCGCCGAGGCGTTCATCGCGAGCACGTAGAGGATGGCCGGCACCATGAGCCCCGGCTCGCCGAGCACGCCGCCGCCGAGAAAGAGCGCGAGGGCCACGTTCTGCAGGCCGCACTCGACCGCCAGTGTCAGCGTCGCCCGCGGCCCGAGCCGGGCGAGCCGGCCGAGGCCGAGGCCGATCGCGACGGCCGCCGCGTTGAAGGCGACGACGGCCGGGCCGAGGCGCGCCGCGTGGGCCGCGACGATCGACCAATCGGCGCTGAAGGCGGCGACGACGATGAGAGCGAAGATCAGCGTGGCGAGCCGCCGCGCCGGGTGGAGCCAAGCGAGCGCCAGGGACGGGCGCGCCGCGCGCAGGGCCATGCCCAGGGCCATCGGCAGTGCCGTGATGAGGAGGACCGCCCGCGCCGTTTCGCCGAGGGGCAGCCGCGCCGGTAGGGCGAGCCCGCCCGGATCGAACAGCGCGACGGCGACGCCGAGCGCCACGGGCACGGTGAGGATGGCGAGCGAGGTCGCCAGCGCCGTGAGCGTGACCGAGAGCGCCGCATCGCCGCGGGCGAGCACGGTGAGGAAGTTCGAGGTCACGCCGCCCGGCACGCAGGCGACGAGCACGAGCCCCACCGCCGCGTGCGGCGGCAGCGCGAAGATCGTGGCCACGGCCACGGCCGCCGTCGGCAGAAGGACGAGCTGGCCCACGAGCCCCGCCGCCACCGCCCGCGGCCGGCGCACGACCGCGCGGAAGTCGCCGACGGCGAGACCGAGCCCCACGGTCAGCATGATGAAGGCGAGGCCCAAGGGGATGAAGATCGAGGTCAAGGTCGAGGTCC
>CAYZSE010000126.1:0-4230 GCA_964481035.1 uncultured Geminicoccaceae bacterium | reverse complement strand
GTGCCCGCGACGCCCGCGACGCCGAAGAAGGCGAGCACCAGGATCTCGCCCAGCGGCGTCGCCGCGATCGGCCGGGGCCCCGCCGAGTAGAGCAGCCCGCAGGCGAGCGCGGCGGCCCCGATCGCGAGTATCGGCCAGCCGCCGATCTCCACGAGGACGAGGCCCGCGAGCGCCGCGAGCGCGAAGGCCGCGGTCGCCGCACGGCGTACGGTCGTGGCGCTCAGCCAGCCGGCGGCGGTCGCCCGGCGCGGGCCGAGCCGGGGTCCGTCGTCGAGCCCGTGCTCGGCGTCGAGGGCGTCGTTCCACAGATTGGTGCCGATCTGGATCGCAACCGCCGCGAAGGCGCCGAGCACCAGCACGTCGAGGCGGAAGACCCCGGCCACGGCCGCAGCCCAGGCGCTGCCGACGCCGACGGGGACGAGGGCGAGGCTCAGCGTCTTCGGCCGGCACGCCAGCCACCACACCCCCGCCCGCGCGGGCCGGCTGCTGCCGAGGGCGTCCATCAGGCCCCCTCGTCCGGCCGCCGCGCGACGTGAATGGCGGCGATGCCGAGGGCCAGCCGCTCGATCCGCTCGACGACCAGGCCCGTGCTCTCGAGCGTGGCCGCCACGGCCGCCGCGCTCGGGAACCGGTCGATCGATTCGACGAGGTAGCGATAGGCGTCCGGCGCCCCTGTGACGCGGCCGCCGACCCAGGGCAAGAGCCGCGCCGAGCCCCACCGATAGAAGGGCCTGACCGCCGCGATGGGGCGCGAGAACTCCAGCAGGTAGAGCCGTCCGCCCGGGCGCAGCACCCGGCGAACCTCGCCGAGCCCGAGCTGCGGGTCGGTGAAGTTGCGCAGCCCGAAGGCGAGCGTCACCGCGGCGACCCCGCCGTCGGCCAGCGGCAGCGCCTCCGCCGCGCCGGCCACCGCCGCGGCCGCCGGGTGGCGCGCGCGGTCGACCGCCAGCATGGCCGGGCTCGCGTCGACGCCGACGACGAAACGGCCGTGCCGCCGTAGGCGCGCCGCCACGTCACCCGTCCCCGAGGCGAGATCGAGGACCGGGCCGTCCTCGACGCACAAGCCCGCGAGCCGCGCCTTCCAGCGGCGGTGCAGGCCCATGCTCATGAGGTCGTTGGCCCGGTCGTAGCCGGCGGCGATCCGCTCGAAGGTGCGCCGCACGCGCGCCTGGCGCTCGCCCGTGGCGACGGCCTCCCGGCCGAAGGTCTGGGCGAGCGTCGCGAGGTCGGGGTCTCGATCCCCGCGTCCGGCCGCCTCGGCTCCGCTCGTCGACAAGTGCGTCCCCGTCAGTTCATCGCCCTTGCTAGCAGGCTCGAAGGCAGGCGGCGATGCGCCATCCGACCAGATCACGCACGCGGCGCGCGATGAGCGTCGACGGCCGGGGCCGGCGAGCATTCGCTTCACCTACAAACTCGCTCCCGCGCATGTAAGGATGACGCTGGTGCAATGCCATGGATCGAGGCGGATGGTCTCGGGATCCGAGTTGCGCCGTGCCACGACGGCCCAGACACGCCCTCGCACCACCGACCGAGCGCGAAGCGGAGGTCTGCCAAAAGATGAACTCTTCTACTTTTAAATCACAGGACGCGTGCTTTTGCTCACATGTCTGACATGAAAGACCTAGTACATTTCCATCAAGATCATGCGTTTCAACACGTTGATGGAGGGTACAATGTCGCATCGAAGCTTGGCGATCGAGCAGCTTCTGTCCGGGCTGCTGGCCTATCTCGCCGGCCCGGCTGCGATCTCCGGCCGTCCGGCCGCGAGCCATGGGGACGCCGAAGCCGACTTCGCGAGCTATCCCTTGTGGTTGTCTTGGCTGATGGGCTCAATCGGTACGCCCACCAGCGATTATCTGGCGCCGTCGCCATCCGCCGGCCCGATCTACGCCCTGGGCGGCGACGATGTCATCAAGGTGGGGCACGCGAGCTTCGTGAGCGCCGGGCCCGGCGACGACACGATCGTCGTCGACGGCTATGTCGGAGCGGTCTTCGGCGGTTCGGATGATGATCTGCTCGTCATGCCCGAAGACGTCGGCCGTTTCGACATCGGCCGCGGTGCAGGCCCCTTGCTCGAGCTGGTCGATCGGTTCACCGGCGCGACGACGGAGGTCAAGGGCGTCGAAACCTTCGAATTCGCCGGTGAACGCATCGCCGCGGAAGACTTGCGCGCCATCGCCGACGGCGACGCCGGCCCGGCCATTCTCGTCGCCGGCGGCACGCAGGCGTTGCGCGTCAACAACCCCGACCCCACGCTCAGCGTCGTCTGGGACCGAGCCGTGCAGCAGGCCGTCATCGACGAGACCGGAGCCAACGGCCCGACCATCGCCTCGCGCGCCTACGCGATGGTGCACACCGCCATCTTCGACGCCTTCGCCGCCTACGACGCCACGGCGGTGCGCGTCGCGCTCGACGCCGAGGGCGACAACGCCGTGCTCGCGGCACTCGCCGCCTTCGGCTCCGACGACGACATGGCCAAGGCGATGAACGTCGCCGCCCACGCCGTCTTGAGCGATCTCTATCCCGCCCAGCAGGCCCTGTTCGACACGATCCTCGTCGAGCGGTACGGTATTTCCCTCGTCGATGACGGCAGCGTCGCCTACGCGATCGGGCTGGATGCCGCCCAGGACCTGCTGGCGTTGCGCGCGGCCGACGGCGCCAACCAGGCGAACGGCTACGCCGACACGACCGGCTACGCGCCGGTGAACGCCAGTGCCGACGCCATCGTGGACATCGCCCGGTGGACCCCCGAGAACGTCCCGATCGATCCGGAGGGCGGCCCGCCCGATCAGGTGTTCTTGACCCCGCATTGGGGTGGCGTGACGCCGTTCACCGACGGGGCGTTCTCGGTCCCGGACCCCGAGCCGTTCTTCCTGCCGGCGTTTGCGGAGGCGGTGCTGGACATCGATGCCCGCACGATCACCCTGCCGGACGGCAGCGTCGTCGCCGTCGACGAGGACCTCGTCGGCAGCGTCATCAATCCGGCCTTCATCGCCCAGGCCGACGCCGTCGTCGCCGAGAGCGCGGCCCTCGACGACGAAAAGAAGCTGATCGCCGAGTTCATGGAGGACGCCGGCGGCACACCGTTCCCGCCCGGCACCTGGATGTCGTTCGCCCAGTACGTGTCGGCCCGCGACGATCACGACATCAAGGACGACGCCAAGCTGTTCTTCGCTGCCGCCAACGCCGTGTTCGAGGCCGGCGTGCACACCTGGGGCTTCAAGGTCGATACCGACTACGTGCGGCCGGTTCGAGCCATCCGCGAGCTCGGCGAGCTGGGGCTGATCGGCGAGCCGGGCGTCGACGAGATCACCGGCGAGGAAGGCTACGTGGTCACCGCGTTCGGCGGGTTCGACGAAAACGGCATCGGCCGCGGCCCGAGCACCATCCTCGCCCGGAACTTCGTCACCTACCAGCGCCCTGAGACAGACGCCTCGCCGCCCTTCGCCGAGTACACCTCCGGCCACAGCGGCTTCTCCGCCGCCGGTGCCGCGGTGCTCGAGGCTTTCACCGGGTCAGACGATTTCGGCGGCTCGGTGACGTTCCCGCCGGGTTCGGCCCAGTTCGATCCGACGACGCCGACAGAAGAGCTCGTGCTCGCCTGGAAGACCTTCTCCGAAGCCGCCGACGAGGCCGGGATCAGCCGGATCTACGGCGGCATCCACTTCGAGGATGGCGACCTCGACGGCCGCGCGGTGGGCGCCGAGATCGGCGATGCCGTCTACGCGCGCGCCGAGCGGTTCTGGGAGGGAACGGCGACCGACGCCGATCGGCCGTTCTTCGCCGAGGAGCCCCTGATCGGCTGAGCGAGTCCGGCACCGCGGGAGCGAGGCGTCGGTCCGGCATGGTGCTGGAACGGCGTGTGGACGGGCGCCTCGCATTTTGCGACCTTTCTGTTCTGCCGCGAACGGGACGCCCGGCCATGCCGCACGAGATCGAGACCTTTCGGGGCGTCGCGCACCCCTGGCTGTGCGACGCCTTCGGCCACCTCAACACCCGCCACCAGATGGCGATGTTCGACGACGCCGGCTTCCACTTCCTCCATGCCGTCGGCCCGCCGGCGGCGGCGATGAAGGCCGAGCGCAAGGGCTGGGCCGACGTCCGCCTCGAGGTCGACCTGCGAGACGAGGTGCCCCTGGGCGGGCTCGTCGTCGTCCGCTCCCACCTCGTCGAGGCCGGCCGCACGTCCTTGACCTACGGCCACCGCATGCACAACGCCGACGACGACCG
>CAYZSE010000125.1:0-9418 GCA_964481035.1 uncultured Geminicoccaceae bacterium | reverse complement strand
ACCCAGATCGGCCGATCCAGGCCCATCTCCCGGTACATCGCCTCGTAGACGTCCTGGGGCGCACGGTCGCCGACGATGGCGAGCACCGGGTCGATGGGCATGACCCGGCCGATGACGAAGGTGACGAGCGTCAGGCCCACGAACGTCAGCGCCAGGGACACCGCCACCTGCCCCGTCGAGCGCAGGACGCGCCACAGGCGCGCCGAAGCTCCCGGGCGGCGCGGGCCCGGCGCACGAACGGATGCGCCGGGGGCCGTGACGGAGGCGTCGGCCATCTGGGCCCTTCTTCGGACCTACTTGGTCACGTTGCGGTAGTAGACGAGATCGAAGGACGGCCCGGAGACGAAGCCCTCGACGTTGCTGCGGCTCGCCACTTGCTCGTTCTGCTGGAACATGATGGCGAACGGCGAGCGCAGCTGGTGCAGGAGCTGCAACTGCTCGTAAAGCTCGCGCCGCTCGGCGAGATCGAGCTCCGATCGCGCCGCCGCGGTCAGCGCGGTGATCTCGGGGTCGGCCCACGCGTTGCGCCAGGCGAGAACCCCCGTGAGCCCGGCCTCCAGGCTGTTGTCCGGGTTCGAGGCGAAGCTGTCGGCGTTGGAGTGCGGGTCGAGGTAGTCGGGGCCCCACCGCGCCAGGATCAGCTCGTGCCGCCGCGCCCGGTACTTGGGCCAGAGCGCGCTGCCGTCCTGGGGGATGATCTCGGCCTCGATGCCGGCGAGCGCCAGCGTGCTCTGCACCGACTGCGCCATCTCCAGGTAGGGCGAGCTGTTCAGGCTGTCGAGGGTGACCTCGAAGCCGTCCGGATAGCCCGCTTCTGCGAGCAGCGCCTTCGCCTTGTCGACGTCGAGCTCGTAGGGCTCGGCGTCGGCCGAGGCCCACAGCCCCTTGGGCCAGAACGACTGATGCGTGATGTACTGGCCCCGGAGGAACGACTGCGCCATGCCCTCGTAGTCGATGAGGTACTTGAGCGCCTCCCACACCTTGGGATCGCTCAGCTTCGGCACGCCGACATTGGCGGCGACGTAGATGAGGTTGGCCTTGGGGAAGTTGTCGACCACCACGTCGGCCTTGCCCTCGAGGCCCGCCACCTGGTCGGCGGTCAGCGTGCGGGCGATGTCGATGTCGCCCTCCTCCAAGAGCAGCCGCTGCGCCGCGGGCTCGGGCACGTGGCGGAGGATCACCCGCTCCATCGCCGGCGCGCCGTGCCGGTAGTCGGGGTTGTGCTCGAGGACGACCGTCTCGTTGGCGTTCCAGGTCACCAGCTCGAACGGGCCCGAGCCGGCGCTCTGGTTCTTGAGCCAGCCGTAGCCCATGTCGCCGTCGACCGCGTGGCTCTCGACGAGCTTCTCGTCGACCACCGAGCCCACCGTCGCCGACAGCGCGTTCAAGACCAGGCCCGGCGAGAAGTCCTCGAGGATCTCGATCCGGAAGCGCTCGTCATCGACGACCTCGACGAGCTCGTCGACGTTGTCGGCGTTCCAGCCGAACTGGGTGAGGATGAACGCGGGGGTCTTGTTGAGTTCGACGACGCGGCGCAGCGAGTAGACGGCGTCCTCGGGTCGCACCGGGTTGCCCGAGTGGAAGACCTGACCCGGCCGCATGGTGAAGGTGATGGTACGGCCGTCGTCGCTGATCTCCCAGCTCTCGACCGCGCCGCCGGTCAGCTCGTCGAGCGCCTCCGCCTCGTTCATCATGATCCGGTCGTAGATGTTCGTCGTCACCTCGGCGCCGGCGAACTCGAACACCTCGGCGGGATCGAGGGTGATGATGTCGGCGATGTTGGTGCCCATGACGAGCATGTCGGGCGGCGTTTCCGCCGGCGCCGGCGCGATCGGCCCGAGAGCCGTGGCCAGGACCGCGGCGAGGCCCAGGCGCCTCCAGGCGAAGCCCATGTGCGTGTCTCCTCGTTGGCGCTGATGGCTCGCGCGCCGCAGAAGCTCGACTGCAGCGCGCCAACGTCCAGCCTCGAAGGCTGCCCGTCCGGGGTCAATGGGGCCTTCGTGCAGGCATCCGGGCGGCGGGCGGCGTAGGCGGGCGGTCGCGGCGGCCTATGCGCGCGATCAGCGGGCGGCTACGCTGGCGTGCGACCTGTGGGGAGCGAGCTTGGCCGCCGCACCGTCCCATCCCTGGACCACCGACACCGTCGGGCGCCACGCCCGGCTGACCGTCGGCGTCGCCCAGATCGCCGGTACGCTCGGCGATCTGCACGCCAACCTCGCCGGCCATGTCGAGGCGATCCGGGCCGCCCAGGCGCGCGGCGTCGAGCTCCTGGTCTTCGCCGAGCTGTCGCTCACCGGCTATCAGGTCGGCGCGCGGGTGCTCGACCTCGCCATGGCCCGCGACGATGCATTCCTCCTGCAGCTGTCCCGCCAGGCGCCGGAGATGACCCTCGTCGTCGGCTTCGTCGAGGAGGGGCCGGCGGCGCAATTCTACAACTCCGCCGCCGTCTTGCGCGACGGCCGCTGCCTGTTCGTCCACCGCAAGCTCAATCTCGCCACCTACGGCGAGCTCGAGGAGGACAAGTACTTCGCCGAGGGCCGCTACGTCGACGTCGTCGCGCACGTCCCGCCGTGGCAGCTCGCGGTCCTGGTCTGCGCCGACGGGTGGAATCCGGGCCTCGTCCATCTGGCGGCGCTCTACGGTGCTACCGTGCTCGCGATGCCCGTCGCCTCGGGCGACGGCGTCCTCGGCGCCGACTTCTCGAACCCGGACGGCTGGGCCCTGGCGTGCCGCTTCTATGCGCTGCTCTACGGCATGCCGGTGGTCATGGCCAACCACGCGGGCGTCGAGGGCGCGGTGCGCTTTTGGGGCGGCTCGCGGATCGTCGATCCCTTCGGCCGCGAGGTCGCGGTCGCGGGCGACGGCGAGGAGTTGATCGTGGCCGAGATCGACTACGGCGCGGTGCGCCGCGCCCGCTTCCAGTTGCCGACGGTGCGCGACAGCAATCTCGACCTGATCCACCGCGAGATCGAGCGCCTCGCCAACCGCATCGGCGTCCCGCGCGGCATTCGCTCCTCTTGAGCCCCCGATTCGAGCCCGCGGCCGGTGACGCCGCTGGCGGTCCCGCCGCGACGAGGAGGCGCGGCGAGGACCGCGACAGGTCGACCTCGCGTCGCCTTCGGCCTGTCTGGCGAACAGGCGGCCCCCGGGTACCGACGGCGTGGCTGCTCGAATCGAGCAACGGATTCGACCGCTTTCACGGTTCGCCGCCGCGGCTGGCGGCCAAGCGGCGCTTGACACGGGCGCCGACCCCGCCTTCTGCTAGCAATGTCAGGAGACAATTCGCCGTCCGATGCGTCGGCTCGCGCTCTGACGCTTCGCTCGTGCCGCAGCCCGCCGGCGCTGCCGCTGTCTCTGTCGTGGGGATCGGATGGATTATTTTTTACAGCAGCTGATCAACGGCCTCGCGCTCGGCTCGATCTACGGCCTGATCGCCATCGGCTACACGATGGTCTACGGCATCATCGGCATGATCAACTTCGCCCACGGCGACATCTTCATGGTGGGGGCGTTCATCTCGTTGATCTTTTTCTTGATGCTGAGCGCGGTGGCGGGCGGCGCTCTGATCTTCGTCCTGTTCGTCACGCTGCTCGCGGGCATGTTGCTGACTGCGGTCTATGGCTGGGCCGTCGAGCGCGTCGCCTATCGGCCCCTGCGCCAGTCGTTCCGACTGGCGCCGCTGATCACCGCCATCGGCATGTCGATCGTGCTGCAGAATTACGTGCAGATCGCGCAGGGCGCGCGGGTCAAGCCGCTGCCGCCCCAGATCGAGGGCGGCATCGTCTTGATGGAGACCGACGGTTTCGTCGTCAGCCTATCCTACGTTCAGATCCTCATCATCGTCTTGACCCTGGCGTTGATGGTCGGCTTCACGCTCTTGATCCAGCGCACCCCCCTCGGCCGCGCCCAGCGCGCTTGCGAGCAGGACAAGAAGATGGCCGCGCTCCTCGGCGTCAACATCGACCGGACGGTCTCGCTGACCTTCGTCATGGGTGCCGCGCTGGCCGCGGTCGCCGGTCTGATGTTCGTCCTGTACTACGGCGTCATCGACTTCTTCATCGGCTTCGTCGCCGGCATCAAGGCGTTCACCGCGGCGGTGCTCGGCGGCATCGGCTCGCTGCCCGGGGCGATGCTCGGCGGCCTGCTCATCGGCCTCATCGAGACCTTCTGGTCTGCCTATTTCTCGATCGAGTACAAGGACGTCGCGGCGTTCTCGATCCTCGCCATCGTCTTGATCTTCCTGCCGTCCGGCCTGCTCGGCCGACCCGAGATCGAGAAGGTCTGAGCGCATGGCCCTGGACCAGGCGGCAGGTGGGCGTCTGCTCGCCGCGCTCAAGGAGGCCGGCCTCGCCGCGCTCATCGTCCTGGCGCTCGCCGCCCCCATCATCGGACTGCGGACCGACATCGCGCCGGGCGGGCTCGTCATCACCCAGCGCTGGGGTCTCGTCTTCGCCTGCGTCGGCGTGGTCTTCGTCGGGCGCCTTCTGCTGCGCCTGCTCGTGTGGGGGCCCGAAGGCCGCGGGGAAGGCCTCGGGCGGTTCGTGCCGGCCCTTCCCGACATGCCCTGGCTCGGCAAGGTCGTCGGCGGCACGCTCCTGGTCCTCGCCGTCACCCTGCCGTTCTTCGGCGGCCGCTACGTCGTCGACCTCGGCATCCTCGTGCTCACCTACGTCATGCTCGGCTGGGGCCTCAACATCGTCGTCGGCCTCGCCGGCCTTCTCGACCTCGGCTACGTCGCCTTCTACGCCGTCGGCGCCTATTCCTACGCGCTGCTCGCCCAGTACTTCGGTTGGTCGTTCTGGCTGTGCCTGCCCGTCGCCGGCATCCTCGCCGCGTTCTGGGGCATCATCCTCGGCTTTCCCGTGCTCCGCCTCAGAGGCGACTATCTCGCCATCGTCACGCTCGCCTTCGGCGAGATCATCCGCATCGTGCTCTTGAACTGGTATCAGTTCACGGGCGGCCCCGACGGCATCTCGGGCATCCCGCGGCCGAGCTTCTTCGGCATTCCGTTTGATCGCAGCGACGCCGGCTTCGCCGCCACCTTCGGGCTCGACTACAGCTCGATGCATCGGATCATCTTCCTCTACTACCTGATCCTGGTGCTCGCGCTGATCACCAACGCGGTCACCTTGCGCCTGCGCCGCCTGCCGCTGGGGCGGGCCTGGGAAGCGATGCGCGAGGACGAGATCGCCTGCCGCTCGCTCGGCATAAACACCACCAACACCAAGCTCTCGGCATTCGCCACCGGCGCCATGTTCGGCGGCTTCGCCGGCGCCTTCTTCGCCACCCGCCAGGGTTTCATCTCGCCCGAGAGCTTCGTCTTCATGGAGAGCGCGCTGATCCTCTCGATCGTCGTGCTCGGCGGGCTCGGCAGCCAGATCGGCGTCGCGATCGCCGCCATCGTGATGATCGGCGGCTTCGAGCTTTTCCGCGAGCTCGCCGAGTACCGCATGCTGATCTTCGGCGCGGTGCTCGTCTTCATCATGGTCAACCGTCCGCGCGGCCTCGTCTCGCGCCGCCAGCCCACGATCGCCTTGAAGGAGCGCCGAGCCATCGGCGCCGATCTGGTGGCGCAGGGGGAGGGCCACTGATGCAGCCGCCGTGGGAGCGTGACCCGATCCTCCAGGTCGAGCACCTGACCATGCGCTTCGGCGGCCTCGTCGCCGCCGCCGACATCTCCTTCGCCGCCGGGCGCGGGGACATCACCGCCGTCATCGGCCCCAACGGCGCCGGCAAGACGACCGTGTTCAACTGCATCACCGGCTTCTACCGGCCGACGGTCGGGCGCATCGTCATGCTGCCGCAGCGCACCGAACCGCACTATCTGGAGCGCATGCCGGACCACCGGATCGCCGCCGGCGCCCGGGTCGCGCGGACCTTCCAGAACATTCGGCTGTTCACCGGCATGACGCTCTTGGAGAACCTGCTCGTCGCTCAGCACAACGCGCTGATGGCCGCCTCGCAGTTCACGCTCGGCGGCATTGTCGGCTTGCCCGCCTACCGTCGCGGCGAGAAGGCGGCGGTGGACCGGGCGGTGGCCTGGCTCGAGCGCATCGGCCTCGCGCACCGCGCCGACGACGCCGCCGGCGATCTGCCCTACGGCGACCAGCGCCGGCTGGAGATCGCGCGGGCGATGTGCAGCGAGCCCGAGCTCTTGTGCCTCGACGAGCCCGCCGCCGGCCTCAACCCGCGCGAGAGCCACGCGCTGACCGGCCTCATGCGGCGGATCCGCGACGAGGACGGCACCTCGATCCTCTTGATCGAGCACGACATGAGCGTCGTCATGGAGATCTCCGATCACGTCGTCGTCCTCGACCACGGCGAGAAGATCGCCGACGGCACCGCCGAGGAGATCCGCAACGACGACACCGTCATCGCGGCCTATCTGGGCGTGCCCGACGAGGAGGTGGATGCAGTCGAAGAGGAGGTCGTGGGCGGATGACGGCGCTCTTGGAAGTCGCGGGCGTGCGCACCTTCTATGGCCGCATCGAGGCGCTCAAGGGCGTCGACGTGCACGTCGAGCCCGGCGAGATCATCGCGCTCATCGGCGCCAACGGCGCCGGCAAGTCGACCTTGATGATGACGATCTGCGGCGACCCGGCGCCGCGCGCGGGGCGCATCGTCTTCGACGGCCGGGAGATCACCGGCTGGCCGACCCACGACATCATGCGCCTGTCGATCGCGCAGGCCCCGGAAGGGCGGCGCATCTTTCCCCGCATGACCGTGCTCGAGAACCTGCAGATGGGCGCGGAGCTCGCCGGCAACACCGACTTCGAGCAGGATTTCGCGAAGGTCTACGCGCTCTTCCCGCGCCTCCGGCAGCGCCTGCACCAGCGCGGCGGCACGTTGTCGGGCGGCGAGCAGCAAATGCTCGCGATCGCCCGCGCCCTGATGAGCCGGCCCAAGCTGCTCTTGCTCGACGAGCCGTCGCTCGGCCTCGCGCCGCTGGTCGTCAAGCAGATCTTCGACGCCATCAAGAAGCTCAACGAGGAGGAGGGCCTCACCGTCTTCCTGGTCGAGCAGAACGCCTATCACGCGCTCAAGCTCGCGCATCGCGCCTACGTCATGGTCACCGGCGAGATCACCATGACGGGGACCGGCCGCGACCTCCTGGCCAAGGAGGAGATCCGCGCCGCCTATCTCGAAGGCGGGCGGAGCTAGGAGGAGCCATGGACACGCACGCCTCGCTCACGGCCTTCGTCCTCGTCACCGGCGTCCTCGCCGGCGGCGCCGCGTGGCTGACCGGCCGGGCGGTGGCGCGGACGTGGCGGCCGCTGTGGCAGCTCGTGCTCTACGTGCTGCTGCTCACCGGCTTTACGCGCTTCATCCACTACGCTCTATTCGAGGGCCCGTTGCTCTCGGGCGCGGGCTACCTGATCGACGCCGCGGTCCTGGGCGTGCTCGCGCTCTTGGGATTTCGGGTCACGCGGACGAACCAGATGGTGACGCAGTACAACTGGCTCTACGAACGGACCGGCCCGCTGAGCTGGCGCGAGCGCGATCATCATCGCGCTTCGCCCTAGGGCTGGGATCAGGGACACAATCGTTGGCTTCTAGGGAGACGGAAAGATGAAGCAGGTTCTCATGAGCGGTGCCGCTGCCGGCGCGCTCTTGGTAGCGGGCGCGGCCCAGGCCGAGATCGTCATCGCCACGGTCGGGCCGATGACCGGCCAGTACGCCTCGTTCGGTGCGCAGATGCAGGCCGGCGCCGAGATGGCGGTCAGGGATCTCAACGCTGCCGGCGGCGTGCTCGGCGAGGAGCTCGTCCTCGAGATCGGCGACGACGCCTGTGATCCGAAGCAGGCGGTAGCCGTGGCCAACCAGATGGCCTCCGAGGGTGCCGTCTTCGTCGCCGGGCACTTCTGCTCCGGCAGCTCCATCCCGGCGAGCGCGGTCTACAGCGAGGAGGGCGTCGTCCAGATCTCACCCGCCTCGACCAACCCCCGCTTCACCGACGAGCGCCCCGATCCGGAAGGCGGCGTCTACCGCGTCTGCGGCCGCGACGACCAGCAGGGCGCGGTCGCCGGCCAGTTCCTCGCGACCGAGTACGCCGGCAACAATGTCGCGTTCATCCACGACAAGACGGCCTACGGCAAGGGTCTCGCCGACGCCAC
Organism: uncultured Geminicoccaceae bacterium; assembly: GCA_964481035.1. Taxonomy (GTDB): domain Bacteria; phylum Pseudomonadota; class Alphaproteobacteria; order Geminicoccales; family Geminicoccaceae; genus JAAAPF01. The sequence continues at coordinate 1,304 of CAYZSE010000125.1, read as the reverse complement.
GCTCGCGGCCTTCGAGGCCGCCGGCGGCGAGCCGGTCATGTACGAGGCGATCACCGCCGGCGAGAAGGACTACACGGCGCTGGTCTCCAAGCTCAAGCAGGCCAATGTCGACGTCCTCTATCTCGGCGGCTACCACTCCGAGGGCGGGCTGATCGTCCGCCAGATGCGCGATCAGGGCATGGACACGGTCCTCGTCTCGGGTGACGCGCTGGTCACTCAGGAATACTGGGCGATCACCGGCGACGCCGGCGAGGGCACGCTGATGACCTTCTCGCCCGACCCGCGCAAGAGCCCGATCGCGGCCCCGCTGGTCGAGCGCTTCCGCGCCGAGGGCACCGAGCCCGAGGGCTACGTCCTCTACACCTACGCGGCGATCCAGGCCTGGGCGCAGGCCGCCGAGGCGGCTGGCGCCGTCGACTACGATGAGATGGTGACCGCCCTCAACGACGGCACCTTCGAGACCGTCCTGGGAGACCTCTCGTTCGACGACAAGGGCGACGTGACCCTGCCGGGCTACGTCTTCTACGCGTGGAGCGACGGCGACTACGACTACCTCGAGCAGTAACCCGCTCGCGGCCGCGGCGGTCCTCCGTGATCGCCGCGTCGCCGCCTGCCGCGGGCGTGGCTCGTCAGCGCCGAGGATCGAACGCCGGGGGTAGAGCGTCGCACGCATTGCCCGCGGTGCGCAGATCCCCTCGCCCGGCCGACGCCCCTAAGTTCCGCCATCGACGTGCGTCCGATCCCCGCCCGCCGCCGGTAGGGCGATGCGCAAGCACGTCTCGAGCCCCTCCGGTGCCAACCCGACCCGTCCTTGGCCGGCCCGTCACAAGGATCAGCTTCAAATCGTAGAAGAAATATTCAGAATTTTGCCTTGCAGCCATACCAGTACAAATGTTTGCCTTTCTGATATCATGACTGGAAGACGAGATTAGGAAGCGATCGGCCCGGCAATTTGCTAAGAACAGTTGGGCTACTTATCATCGCGCTATACAGCGGCATTCTTACCAATTTGGAAAAAAAATCGGACGGACAGGTGAAGTCAATCAATGAAGAAGCAAGACGAGACGACCCACTTCCTGCTCACATCGGCGCTGATGCTGGGCATTTCTCTGTTCGCGCCAGGGACACCGTACGCGGACGAAGCGCTGCCGAAGAAGCTCGATAGCGTCGCCGGCGTCCTCGACGTCGAGGTAGTCGCGTCGGGCCTCAGCTTCCCGTGGTGCCTCGTCGTGCTGCCCGACGGCAGCTTCCTCGTAACGGAAAAAGATCCCGGGCGGCTCCGGCGCGTCAGCCGCGAGGGCATC
>CAYZSE010000124.1:0-9595 GCA_964481035.1 uncultured Geminicoccaceae bacterium | reverse complement strand
TCGGGCGGTGGCTCGGACGTTCGGTGGGGGGTTGCGCGCGCGGGTGAGGGCGCCATGTTGCGCGCCAGCGTGAAGCGGTCGTCATTTCGGTCTCGATGAGCCCCCAAAACCCGTATTTCCACCTCGCCGTCTATGCGAGCGTCATGGGCGCCCTGGTCTGGGGCGTGTACCTGGGCGCCGTCAGCACCGGCTACAACTGGGACTGGCACCGGGTGCCGCGCTACCTCTTCGCGTGGGAGGACGGCACGCTCGTCCGCGGCTTTCTCGTCGACGGGCTGATCGTCACCCTGCAGATCAGCGCCGCGGCCTTCTTGCTGATGCTGGTCTTCGGGCTGGCCGCGGCGCTGCTCGACCGCGGCGCGTCCTTGGTCGGCCGGGCGATGGCGCGGACCTACGTCGAGGTCATCCGCAACACCCCGCTCTTGGTCCAGCTCTACGTCGTCTACTTCGCGCTCTCGCCGGTGCTCGGCCTCGACCGGATGACGGCGGCGATCTTGACCCTCGCGCTCTTCGAGGGCGCCTATGCGGCCGAGATGTTCCGCGCCGGGCTCGACAGCGTGCCGCAGGGCCAGTGGGAGGCGGCGCAGGCGCTCGGGCTCCGCCGGTACCCGACGCTCCGCCACGTGGTCCTGCCCCAGGCGGTGCGCATCATGCTGCCGCCGCTCACCGGCCAGACGATCTCGCTCATCAAGGACAGCTCGATCGTCTCGGTCATCGCCGTCTTCGACCTGACGACCGAGGGCCGCAACATCATCGCCGACACGTTCCTGGTCTTCGAGATCTGGTTTACGGTCGCGGCCCTCTATCTCAGCTTGACGGTCACGCTCTCCTTCGCCGTGACCGCCCTCGAGCGCCGCCTGCAGCGGGCGGTCGCTTGAGCTCTAGAGCGAAGGGCACCTCTCGGAGAGACCAGAATGTTCAATCGTCGGTCATTGCTCGCGGCGGCGCTCGCCGGTGCGACCCTCGGCGGCATCACCGCCAGCCTGCCGGCCCTGGCCCAAGAGCCGAGCCTGATCGAGACGGTCGGCGAGCGCGGCGTCCTGCGCGTCGGCGTCGGCAACTTCGTGCCCTGGGTCTTCCGCTCGAAGACCGGCGAGGTCATCGGCTTCGAGGTCGACGTCGCGACCAGGCTCGCCGAGGACATGGGGGTCGAGGTCGAGTTCGTGCCCACGGTCTGGGACGGCATGATCCCGGCGCTGCTCGCGGGCAATTTCGACGTCATCATCTCCGGCATGTCGCTCCGCCCGGACCGCATGCTGCGCGTCAACTTCACGCTGCCCTATGCGAGCTCCGGCAACATGCTCGCCGCCAGCGTCGAGCGGATGCCGGGCGAGACCACGCTCGAGGCCTTCGACGACCGCGACGTCACCGTCGCCGCCGTCCGCGGCAGCACCGCCGCCAGCGCCGTCCAAGCGCAGCTCCCCAACGCGCGGCTGATCCAGTTCGACGCCGAGGCGGACGTCCTGCAAGAGGTGCTCAACGGCAACGCCGACGCCTATGTCGGCGCGGTGCCCAAGCCCGGCACCGACGCCGCCCTCTACCCCGAGCAGATCTACCTGCCGGTCCGCGCGACCTTCCAGGGTACGCTCGAGGGCTTCGCGCTGCGCAAGGGCGATCCGGACGCGCTCAACTACTTCAACAACTGGATCCTGCTGAACGAGGCCAACGGCTTCCTCGAGGAGCGTTGGCAGCACTGGTTCACGACCCGCGACTGGGCGGACCAGCTGCCCGAATGACGCCACCGCCGGGCCCCCGACGACGGGGCCCGGCGCGGCTCGCCCCCGGCCTCGACCGATGCTCTCCCGTCCCCTCGTCGGGCGCCTGACCGGCCTCGACCTCATCCTCCTCGCCCTGATCCTGGCCATGCTCGGCTGGGTCTGGTGGCGCGTCGAGACGCGGCTCGTCTACGACTGGAACTGGGGGATGATCCCCGGCTACTTCCTCTTCTTCGAGGCCGAGAGCGGCCGCTGGCGGAGCAACATGCTCCTCGACGGCCTGGTGACGACGCTCAGGATGACCGTCTGGGCTTCGCTCATCGCGCTCGTCGTCGGCGCGGTCCTGGCCCTCGGGCGGATCTCGACCTGGCCCTCCCTGCGCTGGCTGGCGCGGACCTACGTCGAGCTGGTGCGCAACATCCCGCCGCTGATCTTCATCTTCATCTTCTACTTCTTCCTGTCGGGGCCGATCACCGAGCTCTTGGGCATCGCCGACTGGGCGCGCGGGCTCGAGGGGACCGGCCGGGCCGTCGTCACGGCGCTGTTCGGGCCGACCAACCTCTTCGCCAACTTCATCACCGGCACGGTGTGCCTCGCCCTGTTCGAGGCGGCCTACGTCGCCGAGATCATTCGCGCCGGCATCGAGAACGTCGCCCGGGGGCAATGGGAGGCGAGCCGGTCCTTGGGCCTCCATCGCTGGCAGACGCTACGCCTCGTCGTGCTCCCCCAGGCGCTGCGGCGCATCGTGCCGCCGCTCACCGGCCAGCTCATCTCTCTGGTCAAGGACAGCTCGATCGTCAGCCTCATCTCGGTCCAGGAGCTGACCTTCTCGGGCCAGCAGATCAGCGTGGCGACGCGCAAGGTGTTCGAGATCTGGCTGACCGTGGCCGCCCTCTATTTCGTCATCTGCTTCACGCTGTCGCTGGTCTCGCGGCGCCTCGAGCGGCGCCTCGGCAGAAGCGGGCACTGAGTCTCAACCCTCGATCGCCCTGCGGCGGGCCTCGTACTCCTCGAGGTCGATCTCGCCACGGGCAAGGCGTTCTTTGAGAATGGCGAGGGGATCGCTTGCCGGCTTTCGCGCATCGCCGCCGATCCGCTTGGCGAGCGCGAGGACGAGCAGGACGAAGGCGGCGACGAGGACGACCCAGAGGATGGTCCCGAGCCAGCCCATCCCGCCCCACGTCATCATCGGGTGGTCCCAACGGTCGGCGGGCTGGGCGAGGGCCGTGCCCGGGACGATGGTGGCGACGGCGGCGAGCACGGACGGGTTCACGGCGGTGACCTTTCGGCGAGGGGCGGGGCTCAATCGAGGCGGCGATCGCCTCGCCAGGTGCTCCGGACGACCTCCTCGCCGGCGCCGAAGCCGATCACCTCGAAGCGCTCGGGCGGGCCCGACATGCCGGGCGAGCCGAGCGGCATGCCCGGCACGCCGAGGCCGGCGAGCTCGGGCTGCTCGGCGAGCAGCCGGCGCACCGCCGCCGGCGGGACGTGGCCCTCGATGGCGTAGCCGCCGACCGTCGCCGTGTGGCAGGCGGCCAGGTGCGCCGGCACGCCGGCGATCCGCTTCACCATCGACAGATCCTCGAGGTCGTGCGTCGCGACGGCGAAGCCCGCCGCGCGCATGACCTGCACCCAATCGCCGCAGCAGCCGCAGCCGGGCGTCTTCCAGACCTCGACCACCAGCGGCTCCGCCTTGGCGGCGACACCGGCCAGCAACAACACGGCGGCGAGCAGCACGCGCATGACCATCATCTCCCGATCCACCCAGCCCCAGGTGAAGCCTTGCCCCTAAAGGAAGGTCAAGCCGCCGACAACGTGGGCGACGCCATCTCGCGCGGGTCGTGCTTGCCTCTGGCACAACACGCCGCGCCCCGCGCCGTTGCGCGCGACGTGACGGGCGGGGCGCCGGGCGCTATGTCGAGCAGACCACGGCAACGCCCACGGGAGCCCGCATGCCCATCGTCAACCGCTTCGCCGAGCGCCGGCACGAGATCCAGGGCTGGCGGCGTGACCTCCACGAGCATCCCGAGCTGATGTTCGACGTCGAGCGCACGGCCGAGCTGGTCGCCCGTGAGCTGCGCGCGGCCGGCTGCGACGAGGTGGTGACCGGCATTGCCCGGACCGGCGTGGTCGGCGTCATCAAGGGCCGCAGCAACCGCTCGGCCAAAGTCGTGGCGCTCCGCGCCGACATGGACGCGCTGCCGATCGAGGAGGCGACGGGCCTCGCCTACGCCTCGCGCCATCGGGGCAAGATGCACGCCTGCGGCCACGACGGGCACACCGCGATGCTGTTGGGTGCGGCCAGGCACCTGGCCGAGACGCGGGCCTTCGATGGCACGGTCGTCGTCGTCTTCCAGCCCGCCGAGGAGGGCGGCGGCGGGGGCAGGGTGATGGTCGAGGAGGGCCTCATGGAACGCTTCGGCGTGCACGAGGTCTACGGGATGCACAACCAACCGGGTCTCGAGGTCGGCCACTTCGCCATCAAGAACGGGCCGTTCCTCGCGGCGGCCGACGAGTTCATCATCGACGTCGAGGGCTATGGCGGCCACGCGGCGCACCCGCACCAAGCCGTCGACGCGACCCTCGTCGCCGCCCATCTGGCGGTCGCGCTGCAGACGATCGTCGCCCGCAACGTCGATCCGATCCGCTCGGCGGTCCTCTCGATCACCGGCATCCGCGGCGGCGAGGCCTTCAACGTCATCCCGCAGACCGCTCGCCTCTGGGGCACGGTGCGGACCCTCGACGAGGGCGTGCGCGACCTCGTCGAGCGGCGCATCGGCGAGGTCGTCGAGCACGGCGCGCGGGCGCACGGTGCCGAGGCGCGCCTGCACTACGAACGTCAGTACCCGGTGCTGGAAAACCACCCCGCGAAGGCCGCGTTCGCCGCCGCCGTGGCGCGCGACGTCGCGGGCGAGGGCGGGGTCGACGCGGACGCACCGCCGCGCATGGGCGCCGAGGACTTCTCCTTCATGCTCCAGGCCCGGCCCGGCGCCTTCATCTTCTGCGGCAACGGCGCGAGCGCGCCGCTGCACCACCAGAGCTACGACTTCAACGACGAGGCCATCCCCGCCGGCTGCTCGTTCTGGGCGCGGCTCGTGGAGACGGCGCTGCCGCTGCGGGAGTAGGATCGCCGATGACGACGAGGTCGGTGGCCCTGCCGCGCGAGACCGAGGTCGTCATTGTCGGCGGCGGCGTCGCCGGCGTCGCCACCGCGTGGTTCCTCGCCAAGCTCGGCGTGCCGTTCGTGCTCTGCGAGAAGGGTCGGATCGCCGGCGAGCAGTCGTCGCGCAACTGGGGCTGGATCAGAAAGCAGGGGCGCGACCCGGCGGAGCTGCCGCTGATCGTCGCGAGCCTGCGGCACTGGGCCGACATCGCCGCCGAGCTCGAGACCGACATCGGCTTCAAGGTGGCGGGCGTCACCTACCTGATCGAAGGCGAAGCCGACCGCGCCCGCTACGAGGCCTGGCTCGAGCACGCCAAGGCTTATCAATTCGACAGCCGGCTGTTGAGCAAGGCCGAGACCGACGACCTGATCCCCGGCACTCGGCTCCGCCATCGAGGCAGCCTGCACACGCCGAGCGACGCCCGCGCCGAGCCGCGCCTCGCCGTGCCGGCGATGGCGGCGCATCTGCGCGCCGGCGGTGCGGCGATCGTCGAGGGCTGCGCCGTGCGCGGCATCGAGCGCTCGGCGGGCCGGGTGACGGGTGTCGTCACCGAGCATGGCGCGGTCCGCTGCAACGTGGTGGTCGTCGCCGGCGGCATCTGGACGAGCCTCTTGTTGCGCCGGCTCGGCGTCGCGCTGCCGCAGCTCGGCGTGCTCGCGTCGGTGCAACGCACCGCGCCGGCGCCGTCGATCACCGAGAGTGCGGTCGGCGCGAAAAAGGTGTCGCTGCGGCGGCGCGCCGACGGCGGCTACACGGTGGCGCGCACCGACGCGGCCACGCACCGGATCGAGCCGGCCAGCTTCCGGCATCTTCGCGCCTATCTGCCGGTCGTCCGCGAGCGTTGGGATCGGCTCAAGCTCCGGATCGGACCCGATTTCTTTCGCGCTTGGGCCGACGAGCGCTGGTCGCTCGACGCGACGAGCCCGTTCGAGCGCCGTCGCGTGCTCGACCCGGCACCCGACGAGCACCTGCTCGACGACGTGCTCGCCTGCGCTCAGGCGGCCTACCCGCAATTGGACGGGGTGCGGGCCGTCGAGCGCTGGGGCGGTTGCATCGACGTGCTGCCCGACGAGATCCCGGCCCTCGGACCGGTGCCCGGGACGACCGGCCTGCTGGTCGCCACCGGCCTTTCCGGCCACGGCTTCGGCATCGGCCCCGGGGTCGGTGAGGCGATGGCGCTGCTCGCCGCCGGCCGGTCCCCCGCGAGCGACCTCCACGACTTCCGGATCGACCGGTTCCACGAGCAGGGCACGTCATGGTGAGCCTCGCGGCTCGGGTGGGCTATCTCGGCGCCTTGCTCGCCGGCCGCGGTGATACTGCCCCACACCACCACGAACGTCGGTAACCTCAAGTTGAAATAGCCCATTCATCAACCAATTAGACAAAAGGCGGGCAACCATTTTCAGTTGAGTGCGGCATTCGGACGCGGAATCGTTATCGGTTTCCACTGTGTCGCCCCTGCCGCGCATCGCGCTTTTCGCGTATATTATTCGAGCTAAATCAGACAAACCCGTCAGGAGGTGTAGGTCATGGTCGCACTGATCGGTACCGCGACATCGCTGCCAACGCTGCTCGAAGGTTTCATGCGCGTGCAGCTCGAGGCCATCGCCGCGTGCCGGACGGCCATCCCGTTCCTCGCCGGTCCCGACGAGCGTGCCCTGGTCGTGGCCTTAAAGCACGACCACGAGCGCCATCTCGCCGAGCTCAAGACCATGGCTCGGATGCACGGCGCGAACGAGCCCGACTCTGGGACGATGCACGAGGCGCGTACCATCGGTCGCATTCGATTGGCCCATCGCCGCGGTGGTGACGGTGAGGTGTTGGAGGCGGTCTCGCTCAGCGCCGCCGGCGCCATCGACGCCTACGAGCGCGCGCTTCGCAACGCCGCCCTGCCCGACAGCTGCCGGCCCGCCTTCGAGCGGGCGCTCGCCGACCTTCGTCGCCACCGGCTCCGTCTGGGCGAGGCCGCCAGGCTCGCCGCCTGACGCCCGCTCGTTCGCTCTTTGCGTGGTCGGCGCGTGACCGCGGCGCCTCGACCGAGCTGCAGGACGACGTCCTGAGCATCGGCCGGAAATAGGCACGAACCACTCTGCCGGCCGGGCTCGAGCGCTGCCCTTTCGAAGGGAACCGGGGTCAGCCTTCCGCCCCCGAACCGCCCGCCCCGAGACATCGTACGCTCGCGGCAGGAAAGGCGGGGGCGTGGGTGGCGTCGGCACATCGAGAGCCGCTCTCGAACCTGCCGCGCCATCTGGCCCCTGCGCGGCGGAATCGATGAAGCGCTCGACGGACTGGCCCCGATCGCGCCCGGCGCAACCCACGTACGTTCCACCCTGATCTCTCGACCGACGAGGCGATCGCGCTCGGCGTCGACGACGCCCGGAGCCACGGCGAGTTGCAGCGCTCGAGCGCTCCCGACGCACCCGGTCGCCGGGCCGACGGCGGGCGAATAGCGTCCGCCCGTGGGTTCGCCGTCGGCCCGGTGATCCCGTCAACGGGCGCCGGCGACGACCGCCCCTACGGCCTGCCGCTCGCGCATCCCCGCACCGCCGCATGCAGGTCCGAACTCGCTCGCGGAACGCGCGCGCGGCGCGGAGGTTTCCTCGGCGCCTCGTCGGTGCGACGGCCGAAGGGGGTTCAGCCACCGTTCAACGGTCGTCCTCCAGAAGGCTCCACCTTTCATCCGTGAAGGAGATCCGAGATGACGATTGCCGTTTGGCGCCGTGCAACCTCTACCTTGACGGCGACGGCACTGATGATGACGGGGGCGGCCATCGCCAGCGGCTCTTCGCCCGCCAGCGCGTCGGTGCAGAGCGAATTGCAGAGCCTCGCCGACGCCGACTACGCCGAAGGCTATGCCGCGCTCGTCAAGACGGTGATGCCGGCTGTGGTCGCCGTCCGCGTCGAGCGCGAAGGCGACCCCGAGACCGCCATGCGCGGCGGTACGCCCGACATGCGTGAGTTCTTCGAGCGCTTCTTCGGCATGCCCGGCATGCCGGACATGCCGCCGCCGCCGGAGCGCCCGCAGCGGGACCGGCCGATGGTCGGGCTCGGCTCCGGCTTCATCATCTCCGCCGATGGACTCGTCGTCACCAACGCCCACGTCGTCGGCGCCGCCGACCGGGTCGAGGTCCGTCTCGACGACGAGCGAATCTACGAGGCGCGCGTCCAGGGTGTCGACGAGCTCACCGATCTCGCGCTGTTGAAGATCGAGGCGGACGAGCCCTTGCCGTACGTCCGCTTCGGCGACAGCGACGGCGTCGAGGTCGGCGACAAGGTGCTCGCCATCGGCAACCCCTTCGGCCTCGGCGGCACGGTGACCTCGGGCATCGTCTCGGCGCTCGGCCGGCGGATCGGCTCGGGCCCCTACGACGACTTCCTGCAGATCGACGCGCCGATCAACCGCGGCAACTCCGGCGGGCCGACCTTCGATCTCCAGGGCGACGTCGTCGGCGTCAACACCGCGATCTTCTCGCCGTCCGGCGGCAGCATCGGCATCGGCTTCGCCATCTCGGCCAACCTCGCCCAGGAGGTCATCGCCGATCTCCAGGACGACGGCGAGGTCAGCCGTGGCTGGCTCGGCGTCGGCATCCAGGAACTCGACGACGCGCTCGCGCGCCAGTTCGGCCTCGATCCCGCGACCGAGGGCACCGTCGTGACCCAGGTCCAGCCCCTCAGCCCGGCCGAACGCGCGGGCTTTCGCACGGGCGATGTGATCACGCGGCTCAACGGCGAGGTGGTTCCCGGCCCGAACGCGCTGAGCCGCCGGGTCGCCGCGCTCGACCCCGGCAGCGAGGCGACGCTCACCGTCATCCGCGACGGCAGCGAGACCGAGCTCGAGGTGAGCCTCGGCGAGCGTCCGGCGCCGGGGATGACCGTCGGCGAGGCCGCGCCGGATGAGCAAGGCCCCGGACCGCGGCTCGGGCTCGCGCTCGCTCCCCTCGACGACGCGGCCCGGGGGGCCCGCCGCATCGAGGCCGGCCGCGGCGTGCTCGTGGCGGCGGTCGAGCCCGGCAGTGCGGCGGCCGAGGCCGGCGTTCGCCGCGGCGACGTCATCCTGCAGGTCGGCCGTACCGATGTGGCGACGCCCGCGGAGGTCCAAGAGGAGGTCAGCGCCGCGGTCGAGAGCGGCAGCGACACCGTCCTCATGCTCTTGAACCGCGACGGCGCCCAGCGCTTCACGACGGTGCCGATCGAGGTCTCCTGAGCGGCGCTCGAGGATCTCGTGACGAAAAGGCGGCCGGTGCCCAGGCACCGGCCGCTTCAGTGTTCAGGGGGGCATGACCTTCGCGAGGGGACCCGTCCGCGGCGTCCGCGGCCGCCTCGCTCCAGGTTTCGAGCGAGGCCGGCGGCGGTGTTGCCGGCAGGGATGCCGACGAGGGCGGCACCATCGGCAGCACCGCCTTGAGAGCCGCGCCCGCCGCGGTTGAGATGCGCTCCGCGCGACGATCATCCGGGTCAACCTCGCCCCGCGGCCGAAGTTCCCGCATCTGCGGACCATCATGGCGCGACGATGAGCCGGCCGAGCGAGAGAACCCAGATGGCGAGGACGAGCGCGCTCTCGAAGCCGATGCCCGCCGGTCCGAAGCGGTCGCGCTTGAGCATGCCGAGGCTGAGGATGCTGGTCATCAGCATCGACAGCGCGATGAGCAGGACGTGCTCGTCGGCGAACGCGTGGTAGAGGCTGCCCGCGCGGTAGGCGATGTCGCTGAAGGCGAG
>CAYZSE010000123.1:0-9708 GCA_964481035.1 uncultured Geminicoccaceae bacterium | reverse complement strand
GGGTTCATCGCGCTCGGAATGTCGCCCTCGAGCACGATGTGCTTCTTCTGCACCGAGGTGTCGGCGATCGGCACGGCGGAGAGCAGCGCCTCGGTGTAGGGATGGTAAGGGGGCGCGAAGACCTCGTCGGTCGTGCCCTGCTCGGCGATGTGCCCGAGATACATGACGACGACGCGGTCGGCGAGATAGCGGACGAGCGACAGGTCGTGGCTGATGAAGATCAGCGTCGTCCGGTGCTCGAGCTGGATGTCCATCAGCAATTGGGTGACCGCCGCCTGCACCGAGACGTCGAGCGCCGAGACCGGCTCGTCGGCGACCACGACCTTCGGGTTGCCGGCGAAGGCGCGCGCGATGCCGACGCGCTGCTTTTGGCCGCCGGACAGCTGGCGTGGCCGGCGCAGGTAGAAGTCGCGCGGGAGCTTGACCGTGTCGAGCAGCTCCATGACCCGCTGCTTGACCTTCTCGGGATCCTTCTCGACGCCGAACTTGCGGATCACCCGGCTGATCTGCGCGCCCACGGTGTGGCTCGGGTTGAGCGTGTCGAAGGGGTTCTGAAAGACCATCTGCAGATAGCCGACCATGGCCTTGTCGCGCCTTTGCACCGGCAGCTGGCCGATGTCCTGATTGTCGAGGAGCAGCTTGCCGTCGGTCGCCCGCTCGAGGCCCATCATGACCTTGGCGAAGGTCGACTTGCCGCAACCGGACTCGCCGACCAGCGCGACTGTCTCCGCCTCGTGCGCGTCGAAGTCGAGCTTCTCGTTGGCCTTGACGAAGCGCACGCCCTTGCCGGTCAGCATCGCGATGAGCGAGCGATCGTGGATCGCGTAGTACTTCTTGAGGTTGTCGACCTCGAGGACCTTGCGGCCGAGCGGCGCCTCCTCGGCCTCGTGCCGCTTGGGAGCGGCCGCCTCCCAGTCGATCTCGGCGAAGCGGCGACAGCGCGTCTCGTGCCCGGGGTGCCCGGCGACCGGCTCCATGGCGATGAAGCCCTGATCGCAGGTCCCGGCGCGAAAGTACTCGCAGCGCGGGCCGAAATTGCAGCCCTCCGGACGCTCGTGCGGCAGCGGCAATTGACCGGGGATCGGCATCAGCGGCCGCGCGTACTTGTCGGCTCCCGGCAACGGGATCGAGTTGAAGAGCCCGCGGGTGTATGGGTGCCGCATCCGGTCGAAGACCTGATCGACGCTGCCGACCTCCACCGCCTCGCCCGAGTACATCACGGTGATGCGGTCGCACGTCTCGAGGATGAGCCCGAGATTGTGGCTGATGTAGAGCATCGAGGTGCCGAACTCCTCGGCGATCTCGCCGATGAGGTCGACGATGCCCGCCTCGACGGTGACGTCGAGCGCGGTGGTCGGCTCGTCCAGCAGCAGGAGCGACGGGCCCGAGAGCAGGGCCATGGCGATGACCACGCGCTGCTGCTGGCCGCCGGAGATCTGGTGCGGGTACGCGTCCATGATCCGCTTGGGATCCGGCAGCTTGACCCGGCCGAGCATGTCGAGCGCGCGGTCGTGGGCCTCCGCCTCGCCGATGCTCTCGTGGTGGAGCGGCACCTCCATGAGCTGGCGGCCGAGCTTCATCGACGGGTTCAGCGACGCCATCGGCTCCTGGTAGACCATCGAGATCTGCGAGCCGCGCAGCTCGCGCAGCCGCTCCTTGCTCACGTCCCTCAGGTTCTCTCCCTTGAAGAGGATCTCGCCGTCGACGATGCGGCCGTTTCGCCCCATGTACTGCATGACGGCGAGCGCCACGGTCGACTTGCCGCAGCCGGACTCGCCGACGATGCCGATCGACTCGCCGGGCATGACCTTGAGGTTGAAGTCGACGACCGCCGGGATCTCGCCGGCGCGGGTGAAGTAGGAGATGCAGAGGTTCCGGCACTCGAGGACCGGGACAGGGGCGGTGGCGGCGTCCAAGGCGGTCGTCCTCCTCAGTCCTTGAGCGAGATTTCACGGAGACCGTCGGCCAGGAGGTTGAAGCCGAGGATCAGGCTCGACACCGACAGCGCGGGAACGAGCAGCATGTAGGAGAACTTCCAGAGCAGGGCCGTCTTGGCGCTCTCGCGGATCATCAGCCCCCAGTCGGGATCCGGCGGCTGCAGGCCGAGGCCGAGGAAGGTGAGGGTGGTGATCGCGACCGTGGTGTAGCCGAGGCGCAGGCAGGCATCGACGATGATCGGCCCGCGCACGTTGGGCAGGAGCTCGACCAGCATGATCCACAGAGGGTGCTCGCCGCGGGTCTGCGCCGCGAAGATGTAGTCGCGGGTCTTGATGTCGAGGGTGAGCCCGCGCACGATTCGCATGATCGCCGGCGCCGAGGCGAACGTCACCGCGACGACGATGTTGAACCCGCTGGCGCCGAGGTAGTTCAAGATGACGATGAACAGCACCATCACCGGGAACGACAAGAAGACGTTGGCGATGAACGAGATGATCTCGTCCCACCAGCCGGCGAAGTAGCCCGCCAACAGGCCGAACATCGTGCCGATCACGTAGGCGACGAGTGTGGCGGTGACGCCCCAGACGATCACGCGCTGGCAGCCCCAGATGGCGCGGCTCAGCATGTCGCGGCCCTTGAAGTCGGCGCCGAGCCAGAAGAAATGACCGCGCGCCTCGGTCATCGGCGTGGTGAAGGGGGCGATCGGCTGGTTCGGGTCGGCGAGCGGCAGGAACGGCGCCGCGACCGCCATCAGCAGCCAGAAGAAGACCAGTGACACACCGATCAGCGCGATCCTGCTCTCCGCGAAGGCGCGCAGCGCCAAGAGGTAGAGTGCCAGGGTCGCCGGCACGGCCGGAACGAGGAGCCAGTCGGCGTAGTCGCCAAAGGCGCTCTCGAACATCACGTAGGTCGTGAGCGGAACCCACATCGACAGGACGAGAATGACGATGTTGCGGGTGGTCGCCAGCCTCTCGATCAGGCCAAGGCCGCGGATGTCCTCGGCGAGCGTGCTCATGCGCGGCCTCCTCAGCCGAAGCGAATGCGCGGATTGAGGAACGTGTAGCCGACGTCGGAGATGATCTGCGAGCTGACGGCGACCAGCACGGCCACCAGCGTCGCCGCCTGGACGACGTAGATGTCGCCGAAGAGGGCCGCCTCGAGCAGCAGCTTGCCGAAGCCGTCGTACTCGAAGAACACCTCGACGACGACCACGCCCGACAACAACCAGTTGAGCTGCAAGACGATGACCGTGAACGGCGCGATCAGTGCGTTTCTCAGCGCGTGGCGCAGGATCACCTGGCGGTAGGGGATACCCTTGAGGACCGCCGTACGGATGTAGTTCGAGGTCATGACCTCGGCCATCGAGGCGCGGGTCATGCGGGCGATGTAGCCGAAGCCGTAGAGCACCAGGGTCAAGACCGGCAGCACCAGCTGCATCGGAGCGAAGCCCTGGATCATCGCCGCCTTGGCCGGGAACCACCCGAGGCCGAGGGCGAAAACGACCGTCAGCAGGATGGCGGTGGCGATTTCCGGGATCGAGGTCGTGAAGACCGAGACGAAGGAGAGGGACCGATCCATCGCCGAGCCCTCGCGCATCCCGGCGAGCACGCCCGTCACCAGCGCCAGGGGTATCATCAACGCGAAGACCCAGAACGCGAGGACGGCCGTGTTCCACAGCCGGTCGGCCAGGAGCGGGCCGACGGCGGTGTTCTTCTCGAAGGAGTGGCCGAAATCGCCGCGCAGAACGTCGCCGATCCAGTCGACGTAGCGCTGGTAGAAGGGCACATCGAGGCCCTTTTGGGTGAGCCAGTCCCGATAGGCGTCATCGCTCAATGCGGAGGCGGCGAAGCCGCCGAGCTCGGCGACCGCGATCTTCTTCTTGAACTCGTCCGTGTCGAAGATCATGAACAGGATGAGCGAGGCGAACGCCATGATCAGCAGCATCTGACCGAGGCGTCGCGCGAGCAGAATGGTCATCGTCGGGCGTTTCCTTGGGTCGCCGGGCGACGAGGAGCCCCCGGCGCGCGCGACCGCGCCGGGGTGAGAGGGTCTCGGCGGAGACCCACCCCCGGATCAACCGATCAGGCGGCGAGCCAGACCTGGTTGAACTGATGGTATTGCGTCGGATGGCCGGCGAGCCCGCGCACCCGCTCGGTGGCGATGGTGAACACCGGGCGGTAGATCGGCTGGACCATGACGCAGGCATCCTGGAGGATACGCTCGACCGACTCCATCCTGGCGCGGCGCTCCTCGACGTCGAAGGTCGCCTCCGCCTCGTCGAGCGCGGCGTCGAACTCGGCGCTCGCGAACTTCGTCTCGTTCCAGGGCACGCCCGAGCGGTAGCCGAGCGAGAGGATCATCGTGCCGAGCGGGCGATGGGTCCAGGCGGTGGCGCCGAACGGCGTCTTGTCCCAGATCTCCCAGTACCGCGACGCCGGCATGACGTTGATGTTGAGGCGAATGCCCGCGTCCTGGAGCTGGTCGCGCATGATCTCGCAGACCGTCTGATGCCACGGCCCGTCGGTGTTGCCGACGTCGATCGTCAGCTCGAGCCCGTCGGCGTAGCCGGCCTCCGCCAGCAGGGCGCGGGCGCCCTCGACGTCGCGCTCGAGCGGCGGCAGCACGAAATACTCCGGATGCACCGGGGCGACGTGATGGTTCCAGGCGACGTCGCCCGAGCCCTGGAAGACGAGATCCTTGTAGACGGTGTTGTCGACGGCCTTGACGATCGCCTGCCGCACCCGAAGGTCGTCGAACGGCGGGGTGTCGACCTGGAAGCGGCAGCACAGCGTCTGGCAGGTGCGCGCCTCGATGATGGTGCCCGGCAGCGCCTTGGCGAACTCCAGCTGCTCGATGCCGAACTCGTAGATCGTATCGACGTCGCCACCGGCGAAGGCGACGAGCTGGTTGTCTTCGTCGAAGTTGTAGTAGTCGATGCCGTCCAGATAGACCTCGCCCCCCCAATATTCGAAGGGCTGGCCGTCCGTCGTCTCGGTGACACGGCGCAGGATGCAGCGGTCGCCGACGGCGAGCTCGGTCAAGGTGAACGGGCCGGTGCCGATCGGGTTGTCCGAGAAGGGAGCGGTGAAGGACGGGTGCAGGAGCGCCGTCGGGTAGTTGTAGAGGTCCTCCGGCACCGACAGCACCGGCTTGGCGAGGTGGAAGCGGATCGTGTGGTCGTCGACGATCTCGACGGCGTCGTCCCGGAGGCGCTGCGTGCCGTCGACCGTTTCGAGCATGGCGCCGATGGCCGACAGGCCGGTGTTCGAGGAGCCCAGCGCCGGATCGGCCCAACGCTCGATGTTCCACTTGACGTGCTCGGCGACAAAGTCATCGCCATTGTGCCACTTGACGCCTCGCCGCAGGTTGAACGTCCAGACGGTCAGGCCGTCGGACGGCTCCCAGCTCTCGGCCAGCATCGGTCGGGTCACGTTGTCGGGCCCGGTGATGGCGAGGTGCTCGAGGGTGTGACGGGTCTGGTTGGACATCTCGACCCACGAGTAGGTCGCCGGGTCGTCCATCTTCTGCACCTGCATGGCGACCCGCAGGATGCCGCCGGGCTGCGGCGTCTCCTCGCTCTGCGCCATGGCCGGGTCGACCAGCTTCTCGCCGAGGATCGAGCCGGCCATGCCGTAGGCGACGCTCGAGGAGACGCCGAGCAGCGTGACCGTCCGCAGGAAGTCGCGGCGCTCCATGCCGCCGCTGGCCAGTCGGCGCTGTGCCTCGGCAACGAGCGGATGCGTGCGCTCCGTCATCGTCGGTTGCTCCCAGTCTGAAAAACAAATTGCTTGTCCGCTCTCGGCGGATGTGTCCGAGCACCCAAGGTAGGTACAAACGTCGTGCTCGGCTAGTCCCCAATGGCTCGCGAGGCCCGTAACGCCGCTCGCCGGCGAGCGAGGCGGCCACCGTGTCGCGTTGCTCCGGCGCACGGTGGGCCGTCGAAACGTCGTCGATTTGACGCGGCACAGCCCTGTCGCGGCACGACTGTGCGAACTCGACGCGGCGATTGAGGGGCCAGCTCTGCGCGACTTTTCGAGATTGACCGGTCCGGACGCACCCGAATCACGTCGCCCGTTCGTCGGCGCGGCGGCGGGCGTGCAACTCGTCGAGCAGCCGTACCCGCTGCCAAGCTTGGTGGACCATGTAGGCGGCGGCGGGTGTCGGGTCACGGGCGAACGCACGCACCGCCATGCGCGCGCTCTCACGCGCGGCGTGGCGAGCCGCGCGCGGGTCTCGCTCGAGCATGGCTCCCTCCCTTCTCCCCTGCGGCTAGCACCGACAGTGTGGGGCTTGTCGTCGGTGCGGTCGAGACGGTGGCTTCGCGCGTGCGAACCGCAACGTCGGGTGCGGCGCGGCGCCGCGTTTCGCGACCGCGCGGACCCTAGGCCGGGGCGGCCTCGTCGCGGATCGTCGCATCATGCATTGGGCTCGAGGCGAGCGCGCCGCAGCCCCGCGCGGCGGCCTCGTCGCCGCCGACGGCGCGGTAACGGGATCACGACGCGTCGACGGCGACCACGCGGGTGTCGAAGCCGGAGCGCCGGACCACGTCGCAGCTCTGGCCGACACTGCCCAGCGCCCGGCAGATGGCGGTCGCCGCCTGCTGGCTCAAGCCCATGCGGCGAGCACGGTAGAGCGTGCCTGCGGCGTCGTTGATCGAGGCGATCTCGACCGTGGCGTCGGCGAGCAGCGGCGGCGCGATGGCGGTGACCGCGGCCGCCGCAGCTTGCGCGTCCTCCGGGGAGGCGAAGGCGCCGACCTCGACGCCAAAGCTGACGTTGAGCGACGGGACGCGGTCGGCGGGCGGCTCGACGCGAACCCGCAGCGGCGCGCCAGCCTCGGAGGATGAAGCCGCGCGGGCCGTGCCGCTCGCCGGTCGGCGGAGTGGCGCGAGGGCGTCAGCCGACGACGCCGGCAGCGCGTCGCGCATGCTCGCTACGGTGACGTCGGCCGGTCGCCGCGGCGCCGCCGCGATCTCCCAGCGGGCGCTGCGGTGCTCGGCGGTGCGGAAGCCCGCATCGAGGAGCTCGATCATGTGGGAATTGCGGCTAGCCGAGGTCCTGCCGCCGATGACGACGCCGACGAGACGGCGGCCGTCGCGCTCCACCGAGGCCACGAGGTTGAAGCCGGAGGCACGGATATAGCCGGTCTTGATGCCATCGGTGCCGCTGTAGGTTTCCAGCAGGCGGTTGTGGTTGCGATAGGTGCGGCCGGCGTAGTGAAAGCTCGTGGTGGAGAACAGCGCGTAGCGGTGCGGGAAGTCCTGCTGCAGGCGGAGAGCCAGGCGGGCCATGTCCCGCGCCGTCGTCCGCTGCCCCGCGTCGGGAAGGCCCGAAGCGTTGCGGAAGGTCGTCGCCGTGAGCCCCATGTCGCGGGCGCGCCGCGTCATCATGCGGGCGAACTCGGCCTCGCTGCCGCCGATCGCCTCGGCGAGCACGACTGCGGCGTCGTTGGCGGACTTGGTCACGAGTGACTTGATGACGTCGCCGGCGCGGATGCGGTCGCCCGCGCGCAGGCCCAATTCCGACGGTGGCATGCTGGCGGCGTGGGCCGAGGTGCGAAGCTGGGTATCGAGGCCGAGCGCGCCGCGATCGAGCGCGTCGAAGGCCATGTAGAGCGTCATCATCTTCGTCAGCGATGCCGGGTAGACCCAGCGGTCGGGCTGGTCGGCGTGCAGGACGGCGCCGGTGCGGGCGTCGACGACGATCGAGGCGTACCGCCGTGCTTCGGCGTGGCTCGAGCCGAGGAGCACGACGAGCAAGGCGGCGGCGAGCAGGATGTGCCAGCGTCTCATGACCTTCGATCTCCGCTCATGGCCGTTCATGATAGGAAATATCGCGTTCCCAGAGCGTTACGAGCAAGGACGGAACACGTATCGCAAAGAATCCGCCTTGACGCTAGCCTGACCGTATTGTCTCACGCTTCGAGCGAATATCATGACGGATCGCCCTGCGTCACTCGCCCTTAGGGCGAAGATCGTCATTTTTATCGCGTCTAACGCGATGAGTGGGCCGGGTCGTTCAGCACCCTCCTCAAGATCGTGTCGACCTGTGCGGTGTGGTAGTCGAGATCGAAGAGGCCGCGCAGCGTGCCCTCGTCGAGGCGCCGCATGACCTCCGCATCGCCTAAGAGCAGGTCGAGCAGCGGGCGTCGCTCGCGCCATGCGGTCATCGCCCACGCCTGGACGATCTCGTAGGCCCGCTGGCGTGGCAGCCCCGCCGCCGCGAGCGCGAGGAGCACGCGCTGGGAGTGGACGAGCCCATGCGTCGCATCGAGGTTTGCGCGCATGCGCTCGGGGAACACGACGAGCCCGTCGATCACGCCCGCGAGACGCCCGAGCGCGAAGTCCAGGAGGATGCAGGCCTCGGGCACGGCGATGCGCTCGACCGAGCTGTGCGAGATGTCCCGCTCGTGCCACAGCGCGATGTTCTCGAAGGCGGGATGTGCCTGGGCGCGGATGAGCCGAGCGAGGCCCGTGAGGTTCTCGCTCAAGACGGGATTGCGCTTGTGGGGCATGGCCGAGCTGCCCTTCTGACCCTTGCCGAACGCCTCCTCGACCTCGCCGACCTCGGTGCGTTGCAGATGGCGGATCTCGACCGCGAGCCGCTCGACGGCCCCGGCGACGACGGCGAGCGCCGCCATGAAGGCGGCGTGGCGGTCGCGCGGGATCACCTGGGTCGAGACCGGTTCGGGGCGGAGCTCGAAGCGCTCGGCGACGATCGCCTCGACTCGCGGATCGACGTTGGCGAAGGTACCGACCGCCCCCGAAAGCGCGCAGGTGGCGATCTCGTCCTTGGCGGCGGCGAGCCGGCGGCGCGCCCGCTGGAACTCCGCGTGGTGGCCACAGAGCTTGACACCGAAGGTCGTGGGCTCGGCGTGAATGCCGTGGCTGCGGCCGATGCACGGCGTGTGCGCGTGCTCGCGCACACGCCTTTCGAGCGCCCGCAGCACCTCGTCGACGTCGGCGAGGAGCAGATCGCTCGCCTGGGTGAGCTGTATGGCGAGGGTCGTGTCGAGCAGGTCCGACGAGGTGAGGCCCAGGTGCAAGAAGCGCGCCTCGGCGCCGACGACCTCCTCGACGTGCGTGAGGAAGGCGATGACGTCGTGACGGGTGGCCTCCTCGATGGCCGCGACGCGGGCCGGGTCGATCAGCCGCGCGCGGGCGGCCTCGCACTCCCGGCGCAGGGCCGCGATCGGCTGCTTCGGCAAGAGATCCAGCTGCGCCATCGCCTCGGCGGCCGCGAGCTCGACGTCGAGCCAGATCTCCAGCTTGGCCGCCGACTCGAACAGCCCGGCCATCGCCGCGCGACTGTAACGGGGGATCATCCTCGGCTCTCCGCATGATGTGGCCGGAGCGGTCACGCTGAGCGGATCCTTACCAGAGCGAGGCGAGCAGCAGGAGGGTCTTGGCGCTGCCGGCGACGGAAGCGGCGCGATCCCGCCTTCGCGCGCGCCATCGCCATGGACCCTTCGGCGACGCTGGTCTTCGCGCCCTGCGGCTGGCGGATCGCCATGATCATGGACCGCGCGACCTGCTTCGGGAACTTGGGCCTCGTGGTCGCCGGCTTGGCGCCTGGGCCGACGCCCGCACGATCGTGTTCTTGGCCTCGGCGCAGTTCCCCATCTATCTTTCGCGTCGGGCACCGCGCCCGCTGGTCGCGAGGTGTCGGCGCGCCGCGGAGACCCGACGATGAGCGACCCGCTCGAGTTGTGGCGCCACTGGTTCGAGGAGCTCGACCGCGCGGCCTGGTTCCGGCCCGACGCGGCCGTCGA
>CAYZSE010000122.1:0-9807 GCA_964481035.1 uncultured Geminicoccaceae bacterium | reverse complement strand
GGCTGTCTCGGCGCACAGTACGCGACGGATCTGCCGCTCTCCCTGCACGCGAGCCTCGTCTTCGAGCAGTCCTAAGGGTGGCGTCGACGGCGACAGCGCCTCGTCCGCCGAGCTCCATGCGCTGCTCTCGGCCTTGGCGGAGGTCCCGATCGACCAGCGCTTCGCCGTCACCGGGTCGGTCGACCAGCTCGGCGAGGTCCGGGCCATCGGCGGGGTCAACGAGAAGATCGAGGGCTTCTTCGATCTCTGCGCGGCGCGCGGGCTCACCGGCGACCAGGGGGTGCTGATCCCGGCGAGCAACCGGCGCTGCCGCATGCTGCACGCGCGCGTCCGCGCGGCCGTGGCGGCCGGTCGGTTCCACCTCCGGGCCGTGCGCCACATCGACGACGGGCTGGCGCTGCTGACGGGCCTCGAGGCCGGCGCGCGCGCCGGCGGCGGGACGTTTTCCTCCGACAGCGTCCACGGCCGCGTCGAGGCGCGGCTGCGGGCCTTCGCCGAGGCGCGCCGGGACTACGGCCGAGCCGCCGCCAGGGCGCCGTCGGGGCGCCGGCCGACCGGGACGAGGGGGGAGATTGAGCCGTGGTCGAGACCCGACCCCGCCGCGTGCTGGTGACCGACCGCGTCGACGTTCCGCTCGACGCCGCGCTCCGGCTCGCGGCCGAGCTGCGCACGTCGCTGGACGTGGTCTGGCGCACGCCGGCGGCCTGGATGGTCGCCGCGGCCTATGCCGAGGGCCCCGTGCCGGCGCTGGCGGAGGTCGAGCCGGTCGCCCGGCGGCGCCTTCGCGCCCGGTTGGAGGCGGCCTGCCGGTCGACGCGCGTCGCCTGGACGATGCCGACGACCGGGTTGGAAGAGCTCGACGTGGCCGACCTCGTCCTCCTCGCCCATCCGTCATCGCTCGCCGAGGTGGCGGAGACGCCGGCGAGCGCGCACGTGCCGGGGCCGGGCCGGGCGGCAGCGGCGGCCGTCCTCGCCTTCACGGGGGTGGGCGACCGCGCGGCGAGCGTGACCGACGGTCCGGTCCACCGCCCGTGTACGCTGCCCGCCGGGCGCGGCCGGGATCGCCCTCACGCGGGGTTGTCTCTACCAAGCCGCATGATTCGTCGTATGTCTGGACGAAGCGGGGGCGACGACGCCCCGGTGCGCCAGCCATGACGCATGGAAGCTCAGATGCACGACGATCTAGCCTACGAGCCGCCCCGCGTTTGGACCTGGGATGAGGCGAACGGCGGGGAGTTCGCGAAGACCAACCGACCCGTCGCCGGTGCCACCCACGAGAAGGAGCTGCCGGTCGGCGCGCACCCGCTGCAGCTCTACTCCCAAGGCACGCCCAACGGCGTGAAGGTCACCGTGATGCTCGAGGAGCTCTTGGCCCTGGGCCATGCGGGGGCCGAGTACGACGGCTGGCTCATCCGCATCGGCGAGGGCGATCAGTTCGGCTCGGGGTTCGTTGCGATCAACCCGAACTCCAAGATCCCGGCGCTGGTCGACCGCAGCGGGGCCGAACCTATCCGTGTCTTCGAATCCGGTGCGATCCTCGTCCACCTCGCCGAGAAGTTCGGCGCGTTCCTGCCGATGGGCGGTGCGGCCCGGGCGGAGACGCTCTCCTGGCTGTTCTGGCAGGTGGGTAGCGCGCCCTACGTCGGCGGCGGGTTCGGACACTTCTACGCCTACGCGCCCACCAAGATGAAATACCCCATCGACCGCTACACGATGGAGGCCAAACGGCAGCTCGACGTCCTCGACAGGCGGCTCGCCGAGAGCCGGTTCATCGCCGGTCCCGACTACACCATCGCCGACATGGCGATCTGGCCCTGGTACGGCCAGCTCGCGCTCGGCCGGCTCTACGGCGCGGGCGAGTTCCTCGACGTCGGCTCCTACGCGCACGTGACCCGCTGGGCCGAGCAGATCGAGGCGCGCCCGCCGGTGCGACGTGGCCGCATGGTCAACCGCACGAGCGGCGACCTCGCGAGCCAGCTGCACGAGCGCCACGACGCGACGGACTTCGCGACGCGCACCCAGGACAAGCTCCAGGCGGACGCCTGACGCAGCTGCACCGGTGACGGGTAGCGGGGGCCGGAACATCGAGCACCATCAAGCCCTCGATCGGGACAGCCGCCTGAGCGGCATGCACCGCAATCGAGCGTTTTGGTCGGGCACTAATCGCGGCGCGGCGGACGGCGGCGCGGCGCAGCGCTCGCGGGCGTCGGCGTGCCTGGCGGCGGGGGCGGGGGCCGGCGCCGGCGCAGCCAGGGCAGGCCACGGCGCTCGGCACCTCGAGCGATCGCCTCGGTGGCGGGTGCGGCCGGCGCGATGGGGGGGAGCCGACCCGGCTCCGACTCCGTCGGCCCGGGCGGCGGCGCCGTCGGCGCGGGTGACGGCGGTGGCGGGGGTGCCGCGGCGGGCGATGGCATCGGGCGCGGTGCCGAAGGCTCGCGCGTCCGTGCCCGCGCGACGATATCCTCCAGCCGTCGCGGAGCGTCTGCCGGCAGCGGCGCTGGCACGGCGGGCCGCGCCGCTGCCGGCGGCGCCTCGCCCTCTGCGGCGGCGAGCGGCGGCGGCGCCGGGAGAGCGGGTGCCTCCGGCTCGTCCGCAAGCCAGCGGGCGAGCGGCTCTAGCCGCAGCAGGCGCTCGGCGTAGCCGAGCGCGACCTCGTCGCGCGGCAAGAGCCCGTAGCATCTGAGCCGCGCCGCCATGGGTACCATGGCGAAGTCGGCTAGGCTCGGCCGGTCGCCGAAGAGAAACGTCGGCTGCGCCGCATCGGTGAGCTGGGTGCGCCAGATCTCGACCAGGCGGTGCAGCTCGACCTGCAAGCTCGCCGGCGGGTGACCTTTCAACCGGTAGCGCGCGTGCCAGTCGAGCGGCAGCTGCGCCCGCAGGCCACCGAAGCCGGCCTGCAGCTCGGCCGTGATCGAGCGGGCGACGGCGCGGCGCCGCGCGTGCGCCGGCCACAGCGCCGGCGCCTTCTCGGCGCACCACTCCATGATCGCGAGGCTTTCCCAGATCGTCGTGCCGTGCTCGAGCAGCACCGGAACTCGCCGGCTCGGGCTGAGCTTGGCGAGCCGCGTGCGGATGTCGACCGCGAACAGGTCGACCTCCTCGAGCGCGACTTCGAGGCCGGCCGCGTCGAGGGCCAGCCAGGCCGCGATCGACCCGGAGGAGGTCCGACGGTTGCCGACGACCAGCACCGGCCCGGTCGCCGGCCGCTCGCCATCGAGGATATCGGGGCGGCGTGATTCGAACACGCGACTTCCAGCTCCCAAAGCTGGCGCTCTACCAGGCTGAGCTACGCCCCGCCATGCGTCCTGTAGACCGAAACGCGCCGACATATCAACGGCGGGGACCGAGCGGCAGGTCGGCGAGCCGCGGCTCGGCGCCGGGCCGGGCGAGGCCGCAGGCTCGCGCCTCCTCCAAGACCCAGCGAACGGTCGGAAAGGCGAGCTCCTCCCACGGCACCGCATCCCACGGAACGAGCGCCACCTCGAGCGTCTCCGGCCCGGGCTCGACCTCCGGCCGGATGAGCCGCGCGGCATAGAGGAGCTGCACCTGGTCGATACGCTTGATGCTGTAGCACGCCAGGAGCCCGAGGATCTCGATCTCGGCCCGGGCCTCCTCGCTGGCCTCGCGCGCCGCGCCCTCCTCGGCGGTCTCGTCGAGCTCCATGAAGCCGGCGGGAACCGTCCAGAAGCCGCGACGCGGGTCGATCGCGCGCCGGCACAAGAGCAGCCGGTCCTCGTGGACGCAGACGGCGCCGACCACGACCTTGGGATTGACGTAGTGCACGTGACCGCAGGCGGTGCAGACGTCGCGGGCGTGGTCGTCCCCGGTGGGGATGCGGCTCGTGGTGGTGGCCCCGCAGCGGGCACAGTAGGCGACGGTCACGATCCGCTGGCTCCTGACGGACGCTTGAACAGCGCCTCGGCGGCCGCGCGATGGTCGCCGCGCTTGTCGATCTCGTCGCGCACCCGCACGATCTCCGCTTCCAGCGCTCGAATGTAGCCTTGCAGCTCCGCGACCGAGATGCCGTCCAAGGGCCGCCCGAGCCGATCGGTGGCGGCCTTGATCCGCGGGCTCTCCTCTTCGTCGTGCATGCCCATCTCCTCGTGCGCGCGCCTCACCGGTGACTTGGGTGCGCCGCGTCGAGTCTGCCATGACCTCGACCACGCGAACCAGCGCTCGCCGGCCAAGCCGCGCCGGAGCGCCGGGCTCAGCGCGATGATGACCGGGGTGTAAAACGCGATGTGGAGGTAGGAGAGCCGTGTGATGATGCCGTTGGCCCGTTTGCCGCAGTCGTCGACCACCGCCTGGCCGGCGACCTGCAACACCTCGATGAGCGTGAGCTCGCCGAGCGCGTACGCCATGAGCCGGGGCTCGCTGCGGCGGACCGCGACGGTCGTGGCCACACGTCCTGCCGCCACCATGGCCAGCGTCGCGCCCGGCCCCAGGCACATCCTCTCGTCTCTCCTCTCTCCGCGCGGGCGCGCCGCGCCGGGCGTGCGCGAGGCCGCAGGCCCCGCCGGCGCCGCCGGGCAAGGGCCGAAGGCGGCCTCAGCGGCCGCCGGCGACGTCGAAGCTCGTCGCGGTAACGTAGCCGGCGTGGTCGGAGCACAGCCAGAGGATGCACTCCGCGACCTCCTCGGCCGCGCCGGCGCGGCCGAGGGGGACGGTGGCGGCGAGCCGGGCGAGGCGGTCGGCACCGTCGATGCCGCGATGGATCTCGGTGTCGATGAGGCCCGGCTTGACGCCGCAAACGCGGATCCCGTCGCCCGCGACCTCGCGGCCGAGCTGCTCGGTCAGCACGTCGATGCCGCCCTTGGCGATGCCGTAGACCAGGAGCTTCGAGGCCGAGGCGAGCCGCGGCGCGATCGACGAGGTGTTGACGACGACCCCGCCCTTGCCGCCACGCGCCCGGCTCATCCGCCGTACGGCCTCCCGCGCGGTGAGGATGGCGGCGGTGAGGTCGACGTCGATGACCCGGCGGATGGTCGCCTCGTCGAGCTCGGCGAGCGGCTTGCCGACGTGGACGACGCCGGCGTTGTTCACGCAGGCG
The DNA here is from genome assembly GCA_964481035.1 of uncultured Geminicoccaceae bacterium. Taxonomy (GTDB): domain Bacteria; phylum Pseudomonadota; class Alphaproteobacteria; order Geminicoccales; family Geminicoccaceae; genus JAAAPF01. Next base: position 4,757 of record CAYZSE010000122.1, on the reverse strand, counting down.
TCGACCGGGCCCAGCGTCTGCTCGACCCGATCGAACATGGCGGCGATGGCCGGCGGGTCGGTGACGTCCGCCTGGATCGTCACCGTTCGCCTGCCGGCGCTCTCGACCTCGGCCGCGACGGCCGCCGCGGCCGCGGCGCGGCTGGCGTAGTTGACCGCCACGTCGTAGCCGCGTCGCGCCGCGAGCCGGCAGGTCGCGGCCCCGATCCCCCGGCTGCCGCCGGTCACGAGCATCACCCTGGACATCGCTTTTCCGGCCCGCTGCCGCCACCTCAGGTGCGCACTCGCCGGCGCCGGGTCAATGATCCGCGCCGCCGCCGCCGTGCGCCGCTACCAGCTGCCGGTGTTGGCCATCGAGGCCCAGGGCTCGGCCGGGCCCTGGGCGTCGCCCTTCTGCAGGAGCTCGATCGAGATGCCGTCGGGCGACCTGACGAAGGCCATGCGGCCATCGCGCGGCGGTCGGTTGATGGTGATCCCGTTGTCCATCAGGTGCTGGCAGGTCGCATAGATGTCGTCGACCTCGTAAGCCAGATGCCCGAAGTTACGGCCGCCCGTGTACTCCTCCGGATCCCAGTTGTAGGTCAGCTCGACCGCCGGTGACCTGCCGACCTTGAAGCTCTCGACATCCTGGTCGGCGACGAGGAACACCAGTGTGAACCGGCCCGCCTCATTGTCGATGCGCCGGACCTCCTTGAGGCCAAAGACCTTGCCGTAAAACTCGAGCGACTCGTCGAGGTCCGTCACTCGAACCATCGTATGCAGATAGCGCATCCACTTCCTCCCGAGATCCGCGTTGTTCCGTCAAGCCAGCCCCATTTTGCCTTTGACGTGCGCGAGGACGGTCATCATCTCGGCCGAAGGGCTGAACTCGACGTAGCGAGTATCGACCGCGAAGCGGACGACGTGGCCGGGGGGCCAGTAGTACAGGTCGCCGGCCTTGATCGTCTCCTCGCTCCGATCCTCGTAGGTGACGACGATCTCGCCCTCGATGACGTAGCCCCAGTGCGGGCACTGGCAGTGATCGTTGGGCAAGCCCTCGAGCAAGGGCTTGAGGTCCGTGCCGGCGGCGAACTTGAGTTGACCCGAGACCATCCCGCCGAAATCGGTCCCGCGGACTTCGGCACCCTCGACGTCGATGGCGATCGGCAGTTCGTCGATATTCTCTCGCATCTCTTTCCTCCGGCGGAACGGGCCCCGGCATCCGCGTAGCCGTGTTGCGTGACAGGGCCGTGATGCGCCTTCAAAACTCCGGCGCGAGGGTCAATGCGAGGCCGTCGAGGTCGTCCGACCACTTCAACTGGCACGACAGGCGCGAGGTTTCCAGGACCTCGCAGGCCTCGTCGAGCATGAGCTCCTCCTCGTCGCCGACCGCAGGCAGCTTCTCGCTGCAATCCGGATCGACATAGACGTGGCAGGTGGCACAGGCGCAGCAACCGCCGCAGGCGGCCTCGATCGGCAGATCCGCGTCGCGGATGATCTCCATGACCGACCAGCCGGCGCGGCCCTCCAACTCGTGGACCTTGCCCTCGCGGTCGGTGACGATGAGCTTCGACATGATCAGGGATGTTCCTCGGCTAAAGATCGGTGCCCCCTAGCTCCTGCGAAAGTGGGACGTCAACCGACGGCGGCCATAGCGTTGTCCGATTGGCCGGAAACGTCCGGTCCCTTGGCTTCGGTCCGAGCGGCGAGCGGGCGCGAGACGGCGGAAAGGACGGCCGGACGAACGCGGGCACGGGCGACCGTCAACGATCTACTCCGCCGCCCGCGGCAAGCTGGCGCCGTCCTGGATCGAGAGGAACGCGGCGATGGCGCCGAGGTTCAAGATGTCGGACACGCCCGCGTCCATCGGCACGATCTGCACCGGCCGATCCAGGCCCAGGAGGATCGGCCCGATGACCTGCCCGCCGCCGAGCTGCTTCAAGAGCTTGGAGGCGATGCTCGCCGAGTGCAGGGCCGGCATGACGAGGATGTTGGCGGGCGCCGTGAGCCGGCAGAACGGGTAGAGCTTCAAGAGCTCGGCATCGAGGGCGACGTCGGCCTCGATCTCGCCGTCGTACTCGAAATCGACGCCGCGCCGCTCGAGCTCCTCGACGACCGCGCTCTGCTGCTTGGCGACGTTGACCTCGCGGTTGCCGAAGGTGGCGAAGGAGACGGCGGCGACGCGCGGCGTGAAGCCGAGCAGCCGCACGAACGCGGCCGCTTGGACCGCGATGTCGGCGGCGACCGGCGCGTCGGGCAGCTCGTTGACCGCGGTGTCGGCGAGAAAGACGGTTCGGCCCCGGGCGATGACCATCGACAGCCCGAAGATCTGCTCGCCGGGCCGGGGATCGACGACGCGCAAGAGATCCTTCAAGGCGCTCGTGTAGTTGCGGGTGAGGCCCGTGACCAACGCGTCGCCGTCGCCGCGCGCGACCATGCAGGCGCCGAAGACGTTGCGGTCGCTGTTCACGAGCCGCACGCAATCCCGGTAGAGCAACCCGTGCCGCTGCATCCGCCGGTAGAGGAAGTCGGCGTAGTAGTGGTTGTTGAGCGAGACGCGAGCGTTCTGGATCTCGATACCGTGGGCGTCGCCCAGGCCCATCTGCCGCATCGTGCCCTCGATGCGGTTCTCGCGGCCGATCAGCACGGGCGTTCCCAGCCCCGCGTTGCGCCAGGCCATCGCGGCGCGGATGACGGTCTCCTCCTCGCCCTCGGCGAAGACCATGCGCCGCGGATGGTCGGCCACCGTGTCGATGATCTGCTGCATGCGCGACGCCGTCGGGTCGAGCCGGCCGCGGAGCTCGGCCTCGTAGGCGCGCACGTCGTAGATCGGCCGGCCGGCGACGCCGCTCTCGGTCGCCGCCTTGGCGACCGCCGTCGGCACCTTGACGATGAGCCGGGGATCGAACGGCGTCGGGATGATGTAGTCGGGGCCGTACTGCAGATGCCGGCCGCGGTAGGCGGCGGTGACCTCGTCGGGCACGTCCTCGCGGGCGAGGTCGGCGATGGCGTAGGCGGCGGCGATCTTCATCGCCTCGTTGATGGTCGACGCCCGCGCGTCGAGGGCGCCGCGAAAGATGTAGGGAAAGCCGAGGACGTTGTTGACCTGGTTGGGGTAGTCCGAGCGGCCGGTGGCGACGATCGCGTCGCCGCGGACCGCCTTGACCTTCTCCGGCGAGATCTCCGGGTTGGGGTTGGCCATGGCGAAGATGATCGGCTTGGGCGCCATCGACGCGATCATCTCCGGCGTGAAGGCGCCGGCGACCGAGAGCCCGAAGGCGACGTCGGCACCGGCGAAGGCGTCCTCGAGGGTCCGCCGCTCGGTCGGCACCGCGTGCGCCGACTTCCACTGGTTCATGCCCTGCTCGCGGCCCTGGTAGACGACGCCCCGGGTGTCGCACAGCAGCACCTGCTCGTGCGGCAGGCCCATGGCCTTCAACAGCTCGACGCAGGCGATCGACGCGGCGCCGGCGCCGTTGGCGACGAGGCGAACGTCCTTGAGGGCGCGTCCGGTCAGGTGCAGCGCGTTGATGAGGCCCGCCGCGGCGATCACGGCGGTGCCGTGCTGGTCGTCGTGGAAGACCGGGATGTCGACGGCTTCCTTGAGGCGCTGCTCGATGATGAAGCACTCGGGCGCCTTGATGTCCTCGAGGTTGATGCCGCCGAAGGTCGGCGCCATGAGCGTGCAGGCCTGCACGAAGGCGTCGATGTCCTCGGTGGCGAGCTCGAGGTCGATGCCGTCGATGTCGGCGAAGCGCTTGAAGAGGACGGCCTTGCCCTCCATCACCGGCTTCGAGGCCAGCGCGCCGATGTTGCCGAGACCGAGGACGGCGGTGCCGTTCGAGATGATGGCGACGAGGTTGCCCTTCGCGGTGTAGGCGTAGGCTTGGCCCGGGTCGCGCTCGATCTCGAGGCAGGGCACGGCGACCCCGGGCGAGTAGGCGAGCGACAGGTCGCGCGAGGTGGTGAGCGGCTTGGTGGCCGTGATCTCCAGCTTGCCGGGCCGACCGCGGCGATGGAGCTCGAGCGCCTCGTCGTCGGTGATCCGGCTGTCCTGCTCGCTCATCGGGGGCGCGCCGAAGCCCGACCGTGCCGTCGCCATGGGCTCGACCCCCTTCGCGATCACCGAACCGTCATCGTGGTGTAGCGCCTTGGGACGGCCGGGCAAGACCGCTGGCCAGCTTGACGCAGGCGGCGCCCTCCCCACCTTAGGCTCAGCTCTCGGGCGGGGATCCCTGGCGATGAACACGATGCGGACCGGCGTTCTCCTGGCGGCGATGACGGCGCTCTTTCTCGCCGTCGGCTACGCGCTCGCCGGCGAGGGCGGCATGCTCGTGGCGCTGGTGCTCGCCGGCGGCATGAACGTCTTCGCCTACTGGAACTCCGACAAGATGGTCCTCCGCATGCACAACGCGCGGGAGGTCGGACCGCAGCAGGCGCCCGAGCTCTACCGGATGATCGAGCGGCTCACCCGCAACGCCGGCATGCCGATGCCCAAGGTCTACGTCATCGAGGAAGCGCAGCCGAATGCCTTCGCCACCGGGCGCAACCCCGAGAACGCAGCGGTGGCGATCACCAGGGGGCTCTTGAACAGCGCGCCGGCCGACGAGATCGCGGGCGTCATGGCGCACGAGCTCGCCCACATCCAGAACCGCGACACGCTGACGATGACGGTGACGGCGACGCTCGCGGGTGCCATCGGCTTTCTCTCCCAGTTCGCGCTGTTCTTCGGCGGCGGCCGCGGCGGCGAGCGACCGAACCCGATCGTCGCCATCGCCA
>CAYZSE010000121.1:0-10170 GCA_964481035.1 uncultured Geminicoccaceae bacterium | reverse complement strand
CCTCGCCCAGAAGCCGGGGCGGCCCCGGCGCGGGCGCCGTTGACGGGCCGGAAACCAAAAAGCTGACCTTTTCTGCAAGGGCCAAGCCGGCCCACTGCCGCCTCAATACTTCGTCCTTGGCGGTGCGGCAAAGGACAAGCAGCGGGTTTGCGCCTTGGGCGCCGGTTGTGCCGGGTAATCAAGCTGTACGAGCCCAATGCCGCCTTCGTCATTTCCGCTTGGCCGACGCTACTCTGAGTGTCACTTGCGGTCGTTCCGGCGTGCGCGGACGCCTGCGCCAAGCCTCGAGGGCGCGGCCCAGGTGTTACGCCGTGACAGATGACAGGGGCACGATCGGCGCACTACAACGGGTGGGGCCTGGGGAGGAGAGGAGTTGGACGATCTCGTTGGCATCGGTCTCTACGACCGCCAGGAGGCGGCGCGCCTGGTCGGCGTGCAGCCGGGCATGGTTGCGCGCTGGCTCCGTGGCTATCGATCCTCCGCCGGCAACGACGTGGAGCCGATGTGGCGCGCCGATGTGCAGATTCCCGGCGAGCTCACGCTCAGCTTTCGAGACCTGATGGAACTACGGGCGACGACCGCCTTCCGCCGGGCGGGGCTCAGCGCGCAGATGATCCGCAAGGCCATCCGCAAGGCTGAGGAGGTGCTCGGTACCGATCATCCGTTCTCGACGGCGCGTTTCCGGACCGACGGCGCCCGCATCATGCTGGAGGTGGAGCCCGATGCCGGCGAGCCGAAGCTGCTCGACGTCTTCAAGAACCAGTACGTGATCGGCCGGCTGATCGAGCAGAGCCTCAGCGACGTGACCTTTGACGGCATGTCCCCGGTGCAGTGGCGACCGCGTGGGGCCAAGGGCGGCATCCTCCTCGATCCCGAGCGCAGCTTCGGCCAGCCTGTCGAGGAGTGTTGCTACGTCCCGACGCGGACGCTGGCCGATGCCGTCGCCAGCGAGCGCGGAGATGTCGACAAGGTGGCGCGTCTCTACGAGGTGCCGGTGCGTTCCGTTCGGCGAGCCCTGCAATTCGAGCGGGACCTCGCGACCGCCGCGTGACGCGGTTCAATGTCTTCTTCGACAACAACTGTCCGCCGTCGATGGCGCGCACTCTCGAGGCGTTCCTGAACGACGAACGGCGGCGGGTCGTGCACCTCAAGGACGTGCTCCCGGCGAACGTCTCCGATGTGGACTGGATAGGCTTCGTGTCGCGGCAGGCGGGCGATTGGATCGTCGTCACCCGCGATAGACGGATCTTGACGCGGAGCGCCGAGCGCATCGCGCTGCGGCGCGCCCGGCTCCGCTTGCTGGCGATGTCGGCAGGCCTCTTGAAGCTCGAACACCACGAGCAGATGGCCCGGCTGATCCAGCAATGGCCGAGGGTCGAGGCGGCGATGGCGCTGGTGGCGCCGCCGGCGGGCTACCGGTTGCCGCCGAAGTGGAATGCGTCGCTGGAGCAGCTGGCCGTTTTAGGGCTGGCGTCGCGGCGGCAGACAGGGGCTTGCCGCACGCCGCCAACTGGGGCGCGTGCCAGCTTATCGTCAGCTTGGCGGCTCGCCGGCCCGGATGTAGCCGGTTTTAACCCGCTGCCAGTAACCGCGCTGCCGCATGGCGCCCTTCAGCTTGCTTCAACGCTCGCAGATAACGGCATCACTATAGCTCTCAGCCCCCGCACGGTGCTCGCCCCTATCAGCGCGATCCCGCCCATTCGAAGACCGCGAGGCGCGGCCCGCGGGTCCACTTGTGACGAGCCTTGGATCGCGGTGGCGGACAGATCGGACGCCTCTTTCCGGCCCATCTCGCCAGTGCCGTCGACAGACCGCACACCCCTTCGCGACGCAAAGCGGGCTTACCAGGCGGCATGATGCCGGGCAGCCCGAGCCGCTGATCGCGAAACGCGGCGCGACGACGCGGGTGATCGGGCCGGGCTAGACAGGGTGGCGGCGGGGGCGGTTCGATGCGATGCTATCGCCCCAAGCGCGCGTCATCCGCCGGCTCGAACGGGCGAGCGCGGCCGGCGCCGGGGGAACGCCCGTGCCATGCTCGAGACCCGCGACCCGCGCCCTGGTTTTGGGCCGTCTCCGCGGCGGGAGCGGCCGATGACAGCACCCGTGGCCGTCGTCGACCTGGGTTCCAACTCGGTGCGCATGGTCGTCTACGAGAAGGCCGGCCGCGCGCCCTTGCCGCGCTTCAACGAGAAGGCGCTCTGCCGGCTCGGCGAGGGACTGGAGGAGGCCGGCGAGATCAGCCCTCCGGCCTTTCGCCGCGTGGTCGACACGATGGGGCGCTTTGCCGCCATCGCCGAGGCGATGGGCGTGGCGCGGCTCGACGTGCTCGCCACCGAGGCGGTCCGCCGGGCCGCGAACGGCGAGGATCTGGTCCAGGCGATCGGTGCCGCCACCGGCTTCGAGGTGCGCGTCCTCACCGGCGAGGAGGAGGCGCGCCTCGCGGGCCTGGGCGTGGTCGCCGGCTTCTGGCGCCCGACCGGCATGGTCGGCGACATGGGCGGCGGCTCGTTGGAACTCGTCGAGGTCACCGGCCGGCACGTCGGCACCCGCCACGTGAGCCTGTCGCTCGGCGCGCTGCCGGTGAAGGCGCTCTTGGAGGCGGGCGACGCCAAGGCGGCGCGCCGTCGGGTCGACGCGCTCCTGGAGGCCTCGGTGCCGCCGCTGATGACCACCGAGCCCACCTTCTACGCCGTCGGCGGCGGCTGGCGCGCCCTCGCCAAGGCGCACATGGCCGCGGTCGCGGCCCCGGTGCCGGTCGTGCACGGCTACGCGCTCGCGACCAAGGAGGCGCGCAAGTTCGCCAAGCGGCTGTGGAAGCTCGGCCCCGGCGAGCTCGCCGCCCTGCCCGGGATCGCGCAGCGCCGCGCCGACACCTCCGCGGCGGCGGCCCTCGTCCTCGACCGCGTGCTCAAGCGCCTGGCACCCGACCGGGTCGTCTTCTCCGCCCTCGGCCTGCGCGAGGGCTGGCTCTACGACCTCATGAGCGACGCCCAGCGCCGGCTCGATCCGCTGGTCGAGGGGGCCCGCGAGCTGGGGGGCATGACCGCGCGGGTGCCGACCTTCGGGGCGGCGCTGGTGCGCTGGACCGACGACCTCTTCCCCGGCGAGACCGAGGTCGACCGGCGGCTGCGCGTCGCCGCCTGCAAGCTGACCGACATCGCCTGGCGCGACCACCCCGACGCGCGGCCGCGCGAGGCGTTCCGCCGCATCCTGCAGTTTCCCTTCGTCGGCATCGAGCACGCCGAGCGGGTGTTCCTGGCGCTCGCCCTGCACGCCCGCTACGGCGGGGCGGCGAAGGATCCGGAGACCGCGCCGGCGGCGGCCCTGCTCGCGCCGAGCCTGCGGCGCCGGGCGCTGATCCTCGGCCGCGCGCAGCTCCTGGGGCATCGGGTGTCGGCGAGCGTGCCGGCGCTGCTCGACACGGCGCGGCTCGAGGTCGGCAACGAGCGCCTGCGCCTCGTCGTCGCCGACGCCTCGCGCATCCCCGACAGCGAGGCCGTGCAGGGCCGGCTCGACCTGCTCGCCAAGGCCATCGGCGTCGCCGAGGCCGCCATCGTCATCGCCCCGACGGCGGCGGCAACGGCGGCGGCGGCGAGGGCGTCTGCCGGTTAGGTAGAACCGGTGCCCAAGCGCTTTCGACGCCGGCGATCGAGGCCCTACCAACGTCCTCCGGCGATGCCGCGGTCGGGTCGCGACTTACGACCTTCGGCGCGTTGAGGCCGCGCTGCAGCAATGTTCACGATCTTGGAATAGCTGAAGAACGGTGCACACGAGCCGCCGCGCCCGGCGCGGCCGCTGCACCCTCGAGGGAGGAAGCCCATGCGTTTCAGCACCATGCTGGCGGCGACGGCCGCCGTCGCCGTCTTGAGCGGCGCCCAGGCGCTCGCCGCCTGCGCCGACGGCGAGACCGTCATCAAGTTCTCGCACGTGACCAACGCCGACAAGCACCCCAAGGGGATTGCCGCCAACCTCTTCGCCGAGCGGGTCAACACCGAGCTGGACGGGCGCGCCTGCGTCGAGGTCTTCCCGAACTCGCAGCTCTACGACGACGACAAGGTGCTCGAGGCGATGCTGCTCGGCGACGTGCAGATGGCGGCGCCGTCCCTTTCCAAGTTCGAGACCTTCACCAAGAAGTTCCGGCTGTTCGACCTGCCGTTCGTCTTCGAGGACATCGCCGCCGTCGATCGCTACCAGGCGTCCGAGGACGGCATGGCGCTGCTCGATTCGATGCAGCGCAAGGGCTTGCAGGGCCTCGGCTTCTGGCACTCCGGCATGAAGCAGATGTCGGCGAGCCGGCCGCTGCTGGAGCCCGAGGACGCCAGCCGCCTGAAGTTCCGCATCCAGCCCTCGGACGTGCTCCAGGCCCAGTTCGAGGCGCTCGGCGCCAACCCGCAGAAGATGGCGTTCTCCGAGGTCTACGGCGCGCTGCAGACCGGCGTCGTCGACGGGCAGGAGAACACCTGGTCGAACATCTACGGCCAGAAGTTCTTCGAGGTGCAGGACGGCATCACCGAGACCAACCACGGCGTGCTCGACTACCTCGTCGTCGTCTCCGTCGACTGGTGGGACGGGCTGGACGAGGACCTGCGCGAGGACCTGGCGCGGATCATGACCGAGGTGACGACGGAGCGGAACGCCGAGGTGGTGCGGATCGAGGCGGAAGCCAAGGCGTCGATCGCCGACGCCGGGACGGTGATCCGTACCCTCTCGCCCGAGCAGCGCTCGGCCTGGCTCGACGCCATGCGGCCGGTCTGGGACAGGTTCGAAGGCGACATCGGCGCCGAGGTCATCACCGCCGCCACCTCCTACAACACCCCGACCAACTGACCGCGACGGTGGACCGGCCGGCGGCCGGCCCACCCCGCCCGCCGACCCTCGACTGCTCGCGGTCTTCGCCGCCGCGAGAGTTTCGTCGCCTCAAGGAGGAAAGCCGTCATGCCCCAAGTGCCGAGAACGGCACTCGGGCGGCTGGTCGATGAGCTCGAGCAGACGCTCATCGCCGTGCTGCTCGGGCTGATGACGCTGATCACGTTCGCCAACGTGGTCGCCCGCTACGCCTTCAACTCGAACATCCTCTGGGCCCTCGAGGCGACCGTCTTCCTCTTCGCCTGGCTCGTCCTCCTGGGCGCGTCGCACGTGGTCAAGATCAACGGCCATCTCGGGGTCGACGCGGTCGTCCGCCTGCTGCCGCCGAACGCCCGCCGGGTCGCGACGCTTCTCGCCGCCGGCGCCTGCCTCGCCTTCTCGGCGCTGTTGATGATCGGCGCATGGCAATACTGGTCGTCGTTCGTCGGTCGCTACGCCTGGTACGAGGTCCAGGACATCCCCATGCCGGCCTGGCTGCGCTTCATCGAGCCCTGGCTCAACGAGGGCGAAGCCTACGAGAAGCTGCCGCGCTTCATCGCCTACTTCGCCCTGCCGCTCGGAATGGCGCTGCTGACCTTCCGCTTCTTGCAGGTGACGTGGCGGATCTGGCGCGGCGACACCACCCTCCTGGTGGCCAGCCACGAGGTCGAGAAGCTGCTCGAGGCCGAAGCACCCGGGACGCTCTCGTCGTCGGCCAAGGAGCGCTGAGCGGTGGCGACGGTCCTCCTCTTCGTCCTCGTCATCGGCTTCATGCTCATCGGCGTTCCGATCGGCGTCAGCCTCGGCCTGGCGTCGATGATCTTCATGCTGACGCTGTCGGACACCTCGCTGGCGGCGATCGCGCAGCAGCTCTTCAACGCCTTCGCCGGGCACTACACGCTCCTGGCGATCCCGTTCTTCATCCTCGCCTCGACCTTCATGTCGACCGGCGGCGTCGCCCGGCGGATCATCCGCTTCGCCGTCGCCTGCGTCGGCCACTTCCGCGGCGGGCTCGCCATCGCCGCGGTGTTCGCCTGCATGCTGTTCGCGGCGCTATCAGGCTCCTCGCCGGCGACGGTGGTGGCGATCGGCTCGATCTGCATCGCCGGCATGCTGCAGGTCGGCTACACCAAGGACTTCGCCGCGGGCGTCATCTGCAACGCCGGCACGCTGGGCATCCTCATCCCGCCGTCGATCGTGATGGTCGTCTACGCGGCCTCGGTCGACGTGTCGGTCGGCCGGATGTTCCTCGCCGGCGTCATCCCCGGCCTGCTCGCCGGCCTGATGCTGATGGTCGGCATCTGGGTCGCGGCCCGGTGGCGCAACCTGCCGGCGGAGCCGTGGCGCGGCTGGCGCGAGGTCATCGACAGCGCCCGCGAGGCGGCCTGGGGCCTGATGCTCATCGTCATCATCCTCGGCGGCATCTACGGCGGCATCTTCACCCCGACCGAGGCGGCGGCGGTGGCGGCGGTCTACGCCTTCTTCATCGCCAACTTCGTCTATCGCGACATGGGTCCGCTGCACGCGCCGGGTCTCGACCGCAACGTCCCTTTCTGGCGCCGGCCGTGGTCGCTGCTGACCGTCTGGGTCCACCCGGATACCAAGCGCGCGCTCTACGAGGCGGGCAAGGTGACGGTGATGCTCATGTTCATCATCGCCAACGCGCTGATCCTCAAGCACGTGCTGACCGACGAGCAGATCCCCCAGGCGATCACCCGGCTGCTGCTCGATGCCGGCTTCGGGCCGATTCTGTTCCTGGTCGCGGTCAACATCATCCTGCTCATCGGCGGCCAGTTCATGGAGCCGTCCGGGCTGATCGTCATCGTCGCGCCGCTGGTCTTCCCGATCGCCGTCGAGCTCGGCATCGACCCGATCCACCTCGGCATCATCATGGTGGTGAACATGGAGATCGGCATGATCACCCCGCCGGTGGGGCTCAACCTGTTCGTCACCTCGGGGGTCGCCGGCATGCCGATGTTCGACGTCGTCCGCGCCGCCCTGCCCTGGCTGGGCATCCTCGTCGTGTTCCTCGTCATCGTGACCTACGTGCCGGCGGTGTCGACCTTCCTGCCGACCTGGTTCATGGGCCCGGAGATCATCACCCGCTGAGCCGGCTCAGCGGCCGGCGGCGAGGCTCCAGACGACACGGCGGCACAAGAGCTCCGCGGGCAGGCCCGTCGTCTTGCACTGCCGCTCGCAGGCGACGAGGCGGGCGAGGTCGTCGCGCAGGCGCGCCGCCGAGCGGCGCTGAAGCGCGCGGGCGAAGCCGGGCTTGGCGCGAAAGAAGATCTTGGGCTTGGCACCGTCGAGCACGGCGGCGACGGGCGTGCCCGCCTCGACCTCGACGGCGAGGCTCCACAGGCGGCGATAGTGACCCGCGAGCCGGCGGACGATTCCCACCGGCGTCTCGCGCGCGGCCAGCAGGCGGTCGAGCAGGGTCGTCGCCTCCGCCACGGCCCCGCCGGCGACGGCCTCGACGAGCCGGTCGAGCTCGAGCGTCGAGCTGTCGCCGACGCAGGCGACCGCATCCTCGAGGGCGACTGCGCGCCGCGCGCCGAGGTAGAGATCCAGCTTCTCGAGCTCACGGGCCAGCACCGCGCGATCGCTGCCGGCGTGGGCGACGAGATGCTCCAGCGCGTCCGGCTCGGCCGTCAAGTGCAGCTCGTCGAGGCGGCGGCGCACGAGCGCCCTCAGCTCCTGGCCCTCGGCCCGATAGCAAGGCACCGCGGCAGCGTTCGCGGCCTTCTCGAACAGCTTGCGCAGGCTCGAGCTCGCCGCCAGGTCGCGGCCCTCGACGACCAGCGGCGCCTCCACCCGGTCGAGCTCCAGGTAGGCGGCGGCGGCGGCCGTGACGCCGTCGCCGGCATCGCTGACCCGCACCGCCCGGCGCCCGGCCAGCATCGAGAACGCCTGCGCCTCGTCGAGCAGCCGCGCCGCATCCGCGCGCAACGCCTCGGCGCCGAGCGCCGTCACCGCCATCGTGTCCTTGGGGTCGTCGACCCACTGGGCGAGGATCTGCCGGCCCCGCTCGGCGACCAGGCCCTGGTCCGGGCCGTAGAGCAGCACGGCGCGGATCGCCTCGGGCACGTGCCCGCAGAAGCGCTCGAGATCGCGCGGCGGCACCTTCACGCCGGCGCCTGCTCGAAATGCGCGACGAGGCGTTGCCGGAGGCCGACCGCGACCGCCTCGGCGACGCGGCGGTCGGCATCCTGGCGGGCGATGCGGTCGTTGTAGGGGTTGTCGGTGATGTTGAAGCTGGCCTTGCGCTGGACCCGGCCGCGGTCGACGGCGAGCCCGGTCTCGAGATCGACCAGCGCATAGCTCAGCGCCAGCGTCAGTTCCTTACGCGTCACCGTGGCGTCGGGCTGGATGGCGAGATCCTCGACCGCCGTGGCGAGGAGCCAGTCGAGACGGTAGAGGGGCACCACGTCGAGCCGGCCCGGGTCGAGCTGCGCCGCGAGTGCCGAGCGCAGCTCGAAGGCGAGGCGCGTGTCGGCGTCCGGCAGCACGACCGCCGCCAGCTCGTCGCGGATGCCCTCGTCCCCGCCGCGGCGGCCATAGACGGGCTTGAACCCGCAGCCGGCGGTCGCGGCCAGGAGCGCCGTGAGGCTCGCGCGCCTAGACCACGACATTGACGATACGGTTCGGCACGACGATGACCTTGCGCGGCGGCTTGCCGGCCATTGCCCGCTGGACGTTGTCGAGGGCGAGCGCCGCCGCCTTGGCCTCCTCCTCGCCGGCGTCCGCCGGCAGCTCGAGTTCGGCGCGGCGCTTGCCGTTGACCTGGACGGCGAGCGTCACCGTGTCGGCCGCGAGCCAGGCCGGGTCGGCCCGGGGCCAGGGCGCGTCGGCGACGAGGCCGGCATGGCCCAGCCGCTCCCACAGCTCCTCGGCCAGATGCGGCGTCATCGGCGCCAGCAGGCGGACGAGCGCGTCAAAAGCCTCGCGGAAGAGGACGGGTGCCGCCGGATCGGCGACGTCGAAGGCCTCGAGCGCGTTGGTGAGCTCGCGCACCTGGGCCACCGCCTTGTTGAAGTGGAAGCGCTCGACGCCGCCCGAGATGCCGTCGATCGTGGCGTGGACGAGGCGGCGCAGCGCCTTCGCCTCGGCCGAGAGCTCCGCCGGCACGGGCGTGCCCACCGGGGCCAGGGCCGCGAGCCGGTCGTCGACGAGGCGCCAGACACGGTTGAGGTAACGCCACGCACCGTCGATGCCGGCCTCGGTCCACTCGAGATCGCGCTCGGGCGGGCTGTCGGAGAGCATGAACAGTCGCGCGCAGTCGGCGCCGTAGCTCTCGATGATGACCTGCGGGTCGATGACGTTCCTCTTCGACTTCGACATCTTCTCGACGCGGCCGACCGTGACCGGTGCGCCGTCCGCCGCCCGCACCCACGCCTCGCCCTCGAGGCGGACCTCGTCGGGCTGCAGCCAGCGGCCGGCCTCGTCCTTGAAGGTCTGGTGCGTCACCATCCCCTGGGTGAACAGCCCGGCGAAGGGCTCGTCGATCGCGAGGTGGCCCGCGTCACGCATGGCGCGGGTGAAGAAGCGCGAGTAGAGCAGGTGCAACACCGCATGCTCGACACCGCCGACATACTGGTCGACGGGCATCCAGTAGTCGACGGCCGCGCGGTCGACCGGGCGGTCGGTGAGGCCCGGCGAGCAGAAGCGGGCGAAGTACCACGAGCTGTCGACGAAGGTGTCCATCGTGTCGCTCTCGCGCCGGGCGCTTCGACCGTCCGGCAACGTGACCTCGCCCCAGCTCGGATGCCGCGCGAGCGGGTTGCCCGGCGCCGCGAAGTCGACGTCGTCGGGCAGGAGCACGGGCAGCTGGTCGCGCGGCACGGGGACGACGCTGCCGTCCTCGAGGTAGAGCATCGGGATCGGGCAGCCCCAGTAGCGCTGGCGCGAGATGCCCCAGTCGCGCAGCCGGAAGATCGTCTCGCCGGTGCCGACGGCCAGCGCCTCCAGCCGCGCGATGACGGCGGCCTTCGCCGCCTCGATCTCGAGGCCGTCGAGGAAGGCGGAATTGTAGAGGCGGCCCGGGCCGACATAGGCCTCGTCGCCGATCGCGAAGGTGGCGGCATCGGCGCCCTCGGGCAGCACCACGGGCCTCACCGGCCGGCCGTACTTGCGGGCGAAGTCGAGGTCGCGCTGGTCGTGCGCCGGGCAGCCGAAGATCGCGCCGGTGCCGTAGTCCATCAGGACGAAGTTGGCGACGTAGACCGGCAGGGGCTCGCCGGTGAGCGGGTTGCGGCAGAGGAGGCCCGTGTCGAAGCCCAGCTTCTCGGCCTTGGCGATGGCCTCCTCGCTCGTGCCGAGGCGCGA
>CAYZSE010000120.1:0-10214 GCA_964481035.1 uncultured Geminicoccaceae bacterium | reverse complement strand
CCATGCCGCGCGCGCGGGCGAGCGCGTCGAGCTCGTCGATGAAGATGATGCAGGGAGCATGTTCCTTGGCTTGCTTGAAGAGGTCGCGCACCCGTGCGGCACCGACGCCGACGACCATCTCGATGAATTCCGACCCGGAGATCGAGAGGAACGTGACGCGCGCCTCGCCCGCCACGGCCTTGGCCAGCAACGTCTTGCCGGTGCCGGGCGGACCGACCAGCAAGACACCTCGCGGCAGCTTGGCGCCGAGGCGGGCGTAGCGGTCGGGCTGCTTGAGGAAATCGACGACCTCTCGGACTTCGCGCTTCGCCTCGTCGACCCCGGCCACATCGGCAAAGCGGGTGCCGGTATCCTCCTCGACGTAGATCTTGGCCCTGCTCTTGCCGATCGACATCATCCCCGAGCTGCCGAGGCGCCGCGCCATGCGCGTGATGAAAAAGTACCACAGGGCGAAGAGCAGCAGGATGGGAACCACCCAAGACGCGATGGTGCCGATCACGCTCTCGTCGCTGCCGCCCGTGAAGGTCACGCCCTGCTCGTCGAGCCAGCGGGCAAATTCCGGGTCGACCCGCGTCGTGACGAACGAGGAGGGCTCGCCCCCGTCCGGATCGACGAAGTCGCCCGAGATCCGATTTTCGGTCACCGTGAGATTATCGACGCCGTCCTGTTCCACGTATTCTCGGAATGTGGAGTAATCGACGCGCTCGATCTCCCGCCCCCGCTCGATCGCAAACTGAATTGCGAGGAGTGCGAGGATGGCGAGCAGCGCGTAGAGAACGTTGATCGTTGTCGTGCGGTCCACGCCGGGCTCCCCCGCTGCTGACGTCATGCGAACAACGTTCGGCGCCGCGCGAGGCTCCGTCGATTGGCGGTTGACCCTGAGGCTTTTTGGCACACCCTTGGCTGCGACTTCGACAGGGGAGGTAGGAGGTCATGAAGCGCGATCTGACAGCGGCGGCCGTGATCCTGGCTGCCACGTCGGCACTCGCCGGCGAGAGCGTCACCTACGACGTGGCGGGCACCACCTACGAGGGCTACCTCGCGATGCCGGAAGGTGAGGCGGCAGGGCTCGTGCTCGTCGTTCACGACTGGGACGGACTCGGCGACTACGAGCGGCGCCGCGCCGACATGCTCGCCGAGCGCGGCTACGCCGCGTTCGCTGCCGATCTCTATGGCGCCGGCAACCGCCCCGAGACCATCGACGCCCGCAAGGCCGAGACCGCCAAGCTCTACGAGGACCGCGAAGCGATGCGCGCGCGCATTCTCGGCGCGCTCGCCACCGCGCGCGCGAGCGTCGACCTGCCGGCGGTGGTGATGGGCTACTGCTTCGGTGGGGCCGCGACCCTCGAGCTGGCGCGCTCGCAAGAGGCCCAGGACGTGGTCGCCTACACCAGCTTCCACGGCGGCCTGGCGACGCCCGCCGGCCAGAGCTGGGCGGGTGTCGACGACTTCATCCTCGTCGCCCATGGCGGCGCCGACAGCTCGATCAGCCTCGAGGACGTGGCCCGGCTCGGCGGCGAGCTCGAAGCCGCGGGCACGCCCTACGAGATCCAGATCTACTCAGGCGCGCCGCACGCCTTCACGGTCTTCGGGTCGGAGCGCTATCGCGAGCGGGCGGACGAGCAGAGTTGGCAGGCGTTCACGAACCTGCTCGAGGAGCGGCTCGCGCCGGCGGCCCGCTGATCGCGGTCGAGGCGGCGCCGCCCGTGGGCGCCGTCGCTCAGGCCGCGCGGCGGCCCTTGTCCTCCTCGAACAGCTCGGTGAGCTTGCCGAGCATGGCGCCGCCGAGCTGCTCGGGATCGGAGATCGTCACCGCGCGGCGGTAGTAGCGGGTGACGTCGTGGCCGATGCCGATGGCCACGAGCTGCACGGGGCTCTTGGTCTCGACGTACTCGATGACCTCGCGCAGGTGCTTCTCCAGGTAATTGCCGGGGTTGGCCGAGAGGGTCGAGTCGTCGACCGGCGCGCCGTCGGAGATCACCATGAGGACGCGGCGCTGCTCGGGTCGATGGATGATGCGCTGGTGCGCCCACAAGATCGCCTCGCCGTCGATGTTCTCCTTGAGGATGCCCTCGCGGAGCATCAGGCCGAGGTTGCGCCGTGATCGGCGCCAGGGGCTGTCGGCACCCTTGTAGACGATGTGGCGCAGGTCGTTGAGGCGGCCCGGCGTGCCGGGCTTGCCGGCGCGCAGCCAAGCCTCGCGCGACTGCCCGCCCTTCCAGGCGCGGGTGGTGAAGCCGAGGATCTCGACCTTGACGCCGCAGCGCTCGAGGGTGCGGGCGAGGATGTCGCCGCAGGCGGCCGCCACCGCGATCGGCCGGCCGCGCATCGAGCCCGAATTGTCGATCAGGAGGGTGACGACCGTATCGCGGAACTCGGTGTCCTTCTCCTGCTTGAAGGACAGGGGCTGGCCCGGCGCCGTCACCACGCGGGAGAGGCGCGCGGTGTCGAGCATGCCTTCGTCGAGATCGAACGACCACGAGCGCAGCTGCTGGGCCATGAGCTTGCGCTGGAGGCGATTGGCCATGCGCCCGATCATCCCCTGGAAGCGCTCGAGCGACTGGTCGAGCTGCATCCTGAGCCGGGTCAGCTCGGCTTGGCTGCACAGCTCCTCGGCGTAGATGATCTGGTCGTGCTCGTAGCTGAAGACCTCGTAGTCCGAGGCGAGGCCCGAGGTCGGCGCCAGCTGCGGCTGGTTCTGCCGGCTGTCCTCGGCCGCCTCCTGGTCGGCGCCCACGGCGTCGCTGTCCTCGCCGTCGGCCCGGTCCTCGGCCTCGGCGGCCATGTCCTCGGTCTCGGGCTCGCCGCGCTCCTCGCTGGCGCCGTCGCGATCCTCGTCCTGGCCGCTCTGCTCGCCGGCGTCCTGCTCGCCGGAGCCCGGCGGCTGCTGGCCGTCCTCCTCCTGGTCCTCGCTGAAGCTCTGGTCCGGCGGTAGCTCCATGTCCTCGTCGAGGCCGAGCTGCTTGAGGAGGTCGCGGACCTCGGTGGCGAAGCGCGCCTGATCGTCGAGGCAGCCCTCGAGGGTGCGCACGCCGTGGCCGATCTTCGCATCGAGCATCTCGCGCCAGCGCTCGAGCACCGGGCGCTGCATCGCCGGGGCCTTGAAGTCGAGCAGCTTCTCGCGGGCGTAGAGCTCGGCCACCTGCGCCAGTGCGCCCTCGTCCTGGTGGTCGCCCGCGAGGTGGCTCTGCACGTTGCCGTCCTGCGGGCCGGCGAGCCGGGCGGCGGTCGCCGAGGCGAGATTGCCGCGCACGCCTTCCATGTTGGCGCAGCCCAGCGCCTCGCAGCGCACCTGCTCCATCGCGTCGAAGATGGCGAGCGCGATCTCGCCCTGGGGCTGCATCCGGCCGTGCACCTTGGCGTCGTGGTGGCGGATGCGAAGGGCCTGGCCGTCGGCCTCGCCGCGGACGCGGGCCATTTCGCTCGCGTGCAGGTCCGGCCGCGGCGCCGTCAGGCGGACGTCCACGGGCGCGTTCGAGCGGCGCCGGTCGCCGCCACGAAAGCCCACCGTCAGCGCGGGGCGGTCGGCGATCGCGCGTGTCGCTGCCGCGAGCGCGCGTTGAAATTCCTCGACACGGCTCTTCGCGTCCAACCCGTCCCCCTCAGCTCAGCGTGACGTTCGCCGTCGATTCGTTGAGCTCGGTGCCGAAGCACCGTTGGTAGTACTCGGCGACGATCTGCCGCTCCGCCTCGTCGCACTTGTTGAGGAAGGTCACCCGGAAGGCGAAGTCGAGATCGTTGAAAATGTTGGCGTTCTCGGCCCAGGTGATGACGGCGCGCGGTGACATGACGGTCGAGATGTCGCCGGCGATGAAGCCCGAGCGGGTCAGATCGGCCAGGGCGACCATCTGCGCGACCCGTTTCTGGCCTTGCTCGGTACCCCAGGACGGCAGCTTGGCGAGGACGATCTCGCACTCGGCATCGTGGCTCAGGTAGTTGAGCTGGGCGACGATGTTCCAGCGGTCCATCTGCCCCTGGTTGATCTGCTGCGTGCCGTGATAGAGGCCGGAGGTGTCGCCCAGGCCGACGGTGTTGGCGGTGGCGAACAGACGAAACGAGCGGTGCGGGTGCAGCACCTTGTTCTGGTCCAAGAGCGTCATCCGGCCTTCGGCCTCGAGCACGCGCTGGATGACGAACATCACGTCCGGCCGGCCGGCGTCGTACTCGTCGAAGACGAGCGCCACCGGGTGCTGGAAGGCCCAGGGCAGGATACCTTCCTGGTACTCGGTGACCTGCTTGCCGTCGCGCAGCACGATGGCGTCCTTGCCGACGAGATCGATGCGGCTGATGTGGCTGTCGAGGTTGACCCGGACGCAGGGCCAGTTGAGCCGCGCCGCGACCTGCTCGATGTGGGTCGACTTGCCCGTGCCGTGATAGCCCTGGATCATCACGCGCCGGTTGTAGGCGAAGCCGGCGAGGATGGCCAAGGTCGTGTCGCGATCGAAGCGGTAGGTCTCATCGACCGCCGGCACGTAGGGGGTGGTACGCGAGAACGCACCGATCTCGAGATCGCTGTCGATCCCGAAGGTTTGCCGAACCGAGATCTGCATGTCGGGCGTTTCGGGCAGCAGCTCGATCTCACCGGTCGCAGGCGCAACAGCCTTCGCGGTCAAGACGTCTCTCCGATTGGGCGGGGCTTTAGGCGAACTCGCCACAGTGCAGCAGGTAGGTATACGCCTCGTTGATCAACTTCAACCGCTCC
Source organism: uncultured Geminicoccaceae bacterium (assembly GCA_964481035.1). Lineage (GTDB taxonomy): Bacteria > Pseudomonadota > Alphaproteobacteria > Geminicoccales > Geminicoccaceae > JAAAPF01. Next base: position 5,512 of record CAYZSE010000120.1, on the reverse strand, counting down.
TCGGCGGCGCGATCGCCGCCGCGCAGGTCCGGATGATGGCGCTTGGCGAGATCCTTGTAGCGCCGCTTGACGTCGTCGAGCTCGGCTCGCGCGTTGAGGCCCAGCCGCTCCAGCATCCGCTCGGTCTTCGGCTCGAAGCGCCGTGGCTCGGACGGCCCGGGCGCCGGCTCGAAATCGACCCGCCCCTGCAAGATGCCCAACGGATCGTGAATGTGGGGCCCGTGTCCGGCGGCCGAGCAGCGCCAGGTGGGCCGGTGCCAGACGACGTCCTCGCGGCGGTGCCGGTCGATGTCCGCCGTGCTCATGCCCCGAAAATAGTCCCAGCTGCGGTTGAACTCGCGGATGTGCTCGCGGCACAGCCACTGGTAGTCCCGCAGGCTCTCCCGCGAGCGCGGTGCCCGGAACTCGCCGGCCGCGGCGCAGCCGGGCCACGCGCATGGCGGCGCACCCGGCTCGGAGATCGGCGGGTCGAGGTCGTTGCGGCGGTCGTCGTTGCTGCGGCGCATGCCCGGATTATGGGGCGCCGAACCGCGGCGCTCAAGCCGACGCCCGGCTTGCCGCGCGGCGGCGCAAAGGCTAGGCGGAAAGCGCGGGCGCGGCCGCCCGCGAGGACGCTCATGACGCAGTGTGGCGGCGTGCCGACGCCCAAGCGCGAGGTCTGGCAGCTCGCCTGGCCCCTGATCCTCTCCAACAGCACCGTGCCGCTGCTCGGCATGGTCGACACGGCGGTCGTCGGGCACCTCCCCGAGCCACACCATCTGGGCGCCGTCGCGCTGGGCGCCGCCACCTTCGCCGCCGCCTATCTGGTCTTCGCCTCGGTCCGCATGGGGACCACGGGGCTGACCGCCCAGGCCGCGGGCGCGGGTGACGGGTCCGAGGCGCGGGCTTGCCTCGTTCGTCCCCTCGTCCTCGCCGTCGCCTTGGGCGCCGTCCTGGTTCTGGCGAGCCCCCTCGTCACGGCCCTCGCGCTCTGGGGCTTCGCCCCGTCGGCCGCCGTCGGCGACGCGCTCGCCGTCTATGTCGGCTGGCGGATCCTGAGCGCACCCGCCGCGCTCGCGACCTTCGTCGTCCTCGGCTGGCTGTTGGGCAACCACGACACCCGCAGCCAACTCGTCATCCTACTCGCCACCAACGCGCTCAACGCGGGCTTGAGCGTGCTGTTCGTCATCGGCTTCGGCTGGGGCGTCGCCGGCGTGGCGCTCGGCACGGTCCTCGCCGAATACGCCGGCGTCGCCCTGGCCCTGGTCTTCATCGTCCGCCGCTGGCGCCTGTTGCCGGGGCGGCTCGACGTGGCCGTGCTCGCCGATCGCGAACGCTTCGCCCGGCTCTTTCGCGTCAACGGCGACCTCGTGGTCCGCACGCTCTTTCTCGAGGCGACCTTTCTCGGTTTCGCCGCCTTCAGCGCGCGGCAGGGCGAGGTCCTGCTCGCGGCCAATGCGGTGCTCAACAACCTCTTGATGCTGCAAGCCTACGCTTTGGACGGCTTCGCCTTCGCGACGGAAGCCCTGGTCGGCCGCGCGGTCGGCCGCCGCTCGCAGGCGGAGCTCGACCGTTCGCTTCGGGCCGCCGCCTGGTGGTCGGGCGCGTTCGCGCTCGGCATCGCGCTCGTCTACGCGCTCGCAGGCATCGTCGTCATCCATCTCTTGACCGGCATCGCCGAGGTCCGCACCGCGGCCGCGACCTTCCTCGCCTATGCGGCCCTCGTCCCGCTGGTGGGCGTCTGGGCCTATCTCTTCGACGGGCTGTTCTCTGGCGCGACGCAGACCAGCGAGCTCAGGAACGGCAGCGCCGTCGCCACTCTCGTCTTCTTCGCCGCCGCGGTGCCGCTGACGGGAGAACTCGGCAATCACGGCCTGTGGCTCGCCCTGCTCGCCTTCCTGCTCGCACGCAGCCTCTGGTTCTGGTGGCGTTTCCGGCGGCTGCGTGCGGCCGACCGCTTCACCCTGGCCGGTCGCGCCTGATACGGGCCGCGAAACCGCCGCGGCGGTCGCACTCTGGTCCACCTCCACCGTGGACGGCCGCCGCCCGGCGCGGGCGCGGTGCCGTCAAGACCGCGGCACGGGTGTCAGCAAGCCGACGGCCGCCCCCGTCGCGTCCTGCACGACGGCGATCCGGCCCACCTCAGGGATGTCGTAGGGGTCTCGGACCAAGGTGCCGCCGTGCGCCACGGCGGCGGCCGCACGGGCGTCGACGTCGTCGACCTTGACGTAGGCGAACCAGCGCGGCGCCAGATCCGCCAACGCCTCGTCGTTCATGTCCGTGAGCCCGGCGACCGTGTCGTCGCCGGCCTTGGCGATCCAATAGGTGCGGCCGTCGGCCATCGCCCACGCGTCGAAGCGCCAGCCGAGCGTCGCGGCGTAGAAGCGCTTCGCGCCTTCGATGTCGCGCGTCAACAGCTCGTTCCAGGTGAACGTCCCGTGTCCCGCCATGATCCCCTCCGATGTCTTGCCGCATCATACCATCGCGCAATCGCTCGGACGCGCTTGATTCTGATCAAAGGAGAGTGCCGTCGCAAGCGCTACGCCTCGACGACCGTCTGCCCGGGAGGCGCTCGATGCCGAAGCCCGCCGCGCGGGGTGCGCTCCCCGCCGTGGTCGCCGCACTGCTCTCGCCTCTGCCGCGCTTTCCGCTGGCGTTCGCGCTGACCCGCGCCGTCCGTGATCTCGCCCGGCGCCGGCCCGAGCTCTTCGAGCGGCTGGAGAGCCTGGGGGACCGCGACATCGCGGTCGTGCCCACCGACCTGCCCTTCGCCTTCCTGATCGCCCCGAGCGGGGAGTTCTCGCGGGTCCGGGTGGTGCCGCCCGAAAAGGCGGCGAGCGCCGCCGCGCGCATCAAGGCGCCGCTTCTGGTCCTGCTGGGCCTGCTCGACGGCACCTACGACGGCGACGCGCTCTTCTTCAGCCGCGATCTGGTCGTCGAGGGCGACACGGGCGCGGTCGTGGCGCTCCGGAACACCCTCGAGAACGCCGAGCTGACCCCGGCCGAGCTCGCCGGCCTGCGGGGCGTGCTCGCCAAGCTCGTCGACCGCGTGGCCAAGGACGGCCTCGGTGTCGCCCGCCGGGTCCTCGGCGCGCCGCCGTCCTCCTTCGACGAGCGGGAGGCCTGAACGCTTGCATCCCTCGCTCCGTCCCGATCCGCTCGAGCTCGTCTGCCCAGCCGGCACGCCCGCGGCCTTGCGCGCCGCCGTCGATGCCGGCGCCCATAGCGTCTATTGCGGCTTTCGCGACGAGACCAACGCGCGCAACTTCCCGGGCCTCAACTTCTCCCCGGGCGAGCTCCAAGACGGGGTGCGCTACGCCCATGCCAGCGGCGCCAGGGTGCTCGTCGCGATCAACACCTTCGCCCGGCCCGGTGCGCTCGACCTCTGGCACCGCGCCGTCGACACGACGGCCGATGCCGGCGCCGACGCGGTCATCCTCGCCGACATGGCGGTGCTCGACTACGCCGCCGCCAAGCATCCCGAGATGCGCCGCCACCTCTCGGTGCAGGCGGCGGCGGGCACGCCCGAGGCGATCCGCTTCTACGCCGAGACCTGGGGGGTGAAGCGGGTCGTCCTGCCGCGGGTGCTCACCGTCGAGGAGATCGCCCAGCTCAACCGCGCCATCGACATCGAGACCGAGGTCTTCGTCTTCGGCGGGCTGTGCGTCATGGCCGAAGGCCGCTGCCAGCTCTCCTCCTACGCCTGCGGCGAGAGCCCGAACCGCAACGGCGTCTGCTCGCCGCCGGCGCGGGTGAGCTACGCCTTGAGCCCGTCGTGCCTCGCGGCCCGGCTCGGCGGCTTCACCATCGACCGCTATGCGCCGGACGCGCCGGCCGGCTACCCGACGCTCTGCAAGGGGCGCTTCAAGGCGCTGGGGGCGGAGAGCCACATCTTCGCCGATCCCGTCAGCCTCAACGCGGCGAGCCTGCTCGCCGGCTTCCAGGCGGCGGGGGTGACCGCCCTCAAGATCGAGGGCCGCCAGCGCGGCAAGGCCTACATCGCCCGCGTGGTCCGTGCCTTTCGCGCGGCGGTCGAGGCGCTCGCCGACGGCCGGCCGGCGGATCGGGTCTCGGCGGCGCTCGAGGGGCTCACCGAGGGCGCCGGCGAGACCACCGGCGCCTACGGGAAGGCCTGGCGATGAGCGGGGAACGCATCGAGCTCGCGCTCGGCCCCTGCTTCTTCAATTGGCCGCCGGAGCGGCTCCACGACTTCTACGCGATGGTCGCCGACGAGGCGCCGGTCGACCGCGTCTATCTGGGCGAGGTCGTCTGCGGCAAGCGCCTGCCCTTCACCGACAAGCTCTGGCCGAAGCTCACCGAGCGCCTCGAGCGCGCCGGCAAGACCGTCGTCACCTCGCTCTTGGCGCTGCCGATCACGAACCGCGAGCGGGCGCTGATGCGTCGCGGCGCCGCCGAGGCCGCGCATGTCGAGATCAACGATCTGGGGGCGCTCGCCGACCGTGCCGGCCGGCCCTTCGCCGCGGGGCCGCTCGTCAACGTCTACAACGAGGCGACCTTGCGGATCCTCGGGGCGCGCGGCTGCGAGAGCTGGTGCCCGCCGGTCGAGCTGCCGCTCGACGCGATCGGGACCATCGCCGCGGCGGTGCCCGAGGTGGCGGTCGAGCTTTTCGCCTTCGGCCGGCTGCCGCTCGCCGTCTCGGCGCGCTGCTACCATGCCCGCGCCCACGGCCGAGCCAAGGACGGCTGCCGGTTCGTCTGCGGCGAGGACGCGGACGGGCTGGCGGTCGCCACCCTCGACGACCGGCCCTTCCTCGCCGTCAACGGCATCCAGACCCTGAGCCACGCCGTCCAGGTCGCCACCCTGGCCGCCGATGCGCTGCGCGCCGCCGGCATCCGCCGCCTGCGCCTCTCGCCGCACGACCTCGACATGGCGGCCGTCGCCATGACCTTCCGCGCCCTGCTCGACGGCGCGATCGCCGGCGACGAGGCGAGCCGCCGCCTCGAGGCCCTGGCGCTGCCCGGCCGCCCGTGCAACGGCTACCTCACGGGTGCCCCCGGCTGGAAGCGCCGCGCCGTCTGACCCGGGGACCGGCACCGCAGCCTCGCGCCGGGAGGCGGCGAAGCGGCAGCCCGCGGCAAGGCCGAGATCGGCCCGTGTGGCGCGAGGGCAGGTCGTTGCGCTAAGACCGCCAGCGCGCCACGAAGAGACGAGGCGGTGCGCTGTCGGTCAGGGCGCGGTCGGCCTCATGCAGTCACGGTCACGGATGCCAGCCGACCCGCTACCGCAGGCTCATCGCCGCAGGGGCGTGTGTCTCGCGAAATTCCGCGCGCGCATGCCTGACGACCACGGCGGCTCCCTGGAGCGCCAACCCGCCCATGATGCCGGCGACGATCACATCGGGCCAGCCCGTGCCCGTGCCGAACACACCGGCGGCGGCGAGCAGCACCGCGACATTGCCGGCCACGTCGTTGCGCGAGCAGAGCCAAACCGAGCGCATGTTACTGTCGCCCGAGCGGTAGGCCCAGAGCAGCAGCAGGCAGAGCCCGTTGGCCAGAAGCGCGGCGGTGCCGA
>CAYZSE010000119.1:0-10397 GCA_964481035.1 uncultured Geminicoccaceae bacterium | reverse complement strand
TCCTCGAGGTTGTGCTCGGGGTCGAACAGGACCTCGAGGGTGACCTCGCGGTCCTGCCAGACCTCGACGCCGGAGATGTCGCGCACCTCGGTGTAGTCGGCGACGGCGGCGACCGGGCGCTTGTCGGCCTGGTTGACGCGGACCGTGATCTTCACCGTGTCGGGCAGGAGTGCCCCGCGCCAGCGGCGGGGGCGAAAGGGGCTGATCGGGGTGACCGCCAGGAGCTTGGCGCCGATCGGCAGGATCGGGCCGTGCGCCGACAGGTTGTAGGCGGTGGAGCCCGCCGGCGTCGAGACGATGAGGCCGTCGCAGACCAGCTCGCTGATGCGCTCGACGCCGTCGATGAACAGGCTGACCGCCGCCGCCTGGCGGGTCTCGCGCAAGAGCGAGACCTCGTTGATGGCGAGGCCCTCCTCGATCGAGCCGTCGCCGATGAGGGCCCGCATGCGCAAGGGATGCAGCGGCGTGCGTGCGGCCCGGGCGATGCGCGCCTCGAGGTCGGCGGCGCCGTAGCCGTTCATCAGAAAGCCGACGGTGCCGAGGTTCATGCCGTAGATCGGCCGCGGCTGGCCGATGGTGCCGTGCAGCGTCTCGAGCATGAAGCCGTCGCCGCCGAGGGGCACGAGCACGTCGGCGTCGGCCGCCTCGTGCTGGCCGTAGCGCTCGACCAGCGTGCGCAGGGCGGCCCGTGCCTTGGGCGTGTCCGCGGCGCAGAAATGAAGTCGCAAGCTTCGTCCCCCGAGCGGCCTCGGCAACCGCTGTTCACAACGCCGCGCCCCGCTCCTAAATACCCTAAATCGGGGGCACGCAAGAACAGGGAAGGCCACGTTGACAAAGCCGCTCGTCGATCCGTTCCAGAGGCGGATCAGCTACGTCCGCATCTCGGTCACGGACCGCTGCGATTTTCGCTGCGGCTATTGCATGGCCGAGCAGATGACCTTCCTGCCGAAGCGCGACCTGCTGACGCTGGAGGAGCTGGAGCGGCTGGCCGGCGCCTTCGTGAAGCTGGGCGTGCGGAAGATCCGGCTCACCGGCGGCGAGCCGCTGGTGCGGCGCAACGTCATGCAGCTCTTCGGCGGCATCGGCCGGTATCTCGGGCGTGGCCTCGACGAGCTCACGGTCACCACCAACGGCAGCCAGCTCGAGCGCTTCGCGGGCGAGCTCAGCGCCGCGGGCGTGCGCCGGGTCAACGTCTCGCTCGACACGCTCGACGCCCAGAAGTTCAAGGCGATCACCCGCTGGGGCGACTTCCACAAGGTCATGGCCGGCATCGAGGCGGCGAAGCACGCCGGGCTGCGGGTCAAGCTCAACGCCGTGGCACTCAAGGGCACCAACGAGGACGAGTTCGACCGGATGATCGCCTGGTGCGGTGCCGAGGGCTTCGATCTGACCCTCATCGAGACCATGCCGCTCGGCGACATCGACGGCGACCGGACCGATCAGTACCTGCCGCTCTCGCGCGTCCGCGCGCGGCTCGCCGAGCGCTGGACGCTCACCGACATCCCCTACGCGACGGGCGGGCCCGCGCGCTACGTCCGCATCGAGGAGACCGGCGGAAGGCTGGGCTTCATCACGCCCATGAGCCACAATTTCTGCGAGAGCTGCAACCGCGTGCGCGTGACCTGCACGGGCACGATGTACATGTGCCTCGGCCAGGAGGACGCGGCCGACCTGCGCGCGGCGCTGCGCGCCTCGACGAGCGACGAGAAGCTCGTCGAGGCCATTCGCGAGGGTATCTCGCGCAAGCCCAAGGGTCACGACTTCGTCATCGACCGCCGCCGCAAGGCCCCAGCCGTCGGCCGGCACATGAGCGTGACCGGGGGTTAGCGCGTTTCCCGGTGAGGTTGATCTACGCCCATCCCGCACCCCCGACCGTCGGCCCGATGGCATCGTTCCCTCGCGGTCGGGAAGCCTCGAAGAGGGTGGTTCAGGCAGGTCGGCAACCTCTTCAAGCCGGCCCACCGAGAAAATCGGCAAGCAACGCGGCCATGTCGTCAGGGCGCTCGACATGCGGCCAGTGGCCCTGCTCGGGCCAATGAACCAGGCGGGTCCGTGGGAACCGCGCGCGCATCGCGGCGCGGCCGGCGTCGTCGACATAGTCGCTGCGGCCGGCCGCGAGCAGGAGCGCGGGGCCGGGGAACCGCCCTGCCGTGGCCGGAAAGTCGGTGAGCTCATCCATGTGAGCGGCGATGCCCTCGAGGTTGCAGCGCCACCGGTAGCCGTGCTCACCGCTCGCCAGGTTCTGCAGAAGAAAGGCCCTAAGCGAGGCATCGGGGATCGACCGCGCGAGCGCCGCGTCCGCATCGGCGCGCGAGCGGATCGCCTCGAGATCGAGCCCGCGCATGGCGTCGATCTCCAGCCGGTGCCTGTGGTCGTAACGGACGGGCGCGATGTCGACGGCGACCAGCCGGCTCACCCGCTCCGGTGCGGCGAGCGCCGCCACCATCGCCACCTTGCCGCCCATTGAATGGCCGACCAGGGCGGCCCGCTCGAGCCCCGTGTCGTCCATCAGCCGCACGACGTCGGCCGCCATGTCGGCGTAGCTCATGCCGTCCGCCCACGGGCTCTCACCGTGGTTGCGCAGGTGCACGCCGACGACCCGCCGCCGGTCGGTGAGCCGGCGGCCGATGCGCTGCCAGTTGCGCCCGGACCCGAAGAGGCCGTGCATGACCAGCACGGCCTCGCCGGCACCGCCCCAATCGTGATGCGCGAGGGCGAGCGGCATCTCAGCAACCTCGCAGTAGCGTGCGCTTGTGGGCACCCGTCGTCGTCTCATAGAACAGGTGGTGCATCGGCGCTCTCCACAGGGCCCGTGCGCCGCGGGAGCATGACACGGCGAGCGGACCGGACAAGGGTCGCGGCCGCGTGCCACGACGAGAAACGGGAGAACAGAATCATGCCGCCGAAAGCGCTGGTCGAACGTCTCGCCGAGATCGACATCTTCGAAGGCGCCGACGACGCGACCTTGGGCCTGCTCGCCGGCCGGGCGCGCACCTTCAGCGCGGAAGCCGGCACGACGATCGTCGACCAGGACGACGTCGGCGGCGAGATCTTCGCGGTCCTCGACGGCAGCGTGCGCGCCACCCTCCTGTCACCGCGGGGCCAGGAGGTCTCGTTCCGGGACCAGCCCGCCGGCACCGCCATCGGCCTCATCGCCGCCATCGACGGCCGGCCGCGCTCGGCCAGCATCGTCGCCCTCGAGCGCGCCCGCATCGCCGCCTTCGACGTCGCGACCGTGAAGGACGCGATGGCGCGGTCGCCCGCGGTCATGGATGCGGTGCTCCAGCACCTCTGCTTCCTCGTGCGGCAACTGTCCGACCGCGTGTTCGAGTTCACGACGCTGGTCGCCCGCCATCGCGTCCAGGCCGAGTTGCTGCGCCTTGCCGAGACGGCCGAGCGCGACGGCGACGGCCCCATCGTCATCCGCCCTGCCCCGACCCATGCGTCGATCGCGAGCCGCATCAGCACCCAGCGCGAGACGGTGTCGCGGGAGATCTCGACCCTGACCCGCATGGGCATCCTCGGCAAGGCGACCGGGGCGTTGGTCATCCGCGACCTCGACGCGCTCGCGATGCTCGTCGACAGCGCGCGGGAAAGCGGCGAGTAGGCCGCTCAGCCGAGCGTCCGGATGGCGCGGCTCGCCGTGCGATGCAGGATGGCGTGGCGCAAGGCGAGCCGGTCGGGATCGTCGTCGTAGCCGCCGCCGATGACGCCCGCGAGCGGGACGCCGCGGGATGTCGTCAGGGCGATGACGGAAGCGTCGCGGGCGGCGAGCCCGCCGTCGCTGAGCGCCAGGTGGCCGAGGCGATCGTCGCGGTGCGGGTCGACGCCCGCGTTGTAGAAGACGAGATCCGGCGCGAACGTGTCGAGGACGGCGGGCAAGGTCGCCTCGAGCGCCTCGAGGTAGCCGTCGTCGTCGAGAGCGCGCGGCAGGGCGAGGTCGAGGTCGCTCGCCTTCTTGCGGGCCGGGAAGTTGGTGGCGCAGTGGAGCGAGAGGGTGAAGACGCGGGGATCGCCTTGGAAGATCTCCGCGGTGCCATCGCCCTGATGGACGTCGAGATCGACCACGAGAACGCGGTGCACCCGGCCCTCGGCGAGCAGAACCGCGGCCGCCACGGCGACATCGTTGAAGACGCAAAAGCCCGTGCCGGCATCGGCGAAGGCGTGGTGGCTGCCGCCGGCGGTATTGCAGGCCAGCCCGTGCTCCAGGGCGAGGCGTGCCGTGAGCAGCGTGCCGGCCGTAGCGGCCCGGGCGCGCTCGGCGAGCGCGGGACTGACCGGCAGCCCCAGGCGTCGCTCGGCCGCGGGCGGCAGCGAGTGGGTCAGGATCGCCGTGACGTAAGCCGGCGTGTGGATCAACTCCAGCCATGGCCGCGGGGCCAGATCGGGCACGAAGCGGTTGACCGAACCGACCAGGTGCAGGTGTTCCAGCGCGCGCTGCAACGCGTGGAACTTCGGCATCGGAAACCGGTGGCCGGCCGGCAGCGGCACGCTGTAGGCCGGGTGGGCGACGATCGGCAGGTGCACCGCTCAGAAGTCGGAGCAGCGGCCGTTCTTCTCCCAGTCGCCGAAGCGCGTCGGCTCTGGACCCTTGGGTCCGCCGCGCTCGCCTGGCGGCTGCGACCGCGGCCGACGCTCGTCCGCGAGCCGCTCGCCGCGCCTCGCCTCGCCCGGGCGTGGCGCCTCGGGGCGGTTCCCGTCCTCGCTCATTCCTGCATCACCTGCTGTTGCGCCTCGGCCTTGAAGTGCTCGAGGTCCCGCTGCAAGCCCACCTCGTCGATCGGCGAGCCCTGGGCCCGCAGGTCCTCGACGACCTTGGCGAGAACCGGCGCGTCGCCGACTTGGCGGAAGTCGGCGAGCACGACCGCCTTGGCGTAGTCCAGCGCTTGGGCGTCGTCGAAGCCCAGCGCCTTCGCTACCTTCAGCGCGAACAGCTTGTTACGGCGCAGGCGCACCCGGAACTCGAACTCCATGTCGTGCTGGAACTTGGCCAGCTCCGCCTGCAGTCTGTCGTCGAACGCCGTCATCGCACGAACCTCCCGGGACATCCCCCGTCGCCGCTCCGGTGCCGCTACGGGCGCATTCTCGTTACCACAATTGGTAAGATAAGGCTTTGACGGCCGTCATGGCAGGCCCGAAAACCCGGGTGCGACCCTAACACCGAGGGTATCTCATGGCCGAGACCGCCGTCTGCCCGCACGATTGCCCGAGCGTCTGCGCGCTGGAGTTTGAGCGCAAGGCCGACGGCACGCTCGGTCGCGTTCGTGGCAACAAGCGCCATCGCTACACCGCGGGTGTCATCTGCGCCAAGGTGGCACGCTACGCCGAGCGCATGCACCACCCCGAGCGGCTGCGGCGACCGCTGGCGCGGATCGGCGCCAAAGGCTCCGGCCGCTTCGCGCCGATCTCCTGGGACGAGGCGCTCGACCGGATCGCCGAAGAGTTCCTCGAGGCCGAACGGACGCACGGCGCCGCGGCCGTCTGGCCCTACTACTATGCGGGCACCATGGGCCTCGTGCAGCGCGACGGGATCAACCGCCTGCGCCACGCCAAGCGCTACTCGGGCCAGGACGACACCATCTGCACCCGCATCGCGACGACCGGCTGGAACGCCGGCGCGGGCCGGCGCTGGGGCGTCGATGCCACCGAGATCGCCAAGTCCGAGGTGGTCGTGCTCTGGGGCCTGAACGCGGTGGCGACCCAGGTGCAGCTGATGAGCTACATCACCCTGGCGCGAAGGCAGGGGGCGAAGCTGGTCGTCGTCGATCCCTACCGCTCGCCCACGGCCGAGCAGGCCGACCTGCACCTGCCGGTGCGGCCGGGCACCGACGCGGCGTTGGCCTGCGGCGTCATGCACGTGCTGTTCGCCGAGGGCCTGGCCGATTGGGCTTACCTGGAGCGCTACACCGACGATCCCCGCGGCCTGCGCGACCATTTGGCGGCGCGCACCCCCGAATGGGCCGGCGGCATCTGCGGGCTCGCGCCCGAGGCCATCCGAAACTTCGCCAGGCTCTACGGCCAGACCAAGCGCAGCTACCTACGCCTCGGCTTCGGCTTCACCCGCTCGCGCAACGGGGCGATGAGCATGCACGCCGCGGCGTGCCTGCCGGCGGTCACCGGCGCCTGGACCGTCGAGGGCGGCGGTGCGCTCTACAACCAGGGCGACCTCTTCACACTCGATCCGACGCTGATCTCGGGTGACGACGTCCGCGATCCGCGCGTGCGGATGCTCGACATGTCGGCGATCGGCCGGGTGCTCACGGGCGACGCTGCGGCGTTGCACGACGGCCCGCCGGTCGAGGCCATGCTGATCCAGAACGTCAACCCCGCCTGCGTCGCGCCCGAGCTCGACCGCGTCCACGCCGGTCTCGCGCGCGAGGACCTGTTCGTCGCCGTGCACGAGCAGTTCATGACCGATACGGCGCAACGCGCCGACCTCGTGCTGCCGGCGACGATGTTCCTCGAGCACGACGACATCTACCGGGCCTCGGGCCACACGATCCTGCAGGTCAGCCCCAAGCGCTTCGCCCCGCCGGCGGAGTGCCGGGAGAACCACTGGGTGATCTGCGAGATCGCCAAGCGCGTCGGCGCGCGGCACCCGGGCTTCGAGCTGGACGCGAGGGCGATCGTCGAGGCGACGTTGCGCGCCTCCGGCATGCCGAGCTTCGAGACCATCCTCGCCGAGGAGGGCCACGACCTCGCGCCCGACTTCCGTACGGCCCATTTTCTCGACGGCTTTCCGACCCCGTCGGGCAAGTTCCGCTTTCGCGCCCCCTGGGCCGAGCTCGGCGTCGACGCGGCGGGCCTTTCCGCCTTCCCCGATCACGCGGCGATCACCGACGAGCGGACCGCCGACCACCCTTACCGCCTCGTCGCCGGCCCGGCGCGGGAGTTCCTCAACACCAGCTTCACCGAGACCGCGACCAGCCGGCGCAAGATGGCGCGCCCGACCTTGCTGATCCATCCCGAGGACGCCGACCGCCTCGCCATCGCCGATGGCGAGCGGGTCCGCATCGGTAACCGCCTGGGCTCCGTGCTGCTGCACGCCGAGCGCCGCGAGGGCGGGCTCGCGGGCACCCTCACCATCGAGAGCATCTGGCCGAACGCCGCCTTCATCGAGGGCGTCGGAATCAACCGCCTGATCAGCGCCGATCCGGCGCGGCCGGCGCGCGGCGCGGTGTTCCACGACACCGCCGTCTGGCTCGCCCGCGAGGAGCCCGCCGCGGTCGCCGCGTCGTGAGACTGGCCTCGGGTGGTCGGATCCGGGCGGACCGCCCGACCCGCCGCTCCTCGACGAGCCGGTAGCGCTGCCGCCCTCACCCCGTCAGCAGCGACGCATGGGCTCGCGCCCACGTCGCATAATGGTCGGCGGAAGCGGCGCAGCCGAGCATGTCGTCGATGCCGAGGTCTTCGCGCAGGCGCTCGACGCGCAGCGGTCGCCGCGCCAGCGGCGCGTGCGCGGCGATGGTCGGCGCCCCGGGATCGACCGCGGGCTCGAGCCCCGGAAAGGACCGCTTCAACTCGCTCGCCCACTGCAGCAGGTCCCAAGTCCGGCCGGGCCCGATGTTGTAGAGGTCGAAGCGCGGCTCGTCGCGGCGCAGCAGCGCCTCGACCGCCCGGGCCACATCGGGGGCGTAGACCCAGTCGCGCACGTCGCTGCGCTCCAGCCGGACGGGCTCGCCCCGGAGCGCCGCGCGCATCACCTGGAAGGGCGGGCTCAAGGTGTCGCGCACCCCGGTTGCGCGCTCCCACGGGCCGAAGACGGCGGACAGCCGAACGCTGCGGACGTCCAGATCCCAGAGCGCGGCGAGCCGAGCGCCGACCCGCTCGCTGGCGACCTTGCTGATCGCGTACAAGGTGCGCGGGTCGGGTCGTGTCGCCACCTCGTCGAGCGCGTTGGCGCCGAACGCCGCCTCGCCGTAGGCGCTCGCCGAGGACAAGCCGACGATGCGCCCGACGCCTGCCGCCCGCGCCGCCTCCAGCACGCCGAGCCAGCCCATGAGATTGACCGCCAGGACCGATCGGGGATCGGCGGCCTCGCGGGCGGCATCGGGGGTGACGGCCGCGCCATAGACCACGGCATCGGCGCCGGCCACGGCACGCCCGACCGCGTCCTCCTCGTCGATGCTCGCGGTGACGGTCTGCAGCGCGCCGCCGAGGCGGCCGAGCTCGGCGAGCGCCCTGTCCGGCAGGGGATTGCGGTCGAAGGCGACGACGTCGTCGCCCGCGGCGAGCAGCCGCTCGACGATGTTGAGCCCGACGAAGCCGGTCCCGCCGAAAACCGCGACGCGCATGTCCCGCTCCCTGGCTGGTGGCCATGAGGCTATCGGCATCGCGCGCCACCGACAACCGCACGACGCTCGACCGTTTCGGGGCCGTTTGGTTTTCACGGCCCGGTGGTTGTCTCGGTGGTCGGATGGGGGCTACCCTACCGATCAAGCGGGTGTCACCGGATCAGGGGAAGGAACGATGAGCAGGAGACCACCCGTCGTCGCATGGGGGCTGATCGCGAGCGCGAGCATGCTCGCCGTGGCGGCGACCGGCGAGGCGAGAGCGCAGGAGCTCGCCATCTCGTGCGGCGCCGTCGGCCAGGAGCTGGAGCTGTGCCAAGAGGGCGTGGCCGCCTGGTCCGCGCAGTCCGGGGTGCCGGTCACCGTCGTCTCGACGCCCAACTCGACGAGCGAGCGCCTCGCCCTCTACCAGCAGATCCTCGCCTCCGGCAGCGACGACATCGACGTCTATCAGATCGACGTCATCTGGCCGGGCATTCTCGGCAACCACTTCATCGACCTCGGCCCGGCCTTAGGCGACGACGTGCTCGATGAGCACTTCCAGACCATCGTCGACAACAATACGATCGACGGCGAGCTCAAGGCGATGCCGTGGTTCACGGACGCAGGCGTCCTCTACTACCGCGCCGACCTGCTCGAGCAGCAGGGGCACGCGCCACCGACCACGTGGGAGGAGATGGCGACGATCGCGCGGGAGATCCAGGACGCCGAGCGGGCCGCCGGCAACGAGCGGATGCTCGGCTACGTCTTTCAGGGCAACGCCTACGAGGGGCTGACCTGCAACGCGCTCGAGTGGATCCACAGCCACGGCGGCGGAACCATCGTCGACGACGCCGGCGAGGTCACCGTCAACAACCCGAGTACCGTCGCCGCGCTCGAGGAGGCGGCGTCGTGGATCAACACGATCGCGCCGCAGGGCGTGCTGTCCTACCAGGAGGAGGAGGCGCGCGGCGTCTTCCAGGCCGGGCACGCGGTGTTCATGCGCAACTGGCCCTACGCCTGGGCGCTCGCCAACGCCGAGGGCAGCCCGGTGGCCGGCAAGGTCGGGGTCGTGGCCCTGCCCATGGGCGCCGGCGACGGCGCCCGGCACACCGGCACGCTCGGCGGCTGGAACCTCGCCGTCTCCAAGTATTCGAGCATGCAGGCGGAGGCCATGGACCTCGTGGCCTTCCTCGTTTCTTATGACGAGCAGAAGCGCCGGGCCGTCGAGGGTGCCTACAACCCGACCATCGCCGCCCTCTACGAGGACGAGGAGGTGCTCGCCGCCAACCCCTTCTTCGGAGACCTTTTCGCGACCTTCACCAGCGCCGTGGCCCGGCCCTCGGGCGTGACCGGCACGCGCTACAACCAGGTCTCGACGGAGTTCTGGAACGCCGTGCACAACACGCTCAACGGCTCGGCGACGGCCGCCGATTCGCTCGCCCAGCTCGAACGCCGCCTCGCCCGCCTGTCGCGGACCTGGTAGCGGGCCGCGAGCATGACCAAGGGCCAGGTGCCGGTGGCGGCGACGGAAGCGACGGAAGCGACGGACCAGACCCCGCGCATCACCGCGCCGGTAGGGACCTCGGAGCTGACGCGCCAGCGGCGCAAGAGCGCCTGGCTCTTTCTCACCCCGATGATCGTCGTGCTCCTGCTCGTGGCGGGTTGGCCGCTCGCGCGCACGATCGCGCTCAGCTTCACCGATGCCAACCTCGCCGATCTCAGCGCCGCCAGGTTCGTCGGCCTGTTGAACTACCAGTTCCTCATGACCGACCCGGACTGGTGGCGCTCGGTCTGGAACACGGTCTTCTTCACCGTCGTCTCGGTCTCGATCGAGACGGTCTTGGGGCTCTTGATCGCGCTCGCGCTGCACGAGCATTTCAAGGGCCGCGGCCTCTTGCGGGCGGCGATCCTCATCCCCTGGGCCATCCCCACGGTCGTCTCGGCGCAGATGTGGCGCTGGATGTTCAACGACGTCTACGGCGTCGTGAACGAGATCATGCTGACGCTCGGGCTCGCCAGCGAGCCCTGGGCCTGGCTCGCCGACCCTCAGCTTTCCATGGCCGCAGTCATCGCCGTCGACGTCTGGAAGACGACGCCGTTCATGGCGCTCCTCATCCTCGCCGG
>CAYZSE010000118.1:0-10703 GCA_964481035.1 uncultured Geminicoccaceae bacterium | reverse complement strand
GCCCCGTCACCGGCGACACGTTGTCGAAGTAACGGCCCGCGACCGGCTCGCGGAACTCGCCATTGATGAAGTTGCCGTAGCGGGCGCGAAAGCACGCCGGCGCCTGAATACCCGTGTTACCCTGTTCGAGCGTGTCCATTGCCAATTTCCCTGATCAACATTGTATTTAAGACATCTTAGTCGAGCGAGCGACGAGGTTCCGTTCAACTTAAGTCGTAGCGTTGGGCATGACCGGACCGAGAGGCCTCTGGCTGGACGCGGTGGCGCCTTGCACATTCGACGATTTTACGATGCACTCGGAAGGTGTGAAGCGCCGGTCGAGCGCTCACGACGCCAGCCCGGCGCAACCAGCCCAGCCCCGCGCAACCATCGAGGAGGCACCCATGGCGACCGCGCTCAAGGATCCTCGCCACAGGCTCGACGATCCCTCGCTCTTGAAGGACCGCTGCCATGTCGACGGCGCCTGGATCGGCGCCGACAGCGGTGCGACCTTCGCGGTCTGCAACCCCGCCGACGGTGAACGGCTGGCGGAGGTGCCGTCGTGCGGCGCCGCAGAGACGCGGCGCGCGATCGCGGCGGCGGACGCGGCCTTCGCGAGTTGGTCGAAGACGACCGCCAAGGAGCGCGCCGCGGTGCTCCGCCGCTGGTACGATCTGCTCGTGGCGAACGCCGACGACCTCGCCATGCTCATGACCCTGGAGCAGGGCAAGCCGCTCGCCGAGGCCAAGGGCGAGGTGACGTACGGCGCGGCCTTCGTCGAGTGGTTCGCCGAGGAGGCCAAGCGCGTCTACGGCGACACCATCCCGTCGCCGTTCCCGGGCCGGCGCATCCTCGCGCTCAAGCAGCCCGTCGGCGTCTGCGGCATGATCACCCCCTGGAACTTCCCGATGGCGATGATCACCAGGAAGTGCGCGCCGGCGCTCGCCGTCGGCTGCACGGTCGTCATCAAGCCCGCCGGCCTCACGCCGTTGACGGCCCTGGCGACGATGGAACTCGCCGAGCGCGCGGGCATGCCCAAGGGCGTCGTCAACATGCTCACCGGCAGCTCGTCCGCGATCGGCGGCGAGCTGACCTCCAGCAAGACGGTGCGCAAGATCTCGTTCACCGGCTCCACCGCGGTCGGCAAGGTCCTCTTGAAGCAGTGTGCCGACACGGTGAAGAAGGTCTCGATGGAGCTCGGCGGGCACGCGCCCTTCATCGTCTTCGACGACGCCGACCTCGACGCCGCGGTCGACGGCGCGATCGCCTGCAAGTTCAGGAATGCCGGCCAGACCTGCGTCTGCATGAACCGGCTCTACGTCCAGGCCGGCATCCACGACCGCTTCGCCGAGGCCTTCGCCCGTAAGGTCGCCGAGCTCGAGGTCGGCGACGGCACCGAGAGCGGCGTGCAGGTGGGCCCGCTGATCGAGCCGTCGGCCATCGACAAGGTCGAGGAGCACATCGCCGATGCCGTGGGCAAGGGCGCCACGGTCGTCACGGGTGGCGGGCGCCACCAGGCCGGCTCGCTCTTCTTCCAGCCGACGGTGCTCGCCGACTGCACCCAGGACATGCTGATCGCGCACGAGGAGACCTTCGGGCCGGTGGCGCCGATCTTCCGCTTCACGAGCGAGGCGGAGGCGATCGCCATGGCCAACGCCAGCGACGTCGGGCTCGCCGGCTACTTCTACGCCCGCGACCTCGGCCGGGTGATGCGGGTCGCCGAGGCGCTCGAGGTCGGCATCGTCGGGGTCAACGACGGGGTGGTCTCGACCGAGGTGGCGCCCTTCGGCGGCTTCAAGGAGAGCGGCCTCGGCCGCGAGGGCTCGAAGTACGGCCTCGATGACTACCTCGAGATCAAGTACGTGAGTCTCGGTGGTCTCGACCGCTGACGCGCTCGCGAGGTGCGCCGGACCAGCGTGCCAAGAACGGGTGGCGCCGGGGCGGGGCCTGAGCTAGACCGCTCCATCCGGGGAGGAGGCCCCGAGGAGGAGCAGGCGATGGACCCGAGCTGGCATCCGGCGAGCTGGCGTTCGCACCCGGCGCAGCAACTGCCGGACTATGCGGATCAAGCGGCGTTGGCCGCTGTCGAGCGCGAGCTCACGAGCTATCCGCCCCTGGTGTTCGCGGGCGAGGCGCGCTCGCTCAAGGCCCAGCTCGCCGAGGTCGCGGCCGGACGCGCGTTCCTCCTCCAGGGCGGCGACTGCGCCGAGGCCTTCGCCGACTTCAACGCCGACAAGATCCGCGACACGCTGCGGGTGATCCTGCAGATGGCGGTCGTCTTGACCTATGGGGCGGGCCTGCCGGTCGTGAAGCTCGGCCGCATGGCGGGCCAGTTCGCCAAGCCGCGCTCGGCGCCCATGGAGACGCAAGGCGTGCGCGAGCTGCCGAGCTACAGGGGCGACATCGTCAACGGGCTGGCGTTCGACGACTCGGCCCGGACGCCCGAGCCGCGCCGCCAGCTCCAGGCCTACGCTCAGGCGGCGGCGACTTTGAACCTCCTGCGCGCCTTCACCGAGGGCGGCTTCGCCTCGCTGGAGCGGGTCCACGCCTGGAACCTCGGTTTCTGCGAGCGCTCGGCGCAGGGGCAGCGCTACCAGGCCTTTGCCGACCAGATCACCGACGCGCTCGCCTTCATGAAGGCGTGCGGCGTCTCGCACGTCAGCACGCCGGCGATCCAGCGGACGACCTTCCACACCAGCCACGAGGCGCTGCTGTTGGGCTTCGAGGAGGCGCTGACCCGGGTCGATTCGACCACCGGCCAGTGGTATGCGACCTCGGCGCACCTGGTCTGGGTCGGCGATCGGACGCGCCAGCTCGACGGCGCCCATATCGAATACTGCCGAGGGATCGCCAACCCGATCGGCCTCAAGGCCGGACCGTCGCTCGAGCCCGACGACCTCTTGCGGCTCATCGACCGGCTCAACCCGGCGGACGAGCCGGGCCGGCTCACCGTCATCACCCGCTTCGGCGCCGACCAGGTCGAGGCCAGGCTGCCACGGCTGGTGCGCGCCGTGCAGCGCGAAGGGCGATCGGTGGTCTGGGCCTGCGATCCGATGCACGGCAACACGGTCAAGTCGTCGTCGGGCTACAAGACACGCCCGTTCGAGCGGGTGCTGGCGGAGGTGCGGCGCGTCTTCGACGTCCATCATGCCGAAGGCTCCTATGCCGGCGGCCTGCACGTCGAGATGACCGGCGAGGACGTGACCGAGTGCACCGGCGGCGCCCAGGCGATCACCGACGAGGCGCTCGCCGACCGCTACCACACCCATTGCGACCCGCGGCTCAATGCTCAGCAGAGCCTCGAGCTCGCCTTCCTCACCGCCGAGGCGCTGCGGGCCGATCGGGCGCCGCTGCGCGAAGCCTCGTAGGGGCGAGCCGCACATGGCCGACGACGTCTCCCGCTTCACCGACAAGTATTTCTTGAAGACGCGGCAGATCGTCGGCCGCTTCGGCGACGCGCGGGTGACCTACGCCGTGTTCATGCGGCGCCCGGTGATCTTCTGCCCGCGGCTCGCCGTCGCTTGGCTCGAATCGATGGCGGCGACGCGCGGGACCGCCTTCGACATCGAGCTGCAGTTCGCCGAGGGAGCCTGGGTCGGCGCCGGCGAGCCGCTGATGTACCTCAGCGGGTCGTTTCGCGCGCTCGCGGATCTGGAGACGTTGTTTCTGCAGCAGCTGGGGCCTCCCTGCGTCGCGGCGTTCAACGCCTACACGATGTGCACGGATCTGCCCTATGTCGGCTTTCTGGCCATGGACGCGCGCCATTGCGCCGGCGCGCCGATGGCCGACATGATGGCCTATGCCGCCAGCGTGGGCTCGGCGCGCGCGCAGCGCGAGCGCAACGCCAAGGGCTTCATCGGCTCGGCCAACGACGCCACGGCGCACTATTTCGGCCAGGAGCAGGGCCTCGGCACGATGCCGCATGCGCTCATCGGCTATGCCGGCAGCACGCTGCGTGCGGCCGAGATGTACCATGCGACGTTTCCCGACGACCCGCTTTACGTGCTCGTCGACTATTTCGGCCGCGAGATCACCGACTCCCTCGAGGTCTGCCGCACGTTCGAGACCATGGCCCGCGACGGGCGCCTCGGCATCCGGCTCGACACGCACGGCGGGCGGTTCATCGAGGACCTCGACACCGCCGCCGCCTACGCCGTCTTGGAGCGCCACGCGCCAGACGCCATCCGCACCTACCGAACCGAGCGTGAGTTGCGCTGGCTGACCGGTACCGGCGTCACCGCGGCGGCCATCTTCCATCTGCGTGAGCGCCTCGACGAGGCCGGCTTCGATCGGGTCCGGATCATCGCCAGCTCCGGCTTCGGACCCGAGAAGTGCAAGCTGATGGCGAGCGTGCGGGCACCGATCGATATCATCGGCACGGGCTCTTATTTGCCCGAGCGGTGGACGGAGACCTATGCCACCGCGGATGTGATCGACTATGATGGCGTTCCTCGGGTCAAGGTCGGGCGTGAATTCCTCCTGCGCGGCTGACGGCGTGGAATGTTGCGAGCGTTCGCTCGTCGTTGAAGATACCAGCTGGAGCGAGGGTACGTGGACCACGAAGATGCTCGGCCCGTCCAACCGAACGATGCCCTGGAGCGCGCTCTGGTCACGCATATCGCGGGTCTCAGGCGCTACGCTCGGGCGCTGCTGGGCGCTTCGGTCGACGCCGAGGATCTCGTCCAGGAGAGCCTCGTTCGCGCGTTGGCCCGCCTGCGGCCCTGGGCACCGGTCCGCGATCTGCGATCGTACCTTTTTGCGGTGATGCACAACCTCTACGTCGACCAGTACCGCTCGCGCCGGAGCGCCCCGGTGATGGTCGACATCGACAACATCATCCACCACCCGGCGGCGCCGGCGAGCCAGGACGGCCGGCTGGAGCTGCGCGACCTCGCGCGCAGCCTCGCCTGCCTGGGTGACGAGCAGCGCGAGGTGATCCTGCTCGTGGGCCTCGAGGGGCTGAGCTACGCCGAGGTCGCCCGCGTGCTCGACGTGCCGATCGGGACCGTGATGTCGCGGTTGTCGCGCGGCCGCCGTCAATTACGTGAGCTCATGCAGGCTCGGCGTATGCCGGAGCCCGTATCCAAGCGGAAACCGTCATGACTTCGCACAACGAGCAGCATGGCCAGCAGAGCGTGGACGCCATTCTCCACCGTTTCGTCGACGGCGACGCCACGCCGAGCGAGCGCGCCACCGTCGCGGCCCTGCTCGCCGGCGATCCCGAGGCGTACACGCGCACCTGCGAGTACCAGCGCCATAACGTCGCCTTGCAGGCGCTCTACCCGCGCCGCGTCGAGGACACGATGCTGCCGCCCGCGGCGTTGAACCTCGCCGCTGGCCTGCGGCGCGGCCGCGCGATCCGCCGCGCGGCGGCGGCTTGCGTCGCCGCGTTCGCCGTGCTCGGCGCCGGTGCGGCGGGCTGGAACATGCGGCAATGGATGCACGCCGACGCGCCCATGCCGCTGGTCGCGGTGTTCCCGCAGGCGGTGGCGCCGACGCCGTCGCTGACCGACGCCGCGCCCGCGCCCATGCCCGCCGCCGCCGACGCGATCACGCCCGATCAAGCCGCCTGGTTCGACGGCAGCGCGGCGAAGGTCGCGGTCCACCCGCCGAACCTGCAGTCCGTGGGCTACCAACTCGTGGACGGGCGGGCGGCGCTGACCGCCTACGGGCCGGTGATCCGGTTTGCCTACGAGCCGGCGGATGGCACCTCGGGTGCACCTCTCGCGCTGACGGTCGCGGCGTTCGGTGCCGATCGACAGGGCTTGGCGACCAGCATCAACCCGCAGCACGCGTCTCTCTTCTGGCGCAGCGGCAAGTTGCTCTACGCGTTGTCGGGCGATGTCGACCCGGCGAGCCTGCTGCGTGTCGCCGAGACCGTATCCGTCGGTGAGCGGTCGGGCGAGGCCGCGCCGGAGCCCGCCGCCGAGATCGCGCCCGATCCCGAGGTGTCGCCCGTTTCCGACAGCGCCGAGCAGCCGAAGGATACCTGAGCGGCGCTCGCCCTCAGCGCTCGGGCCAACGCCCTTCGAGCCGGAACGGCAGAAGGTCGAGTCCCGGGGCGACGATCTTGATCGTGCCGGCGACCACGTAGCCGACGCCCCGCGGCGGCGGTCGGCGCCGTAGCGTGGCGGTGGCGGATGTGCGCGGATAGCGCAAGAGCAGGTCGATCTCGCGACGCCCCGCCGCAGGGACGAAGACGTCGCGGCCGGCGCTGGCGCGTCCCAGGCGTGTGCCGTTGAGCTCGATCTCGAAGGTGATGACGTCGACGGCGATGCGCCAGGCATTGGGGTTGTCGAGGCGGATGATGGCCATCGCCTCGTCGAAGGCGTCCTCGCCCTCGTCGAGAACGAGTTCGACGAGGGTGAGGTCCGGCGCGCGAACGAGCCGGAACCCGTCGTCGATCGAACGGCAGGCAGCGACCGCGAGGAGCGCCGCGAGGGCGAGGAGCGCGAGCGCGCGCATGAGGTCTCCCGTGCCGGACGCGGCCGGCGTCTGAGGATTCCCTCTTGTCGCGCGTATCGGTTAAGAAGCCCTTGCGGCATCGCCCCCGATGATGGCGATCAAGGAGGCTTCGATGAACCCGATCCTGTGGCAGCCCCGCCCTGAGGACGCGGCGAAGACGGCAATGGCCAGCTTCGGGGAACGCTTCGCCCGGCGGATCGGCCGGCCGCTCGACGGCTGGGAGACGTTGTGGCAGGCGAGCGTCGAGGCGCCGGAAGCGTTCTGGGAGCAGGTCTGGCAGGATCTCGGCGTGCGCGCCCGAGCCCCCTACACCGCGGTCCTGCGCGACGCCGACCGGATGCCCGGCGCCCGCTGGTTTCCCGGCGCGCGGCTGAATTTCGCCGAGAATCTCCTGCGCCGCGACGACGCGACGCCGGCGCTCGTCGCGCACGGCGAGGACGGCCGCCGCCGCGAGCTGAGCTGGGCCGAGCTCCAGGCGGAGGTCGCCGCCGTCGCGCACGAGCTGGCGGCTTCGGGCGTCGGCGTGGGCGATCGCGTCGCCGCCGTCATCGCCAACATACCCGAGGCCGTCGTCGCCATGCTGGCGACCGCCTCGCTCGGCGCCACCTGGTCCTCCTGCTCGCCGGATTTCGGCGTCCAGGGAGTGCTCGACCGGTTCGGACAGATCGAGCCCACGGTCCTCGTCGCCGTCGACGGCTACCACTACGCCGGCCGCCGCATCGACATCCGCGCCAAGGTGGAGCAGGTCGCCCGCGCCCTGCCGGCCCTGCGCCGCGTCCTCGTTGTGCGTTACCTCGACCCGGCGGCCGACATCGGCGCGATCCCGGCCGCGCTGGCCTACGACGCGATCGCGGTCGACCCGGCGGCGCGGCCGTCGTTCGAGCCGGTGCCCTTCGACCAGCCGCTCTACGTTCTCTATTCCTCGGGTACCACCGGCAAGCCCAAGGCCATCGTCCACGGCGTCGGCGGAACGCTCCTGCAGCATCTCAAGGAGCACCGGCTGCACGGCGATCTGAAGCCCGGCGAGCGCTTCTTCTACTTCACCACCTGCGGCTGGATGATGTGGAACTGGCTCGCCTCGGGGCTCGCCGCCGAAGCGACGCTGGTGCTCTTCGACGGCTCGCCCTTCCATCCGGGACCGGAGCGGCTGTTCGCGTTGGCCGAAGCCGAAGGCATCAACGTCTTCGGCACGAGCGCCAAGTACATCGACGCCGTGAAGAAGTCGGGGCTGCGCCCGGTCGCGCACTGCGATCTCGGGGCATTGCGCTCGCTCCTCTCGACCGGCTCGCCGTTGCTGCCCGAGAGCTTCGACTTCGTCTACGACGCCATCAAGACCGAGCTGCTGCTGGGGTCGATCTCGGGCGGCACGGACATCGTCTCCTGCTTCGTGTTGAACAACCCCCTCCTGCCGGTGCGACGCGGCGAGATCCAGTGCCGCGGGCTGGGGCTCGCCGTCGACGTCTGGGACGACCAGGGGCGGGCGGTGCGCGGCGAGAAGGGCGAGCTCGTCTGCACCGCGCCCTTTCCCAGCATGCCCGTCGCCTTTTGGAACGATGCGGACGGCAGCCGCTACCACAACGCCTATTTCGTCCGCTTTCCCGGCGTCTGGTGTCACGGGGATTTCGCGGAGATCACCGAACATGGGGGCATGATCATCCATGGACGCTCGGACGCGGTGCTCAACCCGGGTGGGGTGCGCATCGGTACCGCCGAGATCTACCGGCAGGTCGAGCAGATCGACGAGGTCATGGAGGCGCTCTGCGTCGGCCAGGACTGGCAGGGCGACGTCCGCGTCGTCCTCTTCGTGCGGCTGCGCGAGGGGACGACGCTCGATCCGGCCCTCGAGGAGCGGATCAGGCGGCGCATTCGCGAGAACGCGACGCCGCGCCACGTGCCGGCCCGGATCGTTCAGGTGGCCGACATCCCACGGACGCTGTCGGGCAAGATCGTCGAGCTCGCCGTGCGCGACCTCATCCACGGACGCGCCGTGAAAAACACCGAAGCCCTCGCCAACCCGGAGGCCCTCGATCAGTACCGCGATCGGCCCGAACTCGACGCCTGAGGCCCCGCCGCGGCGGCGTCTGGCCGTCGGCGAGGTACCACCGCCCCGCGCCCGCCGGCACCCCGGACGCTTGGCGCGCGAGATCGCGCTCTGGTCCGTGCCGACCTGGGTCGTGCTGTTGGCAGGCGCGATGCTCGGCTGGTGGAGCATCGCGGCCATGCTCGGCGGTGCGGCGCTGGCGGTGCTGGCGGCGGCGCCGCTGGCGGTGGCGCGGCGGCGCTTGATCGAGGAGCTCTGCGAGCTCGTCGCAAGCTGGCCGCAAGGATTGGATCGCGAGCCGCCGGTGCGCGGTGGCTGGGTCGTCGACCAGGCGTTCGTCACCGGCCTGTGGCGTTTTTTTCGCTGGCTCAAGCAGCGGCGCGAGCGGGAGGAGGCCGAGGAGGCGCTGCAGGAGCGGCTCATGGAGGTGCTGCCGGACCCGCTCTTGGAGGTGAGCGCCAAGGGCAACGTCGTGTTCGCCAACCGCGCTGCGCTGGAGCGCCTCGGCCCCGGCCTCGTGGGCCGCCCGCTGCGGCGCATCATGCGCGATCCCGACGTCCTCGCGGCGGTCACGACCGCTCTCGATGCCGATCTGCCGAGCCGGCTGACGATCGCCGAGCCGCGCGCGAGCGGCCGCCGCTTCCAGATCGAGGTCCAGCCCGTGCGCATCCCCGGCGAGCCGCCGCTCGCTCTGCTCGTGCTGCGCGAGCGGACCTCGGAGCATCGCAGCCAGCAGATGATGAGCGACTTCGTCGCCAATGTGAGCCACGAGATCCGCACGCCGTTGACGACCATTCGCGGCTTTCTGGAAACGCTTCAAGGCCCGGCCAAGGAGGACGCGGCCGCGCGCGAGCGCTTCCTCGCGACGATGGCGGCGGAGGCCGACCGCATGAACCGGCTGGTCGGTGAGCTCATGACGCTGTCGAAGGTGGAGCTCGTCGAGCTCGATCGCCCGCAAGCGCCGGTGGACCTGGCGGAGCGGCTCGAGGCCGTCGTCTCGGCGCAGAGCGGCCTCGCCGCCAAGGTCGGCGTCGCGCTGCGTCTCGACGTCGCCGCCGTGCTGCCGAAGGTACCGGGCGACGCCGACCAGCTGCAGCAGGTGTTCTCGAACCTCATCGAGAACGCCCTCAAATACGGGGCGAGCGGCGAGAAGGTCGATGTCCGGGCCCAGGCGCTGGCGCAGGCGCCGCCGCGGGCGGGCCGGCTCGCCGGCCTCGCCGCCGTCGCCGTCGACATCGTCGACTACGGCGAAGGCATTCCGCCGGATGCGGTCCCGCGGCTCACCGAGCGCTTCTTCCGGGTCGACGCGTCGCGCTCGCGGCGTTTGGGCGGCACCGGCCTCGGGCTCGCCATCGTCAAGCACATCGTCGCCCGGCACCGCGGCCATCTGGCCATCGACAGCGTCCTCGGCGAAGGTAGTCGCTTCACCGTCTATCTGCCCTTCGATCCTGCGGCCTGAGACCGCGCAAGGCCGATGACGGGCAACGGTTCGTCGCGTAACGTCAAGCGGAAGTCAAAAACGTGGAGGCGGTCGCATGCGCGTGGTGGTCTTCGCCCGGGTCGAAGCGCGGGAGGGGCACGAAGCGGAGGTCGAGGAACTGCTCCGCTGGCAGGTGGGGCCGACGCTCGAGGAGAAGGGCTGCCTCAACTACGACCTGCACCGGGACAACGAAGACCCGCGGGTGTTCTGGTTCCACGAGACCTGGGCGTCGGAGGCGGATCTCGCCGCCCACAGCAAGGCCCCGCATCTCACCTTCAATCGCGAGCGCCTGAAGCCGCACCTCGCCGGGCCCGCGCAAGTGTATCGGCTCACCAAGCTGGGCTGATGGCGCCCGGGCGAGGTGAGCTTGACGTGGCGCGGCGAGGCGCGTAGCGCCAAGGCATGGTCGAACTGGAAAACGCTGCGAGCCGACGACGACGCCGACGCCTGTAGCGGCGCACGTGTGTCCTGGATCTGCTGCGAGACCCACCTTCCATGTTCGACATCCTCGCCGAGAGCCCGAGCGACGGCCCGGCCATCGATCACCTGCTCGATCTGAGCTTCGGCAGCGATCGGCATCGCAAGGCCTCCTATCGCTTTCGCGCGGGCGTGGCGCATCGCGCCGACCTCGCTCGCGTCGCCCGCTCGAACGGTCCGCTCGTCGGCACCATCCGTTATTGGCCGATCCGCATCGACGAGATGCCGGCGCTGCTCTTGGGGCCGCTGGGCGTGGATCCG
>CAYZSE010000117.1:0-10706 GCA_964481035.1 uncultured Geminicoccaceae bacterium | reverse complement strand
GTCGAGCAGGAAGAGCTGCTCGAGGTCTACAAGGCCGCCATCGGCATGGCCTGAGGCGATCCCCTCAGGCCTCGACGCTGGTGAAGGCGAGCTCCCAGTTCGGATCGCGGGAGCCGGTGTCGCGGGCGAAGGTCCAGACGTCGATGACCTCGGCGAGCTGCTCCGGGTCGCCGTCGACGATGTCCCCGGCCGCGTCGCGGGTGACGTTGACCTGATCGCTGACGAAGCGCACGGTCACCAGCGCGCGACCGTCGGCGACCCGCGCCTCGACGGCGTCCGCCTGCTTGATCGCCACCACCTCGGTCTCCAGCCGCTCGCCGGCCCGCTGCCGCTGCTCGATCGCCTCGGCGAAGCCGGCATAGACGTCGTCGGCCAGGAGCGGCCGCAGCATGGCGGTGTCGCCGCGGGCGAAGGCGTCGACGATCATCTCGAAGGCCTGACGCGCGCCCATCAAGAACTCCTCGAGATCGAAGGCGGGGTCGTGCCGACGGATCTCGATCAGGCCGTCGCGCAAGCCCGCGTCGTCGATGTGACCGAAGGCCGCTTCGGCGGCCTCTTCGCGGCCCGGGAGCGTGACCACGTTGTCGCGCGTCGTTCCACCGACCGGCGGCGTCTCCGGTCGGCGCTCGTGCCCGGTCCGCCGACCGAGCACGTTGCGCAGGCGGAAGGCGATGAACAGCGCCACGCATGCGAAAAAGATGATGTCGATGAAGGGAAAACCGTTTGACATGGACTGGCGCAGTTCGGATGCGTTGGCGGGCGCGCGGTTCGAGCGGCCTGAGGCCGCCGCTCGGCTAGATATAACCCTCACTCGTGAAAGTTAAACCGACCATACCATGCCCCTCGGCCCCCTGCTCCTGCTGATTTTCCTCGCCGTGCCCCTGGTGGAGGTCGCGCTGTTCGTCCAGGTCGGCGGGTGGATCGGGTTGTGGCCGACGCTCTTGGCGATCGTCGTCACCGCCCTCGCGGGCAGCGCGGTCATCCGGCATCAGGGCCTGAGCCTCGCCCGGCGGGCGCAGAGCCGGCTGGCCACCGGCGTCATGCCGGTGCGCGAGGGCTTCGACGGGCTGTGCCTGGTCGGCGCCGGTCTCTTGATGATCACGCCCGGCTTCTTCACGGACGCCCTCGGCGCGCTCTTGTTGATCCCCGCCGCGCGCGGCGCCGTCTACGCGCGGCTGGCCCGGCGGATCCGCGCCGAGATGCCCGACGGTGTCGACGAGCGCTCGCCCCGCGACGGCGTGGTCGATGTCGATTACGAGGTGATCGACGACGATGCCGGGCCGTTGCCGCCGCCGCGCGGCGGCTGGGATCGCGATCGCAAGTGACGCCTGATGCCGCCGCGGGCGGGCGCGCGGGTTGCGCAGCCAAGGGCAAGCGGCTTAAAGCCCCCGACAACCAGTGTTCGGCCGTGGCGGTCGACGTGTGTTCCCTGACGGAGGAGGCCATGGCCGAGAACGCGACCCCGACCGCTGCGGGCGCCGATGGTGGGCAAGCCCAGCAAGAGCCGCCGCGCCTGTCGATCGTCTCGCAGTACGTGAAGGACCTGTCCTTCGAGAACCCGCGGGCGCCGACCGGTCTCGCCGGCAACGAGCGTCCGCAAATCCAGATCAAGGTCGACACCCGCGGGCGGCAGCTCGAGGGCGAGCGCTACGAGGTCGAACTTCTGATCTCCGTCGACGCCAAGGCGCAGGAGCAGCCGGTCTTCGTCTGCGAGCTCAACTATGCCGGGGTCTTCGCCATCGCCAACATGCCACAGGACGCGGTCCAGCCGGTGCTGATGATCGAGTGCCCCCGGCTGCTCTTTCCGTTCGCCCGCCGGGTCGTCGCCGACGCGACGCGCGACGGCGGCTTTCCGCCGTTGATGATCGACCCCATCGACTTCTTGGGGCTCTACCGCCGCCGCGTGATGGAGCAGCAGCAAAAAGCGGCTGCCGAGGCGCCGCCTAGCGACGCCTGACGGCAACGCTGAGCGCCGGCTCCGCCCGACCCGGGCAGCGGAACTCTTCTATCGCGACGGGTCGGCCGCGGTGCAGCGCTCCTCGCTTTCGCACCACGACGACAGCGAGGCACGTCCGGCCGCACGCCGGTTCCAGCCGGCGCACCCGCCGGCGGCGAGGACGAGGGCGAGAGTGGCGAGCTTGCGCATCGGACCTCCGTGGCGGGGATGCGCCGGTCGCGTCGCCCTTGGCGCGAGGTGACGGGTCACGTCAAGGGCCGATCTCCGGCGCGATCGCCGCCGGCAGCAAGCGATGCCCGAAAATTGATCGCAATGACCATAATGGGGCCAATTCCTGCTCAATCGCCTGGCGTTCACGGCATGAGAGCCCGCTGATGGGGATTGGCACGGGGGTTGCTGCTCAGAGCGACGTCACAATGCACCGGAGCTTTGCGCCCATGTCCCGTTCCCTGCTCGTCGCCGGCGCCGCCGGCCTGCTCCTCGTCTCCACGAGCTTGAGTTCCGCTCGAGCCCAAGAGACCATCAAGGTCGGGATCCTGCATTCGCTCTCGGGGACGATGGCCATCAGCGAGACGACCTTGAAGGACGTCATGCTGATGCTGATCGAGGAGCAGAACGAGAAGGGCGGCCTCTTGGGCAAGCAGCTCGAGCCCGTCGTCGTCGATCCGGCCTCGGACTGGCCGCTCTTTGCCGAGAAGGCGCGCGAGCTGATCGAGGTCGAGGGCGTCGCCGCCACCTTCGGCTGCTGGACGTCGGTGTCGCGGAAGTCCGTGCTGCCGGTCTTCGAGGAGCTCAACGGCCTCTTGTTCTATCCCGTCCAGTACGAAGGCGAGGAGAGCTCGCGCAACGTCTTCTACACCGGGGCGGCGCCCAACCAGCAGGCGATACCGGCCGTCGATTATCTGATGGAGGTCGAGGGCGTCGAGCGCTGGGTGCTCGAGGGCACCGATTACGTCTACCCGCGGACGACCAACAAGATTCTCGAGGCGTACTTGCTCGCGAAGGGCGTCGCGGCCGAGGACATCTCGATCAACTACACGCCTTTCGGCCACGCCGACTGGCAGACGCGCGTCTCGTTCATCAAGGACTTCGGCGCCGAAGGGAAGAAGACGGCGGTGGTCTCGACCATCAACGGCGATGCCAACGTCCCCTTCTACAAGGAGCTCGGCGCCCAGGGCGTCGCCGCCTCCGACATTCCGGTCGTCGCCTTCTCGGTCGGCGAGGAGGAGCTGGCCGGTCTCGACACGGCGCCGCTGGTCGGACACCTCGCCGCCTGGAACTACTTCATGAGCGTCGACACCGACACCAACTTCGACTTCATCGATTCGTGGATCGAGTTCATCGGCGACGAGACCCGCGTCACCAACGACCCGATGGAGGCGCACTACATCGGCTTCAACATGTGGGTGAAGGCGGTCGAGAAGGCCGGCACCACCGACCCCGACGCGGTGATCGACGCCATCGTCGGCGTCGCGGTGCCCAACCTCTCGGGCGGCTTCTCGGCGATGATGCCGAACCATCACATCACCAAGCCCGTCCTGATCGGCGAGATCCAGGACGACGGGCAGTTCTCGATCGTCTACGAGACCCCGGGCCTCGTCGTCGGCGACGCGTGGTCCGACTATCTCCCGGACTCGAAGGATCTCATCGCCGATTGGCGGGCGCCGATGGGCTGCGGCAACTTCAACGTGGCCACCGGCAAGTGCGGCGGCGGTAGCTGATCGCCAAGCAACAGGGCGGGGCCGGTCGCCGGTCCCGCTCCTCCTCGGCTCCCTGGCACTTCTCGCTGGCGGTCCCCATGCTCGTTCGCGTCGCGCTCGCGTTCGTCTTGTTGGTGGCGGCGTGGACGCCGGTCCATGCCGACGAGGCGTTGCGCCCGCTCGTCGATGCGCTCGGCGGTGACGACTTTCGCGACACCGCCGCCGCCGTCGAGGCGCTCGCCGGCACCGGCGATCCCGCCGGCGCTGCCGTTCTCGAGGCGCTCCGCGCGGGCGACCTCTACACCCGGCGCGATGACGGCAGGGTCGTGCGGGGCGAGCGCAGCGGACGCGACATCATCATCCGCGACGTGTTCACCGGCGAAGAGCTGGGTGTCGTCGGCCGCCGCGACGCCCGCGCCATCCGTGTCAACAACACGCTCCGGCGGACCATCGACGCGGCGATCGGCCAGCTCACGCTGTTGAGCCCCGACGCGAGCGTGCGACGCACGGCGGCGCTGGCCGTGTTCGCCTCGCGCGATCCGGCGACGCTCGCCACCGTCGATCAGGCGCTCGCGCAGGAAGGCGACGCCGATGTCCGCGCCGCGCTCGAGCGGGCGCGAGCGGCGATCGTCGCATTCCACGGCGCGGGCGACGCCGAGCGCGTCGCCGCCGTCGAGGCCCTAGCGGCGCGCGCCGATCGGGCGACGCTCTCGGTCTTGTCGTCCCTGGCGCGCGAGGCGCCGCCCGCGGTGGCCGCCGCCGCCGAGGTGGCGATCGCCGATGTCCAGCGCCGGCTCGCGCTCTGGGACACGGCGCAGAACGTCGTCTTCGGGCTGTCCCTGGGTTCGGTACTGCTGCTCGCCGCGATCGGCCTCGCCATCACCTTCGGGGTCATGGGCGTGATCAACATGGCGCACGGCGAGATGGTCATGCTCGGGGCCTACACGACGTTCGTCGTCCAGGAGGTCATCCGCACGAGCGCGCCGTGGCTCTTCGACTGGTCGCTGTTGATCGCCCTGCCCCTGGCCTTTCTCGTCGCCGGCGCCGTCGGCGTCGGCATCGAGCGAGGCATCATCCGCTTCCTCTACGGCCGACCGCTCGAGACGCTGCTCGCCACCTGGGGCCTCTCGCTGATCCTCCAGCAGGCGGTCAGGACGATCTTCGGGCCGACCAACCGCGAGGTCGGCACCCCCGGCTGGATGGCCGGCTCGCTCGAGGTCGGCGGGCTCGAGCTCGCGATGAACCGGGTCGTCATCATCCTCTTCGCGCTCGTCGTCTTCGCCGCTCTGATCGTCGTTCTGCGGCGGACGTCGTTCGGCCTGCACATGCGGGCCGTCACGCAGAACCGGGCGATGGCGAGCTCGATGGGGATCCGCACCGACTGGGTGGATGCGATGACCTTCGGGCTGGGCTCGGGGATCGCCGGCATCGCCGGCGTGGCGCTGTCGCAGATCGACAACGTCAGCCCCAATCTCGGCCAAGCCTACATCATCGACAGCTTCATGGTCGTCGTCTTCGGCGGGGTCGGCAATCTCTGGGGCACGCTGGTCGGCGCGATGACCCTCGGCGTCGCCAACAAGCTCATGGAGCCCTGGGCCGGCGCCGTGCTCGCCAAGATCTTCGTGCTCGTCTTCATCATCCTGTTCATCCAAAAGCGCCCGCGCGGCCTGTTCGCGCTCAAGGGCCGCGCGGTCGAAAGCTGATGTGGCTCACCCGACATATCGGCCCCGGCGGCTGGACCTTCCTTTTCGTCCTGGCGCTCGCCGCCGTCGCCGTGCCCTACGCCAACCAGTTCCTGCCGCCCGACCACCCCTGGCACGCCTCCAGCTACGTCGTCGGGCTCATGGGCAAGTACCTGACCTACGCGCTCTTGGCGCTCAGCGTCGATCTCATCTGGGGCTATTGCGGCATTCTCTCGCTCGGCCACGGCGCCTTCTTCGGCCTCGGCGGCTACGCCATGGGCATGTACCTGATGCGGCAGATCGGCGACCGCGGCGTCTACGCCCACCCGATCCTGCCCGACTTCATGGTGTTCTTGAACTGGCCGGAGCTGCCCTGGTACTGGTGGGGGTTCGACAACTTCGTCTTCGCCATGCTGATGGTGATGCTGGTGCCGGGGCTCTTGGCATTCCTGTTCGGCTGGTTCGCCTTTCGCTCGCGGGTGACCGGGGTCTACCTCTCGATCATCACCCAGGCACTGACCTACGCGCTGATGCTCGCGTTCTTCCGGAACGACATGGGCTTCGGCGGCAACAACGGCCTCACCGACTTCAAGGACATCCTGGGCTTCGACCTCCAGGCGGACGCAACCCGGTGCGCCCTCTACGTCGCCTCGGCGGTGGCCCTTGGCCTCGGCTTCGTGCTCTGCCGCGCGGTCGTCGGCTCGACCTTCGGCAAGGTGCTCGTCGCGGTGCGCGACGCCGAGAGCCGAACGCGCTTTCTCGGCTACCGCGCCGACCACTACAAGCTCGCAGCCTTCACCCTGTCCGCGGTCCTCGCCGGCATCGCCGGTGCCCTCTACGTGCCGCAGGTCGGCATCATCAACCCCGGCGAGTTCAGCCCGGCGAACTCCATCGAGATCGTCGTCTGGGTCGCCGTCGGCGGCCGCGGCACCCTCATCGGCGCGGCCGTCGGCGCGATCGCGGTCAACTACGCCAAGACCTGGTTCACCGGCGCCTATCCGGACTACTGGTTGTTCGCGCTCGGCGGCCTGTTCGTCTTCGTGACGCTGTTCATGCCGCGGGGCATCCTCGGCGTCGCGAGCGACGTCTGGCAGCGGCTGCGGCGCCCGAGCGCCGCACCACGCGCCGCCGATCAGCCGGCGGAGTAGGCCGTGACGCAGCCTGCGACCACGACGACGATCCTCTACCTCGACGCCGTCTCGGTGAGCTTCGACGGCTTCAAGGCGTTGAACGACCTGAGCCTCTACGTCGATCCGGGCGAGCTCAGGGCGATCATCGGGCCCAACGGCGCCGGCAAGACGACGCTGATGGACGTCGTCACCGGCAAGACGCGGCCGGATGCGGGCACGGTGCTGTTCGAGGGCCAGGTCGACCTCACCCGCCACGACGAGGCGGCCATCGCGTCCTTGGGCATCGGCCGCAAGTTCCAAAAGCCCACGGTCTTCGAGCAGCACTCGGTCGAGGACAACCTGCTCTTGGCGCTCAAGGGCGCTCGCGGGCCGTTCGCCACGCTGTTCGACCGCGTCTCGCCGGCGGGCCGCGCCCGGCTCGCCGAGATTCTCGAGACGATCCGGCTCACGGCGCAGCGCGACGCGCTCGCCGGCAGACTCAGCCACGGCCAGAAGCAGTGGCTCGAGATCGGCATGCTCCTGGCCCAGGACCCCAAGCTCCTCTTGGTCGACGAGCCCGCCGCCGGCATGACCGACGCCGAGACGGCCGAGACCGCGGTCCTCTTGAAGGAGATCGCCCAGAGCCACTCGGTCGTGGTGGTCGAGCACGACATGGTCTTCGTCCGCGCGCTCGGCTGCAAGGTGACGGTGCTGCACGAGGGCCACGTGCTGGCCGAGGGCTCGCTCGATCAGGTGAGCGCCGACCGCCGCGTGGTCGAAGTCTATCTGGGGCGCTGAGCGATGAGCGGTCTCGAGGTCCGGGGCGTCGACCTGCACTACGGTGCGGCGCAGATCCTCAAAGGCGTCGACCTCGAGGTCGTGCCCGGCGGGATCACCTGCCTGATGGGCCGCAACGGCGTCGGCAAGACCAGCCTGTTGCGCGCGATCACCGGCCAGCACCCGATCAGCCGCGGCGACATCGTCTTCGAAGGGGCCTCGCTCAAGGGGCTCAAGCCCTACGCCCGGGCCCGGCGCGGCGTGGCGCTCGTGCCCCAGGGGCGCGAGATCTTCCCGCTCTTGACGGTCAAGGAGAATCTCGAGACCGGGCTCGCCGGCCGGCCGCGGGGCAGCCGCGTGCCCGACGAGATCTTCGCGTTGTTCCCGGTGCTGGCCGAGATGCTCGACCGCCGCGGCGGCGACCTCTCGGGCGGCCAGCAGCAGCAGCTCGCCATCGGCCGCGCGCTCGTCACCCGCCCGCGGCTTCTCGTCCTCGACGAGCCGACCGAGGGCATCCAGCCCTCGATCATCCAGCAGATCGAGCGGGTCATCGGCCTCTTGCGGGACAAGGGCGAGATGGCGATCCTCCTGGTCGAGCAGTATTTCGAGTTCGCCCAGGCCCTCGCCGACCGCTTCGCCGTCATGGAGCGCGGCCAGATCGTGCTCTCGGGCACCCGCGGCGAGATGGACGAGGCCACGGTCAGGGGCCGGCTCACGGTCTGACGCATTATTTATGCCATAAGTCAGCGCATGCCGTTGCGTGCGCGCATACCCGGAGCTCGCGGCCGAGCGTGAGACAGCTGGTGTTTCTATTTTTCTCCTCCGCGGTGCCGAAGTTTGATATGGATTGAAGCGATTTGGAACGGTGAGCGCATCCGAACCGTCTAACAAGGGGTGTCAAAGGAGAGCGACATGGTGGAACGCAAGGCTGCGCTTCGGCGCGCGCCGGCGCGACCGAAGCTAGATGAATTGCTTGAAAGCGCACGGCGAGCAGTCGTCACCGACGAAGAACTTAAAGAGCAGCGCGCCAGCTTTGTTTATGGCAATGCGCCTAAGGGTTCTCGCATCACTAAAGATTCCGCGAGAAAAGCAGTAGAGAGATTGCGGGTAAGTTCTTAGGACTCTCTATGTCGTGGGCTGACGTGGTTATGTTTATACTGGAAGAAGAAGATAGAAATCTCTATGATCGAGTCCAGGAACAAAATCTAAACCGTCAATACGAGCTTTTGACGAACTGTATAGAGATTGGACTCCTGAAGGGTCCAGTCTCTTTTGATAAATATTTATTATGGGCGTTAAACCATGTTGCGGTAGCGAATATATCGCAATTTGGTGGGCGCTTTCGGCGTGAGCCGATTTATGTGGGCGACCATAAGCCGCCACATTTTAAAGACATTGATGATTGGATGGATCGTTTTATCTCGACGGTACAGGAGAACTGGTACATTTGGAGTGCAACTGAACTGGCGGCATACGTCCTCTGGCGATTAAACTGGATTCATCCTTTTATTGAGGGTAATGGTCGTACAGCACGGGCTGCATCGTACTTTGTGCTTTGTGTCCGCTCGGGTAATTTGTTGCGTGGCCGGAAAATCATTCCGGAACGTATCCGTGATGATCGCGATGATTATGAAGCTGCGTTGAAGGCAGCGGACCAAGCCTGGGATGATGGACATTTAGATTTTACAATCATGGAAAGCTATTTGGCTGATTTGCTAGAAGCACAACTGACAGATGAGGGACTCGATTATCAAGGCGCGTCGTCTGTATAGCAGCTCTCTTGAGCTATTTGACACTTCTATTTTTCAGTTGACTTTTCACGTTTTGGTCCTCGACGAGTCCACCGAGGGCATCCAGCCCTCGATCATCCAGCAGATCGAGCGGGTCATCGGCCTCTTGCGGGACAAGGGCGAGATGGCGATCCTCCTGGTCGAGCAGTATTTCGAGTTCGCCCAGGCCCTCGCCGACCGCTTCGCCGTCATGGAGCGCGGCCAGATCGTGCTCGCCGGCACCCGCGCCGAGATGGACGAGGCCAAGGTCAGGAGCCGGCTCACCGTCTGATCCGGGCGCCGCGAGCCGACGAAAGCACAAGGGCGCATCGGTCCGATTGCGCGGCCGGCACGAATGGCCATGATGCGCGGCCGTGGCCCGGGTCGCAGAGGCCGTTGCGGGAGGTATCGCATGCTCGCCATGCTCGACGAGGCGAAGGCTCGCACCGAGGCGTTGCAGAGCCGCCTGCACGCCGCGGGCGTCGACATCGCCATCATCACCCACGAGAGCTCGATCGCCTATCTCGCCGGCTTTTGGGGCTACCTCAACATCGAGTTCGGCCGGCTGTCGTTCCTGCTCCTGCACCACGGCGAGCCGCCCATCGTCATCACGCCGCTCCTCGAGAAGGAGATGGTGAAGAAGATGACCTGGGTCGACGACGTGCGCGGCTACGAGGACGCGGGCCCGCTCAGCTGGGACGCGCTGCTCGCCGGCGCGCTGGGCGTCAAGCCCGCCCGGATCGGCGCCGAGATGCGGCACATGCCGGCGATGGAGCACCGCTTTCTCGAGGACCGGTATCGCGGCGTGCCGATCATGGACGTGGGCCCGACCATCGCCCGGCTGCGGATGGTCAAGTCGCCGGCGGAGATCGAGATCATGCGCGCCGCCGGCGAGGTCGGCCGGGCGATGCTCGACGCGGCGGTGGACACCATCCACGAGGGCGTGCCGGAGTACGAGACGGCGCTCGCGCTGATGACCGCCGGCAGCCGCAAGGCCGCCGAGTTCATCACCGAGGACAACCTCGTCAGCCCGCTGATCCACGACCTCGTGCTCTTGCAGAGCGGGCCCGACACCGCGATGCTCCACCGCCGGGCGAGCACCCGCCGTTACCGCCGGGGCGATCCGATCCACATCGGCCTCGGCGGCACGCTGAGCCTGCGCCACTATCACCTCGGCCTCGACCGCACCTTCTATCTGGGCTCGGTGACCGGGGACAACGAGCGGCTGCACGCCGCGGCCCTCGCGGCCGAGCAGGCGGCGCTCGGCGCGCTCAAGCCCGGCGCCCACGCCGAGGACGCCTGGCGCGCCGCGCACGAAGTCTTCGTGCAGCACGGCCTCAAGCCCGCCGACCGCATCGGCCGCGCCATCGGCCTGTCGCCGCGCGAGGAGCCCGACCTCAAGGAGGGCGACCGCACCGTGCTCGAGGAGGGCATGACCTTCGTCGTCAACACCGGGGTCGGCATCCCCGGGCATTCCGGCGGCCGGATCGGCGACAGCGTGGTCATCACCGGGGACGGCTTCGATTACCTCACCGACTACCCGCGCGAGATGCGCGTCCTGGAGGGTTGATCCGCCTCGCCGTCGTCCAGGATGCGGCGGCCGGTACCTGGCCCGAGCGGCTGGCCCGCCTCGACGTCGCGCTCGCGCGGCTGGACGCGGTCGACCTCGTCCTCTGCCCCGAGCTCTTCACCACCGGCTACGGCCCGCCGGC
>CAYZSE010000116.1:0-10801 GCA_964481035.1 uncultured Geminicoccaceae bacterium | reverse complement strand
CCTGCGCGGTCGCGGCCGTTGACGGGCGGGCGGCGGCGGGCCTAGCAGGGCCGACGATTTCACACCGATGTGACGACAAGGGAGCCCCGGCTTGGCCGACCTCGATCTCGACCTCTTGAAGCGCTTGTGCGAGACGCCCGGCGTGCCCGGCCACGAGGAGCGGGTGCGCGCGCTGATCGCGGCCGAGGTCGAGGGCCTCGTCGACGCGACCACGGTCGACCCCCTGGGCTCGCTGCTCTGCCGGCGCGACGCCCGCCCGGGCGCGGCGGGCGCGGCGGGCGAGAAGCCGCAGAAGGTCATGCTGCTCTGCCACATGGACGAGATCGGCTTTCTCGTCAGCCACGTGAGCGACAAGGGCTTCGTCTACCTGCACCCGGTGGGCGGCTTCGATCCGCGCAACCTGTTCGCCCGCCGGGTCGTGGTCTGCACCGCCGCGGGCGATCGCAAGGCGGTGATGACCGCGGGCGGCCGGCCGGTGCACATCGCGACGCCCGAGGAGCGCAAGAAGGTGCCGGAGGTGACCGACTTCTTCGTCGACACGGGCCTCGGCCAGGCGGCGAAGGAGACGATCAGGGTCGGCGACATGGTGGTGCTGGACGAGCCCTTCCTCGATCTGGGGGAGAAGGTCGTCTCGAAGGCGCTCGACAACCGGGTCGCCTGCTGGCTCGGCATCGAGGCGCTGCGCGGCCTCGCCGGCAGCGCGCACGCCTGCGAGGTGCACGTCGCCTTCACCAGCCAGGAGGAGGTCGGGCTCAGAGGGGCGCGGACGGCGGCCTTCGCGGTCCGCCCGGAGATCGGCATCGGCATCGACACGACGCTCGCCTGCGACACCCCGGGGGTGCCCGACCAGGACCGCACGACCGTCCAGGGCGAGGGCTTCGGCCTCCATGTCCGTGACAGCTCGTTCATCGCCGACAAGGGTCTCGTCGCCGAGATCGAGGCGCTGGCGACCGAGCGGCAGATCCCGCACCAGCGGACGATGCTGCGCGCCGGCGGCCAGGACGGGGCGGCGGCGCAGCAGGCGGCGGCGGGGGCGCGGGCGGTCAGCATCGTCGTCGGCACCCGCTACATCCACACCGTCTGCGAGATGATCGACAAGGCCGACCTCGCAGCCGCCCGCGACATCCTGGTGGCGTACCTGAAGCAGGCTTGAGCACGCCGCGGCGCAGCGCGTTCGTCGATCTCGCGCCTTGCCGTCGCGGCGGGAGTGGCGCATCATATACAGCGTCGAGCAGTAGAAGGTCGACGAGGGTCGCCACGCTACGCCGAGCGGGTCGGGTGCCGAGCGTCGCATCCCGGCGCACCAGCTTCCGGCGTCGACCATCACCCTCGGCCGGGCTCGGGATGCTCGCATGGGGAGGGCCACATGACCGATACGTCCGCCGGCAGCTCGCGCCTGTTCTGGGTCGAGGTGGTCGTCTCCGCCGTCTTGATCGTGCTGGCCTTCGTAGCCATCGGGTCGACCGATCTCTCGACCGGACGAACCTATCTCTTGTGGTCGCTGCTCATCATCGCGTACGCGGTGGCCGGGTTCGTCTTCGACCGGCTGCACCGCGGCGGCGCGTTGAGCGACTGGCGCGGGGCGTTGAGCACGCTGCTGCACTGGGTGGGTGTCCTCGTCGCCGTTCAGATCACCTACTTCTTCGTCGACACCGGTCGCATGGCCAATGCCGACACCGGCCTGACCAACGGCCTCATCCTCGCTCTCGGGACCTTCACGGCCGGCGCGCACGGCAACTGGCGCCAGCTCATCGTCGGCACGGCGGTGGCCCTCGCCGTCGTCGGCGTGGCCGTCGTCGAGGAGTATCTCTGGCTGCTCTTCCTCATCGCCGTTGCCGCCGTCGCCGTGCTCGTCCTCGGCCATCGCGCGCTCGGCAAGCACCGGGCCGACCGCCACTCCGCCGCCAGCGGCTGACGACATCGGGTCGTCCCGTCATGCCGACGGGCCTGCCGCCGTCCGCCGAGCCTCGATCGGGCCCCTACTGGTCGCTCGATGCCGCGGTCCGCTTGGCGGGCCTCGCCGCTCTTCTGCTGCTGGTCTTCATCCTGCTGCGGCCGATTGCCAGTATCGTCGTCTGGTCGTCGGTCATCGCCGTCTTGATGTTCCCCCTTTTTGCCCGGGTTAGGGATAGGCTGGGCGGCCGCGTGACGTTGTCCGCGACGGTCGTCACCCTCTTGGCCCTGTTGCTCGTCCTCGGTCCGGTGGCGGCCATCATCTCCGATGTGGTCGTCTCCCTCGAGGAGCTGGCGCTCGCCATACGCCAGGACGGTTGGACGCTGCCGAGCCCGCCGCCGGCGTGGAACGACAGTCCCTGGCTCGCTTGGGCCGGCCATCTCCACGGGCTTACTCACGAGCGTGTCGAGGCCTATCTCGAGCAGCACGAGAAGACGCTGATCGGCACGGGCGAGCACGTCTTGCGGCTGGTCGAGCATCTCACGGGCAGCATCGCGTTTCTCGCCGTGTCGTTGGTGATCGCGGGCGCGCTCCTGGTTTCCTCGGCGACGCTCGGCGAACGCGCCGAGGCCATCGCCCTGCGGCTCTTCGGTGGCGCCCGCGGCGGACGGGTTCTCGTGCTGGTCGGCGCGACGATCCGCGACGTGGCGCGGGGCATCATCGGCATCGCCCTGTTCCAGGCGCTCGCGACCTGGGCCGTGCTGGTCGTCGCGGGCGTGCCGCACGCGGGCGGCTTGACGCTCGCCGTGCTCGTTCTGTCGATCGCCCAGATCGGCGGCTGGCTGGTGATCGTCCCGGTCACGATCTGGGGCTGGATGACCAACGACCCGCTGTGGGCCGCCATGTTCACGGTCGCGCTCCTCGCCGTCGGCGCCGTCGAGCATGTGCTGAAGCCGGTGGTCATGGGGCGCGGAACCGGAACGCCCGCCATCGTCGTCCTCATCGGCGTGGTGACGGGCACCCTGGCGTTCGGCCTGCCCGGGCTCTTCGTGGGCCCGATCGTTTTGGCCGTCTTCTTCGAGCTCTTGACGGCGTGGAGCGAGCCGGAGGTGGACGACGCCGACCCGGTGCCGCCGGGCTGATCCAGCGGGTTGGCCCGGTCTCGCTCGAGGCGCCCGGTTCCGGCACATCGAGAAGCGGGCCGCCGGCCGTCGAACGAGGCCGTGCCCATGCTCCTTCGAGCTCTCCTCGCCGCGGGATGGCTCGTCGTGCGCAGGATCGACGGCTGGCAGACGCTCGCTCGGCCCATCGAGCCCACCGCCCTCGGCCAAGCCGCCGGAGCGGGTCCAGCTGGCGCTGCTCGCGAAACGCCGCCTCCGATCCCCCGCCCCGGCCGAGCGGACGTTCGATCGCCGGCACCGCCGCGGGCCGCGGGCGCCGGCGGCGCTCTTGAGCCACTACGACGGCGCGCTGCATGCCGCTTTGCGGCGGCTCTTCGAGATTTGGCGCTCGCGCTTCGGCCTGTACCTGGCGAGCTGGTTCCTGCTCATGTTCGGCACGTGGCTCATCTACAATCTCGATCCGCTGCTGATGCTGAACGCGTACGGAATCGGCGCCGGCGCCTCATCGCTCTATGACGCCGTGGGTGCGACGCTGGGCGTGTTCGCCTACGCGCCGTCGGGCTCGGCGGGAACCCGGATCGGCGACGACCGAGTGGTGTTGTTCGGTGCGGTGATGACGCTCTTATCGGTCATCGGCATGGCGGTTCTGGCCTTCGTCGACACGGGCTACAACGCCTGGCTGATCCCTGCGGTCTTCGCGCTGACGCCGATCGCCTGGTCGCCGTTGATCGTCGCGGGCACGGCGGTGACCGCTCAGCTGGCCGTGCCCCAGGGCGTGCCGGAAGGCGCGGCCATCGGCGTCTACAACGCGACGACGGCCATCGCCAGCGTGCTGTCCGCCCTCGCCGCCGGCGTGATCGCCGACCAGACGAGCTACGGTGTCGTTCTGATCGTCGCGGCCGCCACGACGGGTGCGGGCTGCCTCTTGTTCCTCCCCGTGATCCAGAAGCGCCCCTCGGCCGAGCCCGCAACCTGACGTCGGCCATGCGGTGCGGGCGGTTGGGCCGGCAAGTCGGTGACGGTCGGCCGATGTCGGCGCCGCGATCGAGCGCGGCGTCCGTGGCGAAAGCGACGGGCATGTCGAGGGCGCGGGCGAGGACACCGACGGCGCCGGCCGAAACCATCCCTTCGGTCACCGCCGTCCGTCCGGCCAGAACGGCGCCGAGCGACGAGCCCTGGTCGGGCCGTGAAGGTGGCGGAAATCCGGGTGCTGCGTCATCTCCGGGTGCACCGACCCACCCGACCGGCGCCTGCCGCCGCGAGAGCGATCACGCGCTTAAGGAAACCGTCGACGCCGCGTCGTCCGCGCGACGACTGCCATCGCGCACCTGAACAAGGCGCTCCGCCGGCGGATCGAGGCCCCGGACGGCCTGCCGACGCCCGAGACCGTGCCCATGCTGTTCTGGCGGCTCCTGGCGTGCGCCCCGATTGTCATGCGCGAGATCGAGGTCTGGCAGACGCTGCTCACCGCCTGCAGATCGCCGATCTCGACCCAGGCGCTGGATCAGGCGCAGCGCTACCCGCTTCGAGCACGCCGCTCGAGAGGTTCCGCCAGTGGCGAGACACGACCGCCTCGAGGAGAGCCGCTCGCTCGCGCTCCGAGAGCGGGCGCCTTGCCGACGCGACCCCGATGTGCTCGAGACTGGCGACGGCGCGCAACGGGAGAGGACGCATGGCCGAGGCGGAGTGGCTCTACACGGTCGAGGACGGCATCGGGCGGTACGTCTTCAACCGGCCGGCGGCCAGGAACGCGCTGACCTACCCGATGTACGAGGAGCTGGCGCGCGTCTGCGCCGAGATGCCGAGCGACGGCACGGTCGAGGCGCTGATCGTGACCGGCTCGGGCGGCTCGTTCGCCGCCGGCACCGACATGGCGCTCTTTCGCGACCTCGCCACGGCCGAGCAGGCGTGGGCCTACGAGGACCGCATGGAGCGGGTGTTCGAGGCGATCGAGCGCTGCCCGGTGCCGACCATCGCCGCCATCGACGGCGCGTGCACCGGCGGCGGCGGGATCATCGCCGCCTGCTGCGATCTGCGCCTCGCCACCACGAGGCTCAAGTTCGGCTTTCCGATCGCCCGCACCCTCGGCAATGCGCTGTCCGCGGCCAACCTCGCCCGCCTCGCGAGCCTCATCGGCGCCGCGCGCACCCGCGAGATCCTGCTGACGGCACGGCTGATCGAGGCCGAGGAGAGCGTCGCCATCGCCCTGGTGAGCGAGCTCGTCACGGATGCGGCGGCGCTCGAGGCGCGGGCCTCCGCGCTGGCGCGAACGCTCGCCGAGCACGCGCC
Organism: uncultured Geminicoccaceae bacterium; assembly: GCA_964481035.1. Taxonomy (GTDB): domain Bacteria; phylum Pseudomonadota; class Alphaproteobacteria; order Geminicoccales; family Geminicoccaceae; genus JAAAPF01. The sequence goes on along the minus strand of CAYZSE010000116.1, from coordinate 5,497 downwards.
CTTGACGATGCGGGCGACCAAGGAGGCGTTGCGCCGGCTGCAGAAGGCCGCGGCGCAGGTGGACGACCGCGACCTCGTCGCGCTCGCCTGGACGAGTGCCGACTTCAAGGAGGGCATGGACGCCTTCTTGGGCAAGCGGCCGCCCGTCTGGCGCGGCGCCTGACGGCAGGGGCGCGCAGACGGCGAAGCTGTGGTATCGTCTGACGTCTCGGGAATATCCCGGGATGGGGAAGGCTCATGCGCGAGCGCCTGCCGCGGCAGGCCGACGTCACGCACCGGAGCGTGGCGCCGCCCGTCGTCCGCTGGATCGAGATCGCCGACATCCTGGCCGCGCTCAGGGCCGGCGTCGACGACTTCCGCGCGGTGCCGACCCACGGCATCCTCTTCGGCGTGGTCTACGCCGCCGCCGGGCTGATCCTGGTGCGGGTCGCCCTCGACGCGGCGCTGCTGCCGTTGATGTTCCCGCTCGTCGCCGGCTTCGCCCTCGTCGCCCCGGTCGTCGCCATCGGCCTCTACGAGATCAGCCGGCGCCGCGAGCAGGGGCTGGAGACGCGCTGGTGGCACGCCTTCGGCGTCCGCCGCCACGCCTCGCCGGGCTCGATCCTCGGGCTCGCGGCGCTGCTGGCCCTGGTGTTCGTCGCCTGGCTCGCCGCCGCCTCGGCGCTCTACGACGCCGTCATGGGCGCGCCGCCGGCGAGCCTCGGCGAGTTCGCGCGCCGGCTGTTCACGACCGAGGCGGGCTGGACCCTGATCCTCGCCGGCCACGCCGTCGGCGCCGTCTTCGCGCTGGTGGCGTTTCTCCTGTCGGCGGTCTCGTTCCCGCTGCTCGTCGACCGCGAGATCGGCGTGGTCGGCGCAATCGTCACCTCGGCGCGCGCGGTGGTGGCCAACCCGCTGCCGATGGGCCTCTGGGCGCTGATCCTCGCCGGCGGGCTGATCGTCGGCTCGGCGCCGCTGCTCCTGGGCTTGCCCGTCGTCCTGCCGATCCTCGGCCACGCCAGCTGGCACGTCTACCGCCGGGTCGTTCTCGGCTGACGCCGTGGCGGCTGGCACAGGCCCGCCCGCCCGCTATGATGAGGGCGCGCGGGACCGCCATTGGAAAAGACGGATGACGATGCGCGAGCCCCTGCTGCTGCTGCCGGGCGCCCTCTGCGACGCGCGGCTCTGGGCGCACCAGCTCCACCATCTCGCCGACGTCGCGACGCCGGTGTTCGCCGATCTGCCCGACGTGGGGGACGTGGCCGGCATGGCCGAGGGGCTCCTCGGGGCGGCCCCGCCGCGCTTCGCGCTCGCCGGCCTGTCCCTCGGCGGTGTCGTCGCCTTCGAGATGCTGCGCCGTGCCCCCGAGCGGGTGAGCCGGCTGGCGCTGGTGGCGACGACCGCCGAACTCGATCCGCCCCCGCTCAGGACCGCCCGCGAGGCCTCGATGGCGAAGGTCCGCGCCCAGGGGCTCGAGCCGCAGCTGCCGGTGCTGCTGCCGCTGCTCCTCGGCCCCGGGAGCCTCCGCGATGCGGCGCTGGTGGCGGAGGTCCGGGCGATGGCGATGGCGGTCGGCGGCGAGCGCTACGCGCGCCAGGTCGAGGCGATCAAGGACCGCCCCGATCCTGCCCCCGTCCTCGGCGCGATCGCCTGCCCGACGCTCGTTCTCTGCGGCGAGGACGATGCGGTCACCACGTCCGCGAGCCACGCAGCGCTCGCCGCCGCCATCGCGGGCGCGCGGCTCGAGGTCGTCGGCGCCGCCGCGCACCTCGCGCCGATGGAGCGGCCCGCCGCGGTGACCGCCCATCTGCGGGCGTGGCTCAGCGCGCGCTGACGGCTCGGGCCGTCGACGGCCGCGGCGTCCGCGCTACATTGCGAGCGGTCGAACCATTCGGAGACATCGTGTGACGCCCGAGCTTCTCGTTCTGGCCTTAAGCGTCCTGCTCTGGGCGGCCGTTCTCGCCGTCGGCGGCACCGCCGCCTGCCGCCAGGTCGGGACCGACTACCTGATGGGGCCGCGCGACGAGCCGAAGCCGCCGACCGGCCGCGTCGCCCGCATCAAGCGCGCACTCGACAACCACGTCGAAGGGCTCGTGCTCTACACCGCGGCCACGGTCGTGGTGGTCCTCGCCGGCAAGGCCGGTGCCTTCACCGCCGCCTGCGCCTATGTCTACCTCGCCGCCCGCGTCCTCTACGTTCCCGCCTACGCCTACGGCTGGACGCCCGGGCGCTCGCTCATCTGGGCGGCGGGCTTCCTCGCGACGCTGGCGATGGTCGTCGCGGCGCTGGTCGCCTGACCGGGCCCCGGCTCAGCTCATCGAGAAGATCTTGCCGGGGTTCATGATGCCCTCCGGGTCGAGGGCGCGCTTGACGGCGGCCCAGTAGGGGATCGCGGTCGGGTGCTCCTTCTGCACCTTGTCGATCTTGCCGAGGCCGACGCCGTGCTCGCCCGTGCAGGTGCCGCCGACGGCGATGGCGCGGTCGACCATCGCCGCGTTGACCTTCTGGGCGCGGGCCATCTCGTCCGCATCGTCGGGGTCGATGAGGAACTGGACGTGGAAGTTGCCGTCGCCGACATGGCCGACGATCGGCGCGATGAGCCCGCTCGCCTCGATGTCCGTCCGGGCCTGGAGGATGGCGTCGGCCAGTCGGCTGATCGGCACGCAGATGTCGGTGGCGAGCGTCTGGTGGCCCGGCCGCAGCCCCATGGCCGCATAGTAGACGTCGTGGCGGGCCTGCCAGAGCTGGTGGCGGGCCTCGGGCTCGGTGGTCCAGCGAAAGGCGCCGCCGCCGTTCGGCTCGGCCAGTTCGCGCACGACCTCGGCCTGCTCGACGACGCCGGCCTCGGTGCCGTGGAACTCGAAGAACAGGGTCGGCACCGGTGTGACGTGCTCGAGCTTGGAATAGGCGATGCAGGCCCGCATCTGGAGCTCGTCCAACAATTCGATGCGGGCGACGGGCACGCCCATCTGGATGGTCTCGATGACCGTCCGGACCGCGCCCTCGAGGCTCGCGAAGGGGCAGACGGCGGCGGAGATCGCCTCGGGAATGCCGTAGAGCTTGAGCCGGAGCTCGGTGATGACCCCGAGCGTGCCCTCGGAGCCGACCAGCAGGCGGGTGAGGTCGTAGCCGGCGGCGGACTTGCGCGCGCGGCCGCCGAAGCGCGCGACCTCGCCGTCGGGCATGACGGCGGTCACGCCCAGCACGTTCTCGCGCATGGTGCCGTAGCGGACGGCGTTGGTGCCCGACGCGCGAGTCGCGGCCATCCCGCCCAGGGTCGCATCGGCACCCGGGTCGATGGGAAAGAACAGGCCCTGGTCGCGGAGGTCGACGTTGAGCTGCTTTCTGGTCACGCCGGCCTCGACCATGACGTCGAGATCCTCGGCGTTGACCTCGAGGACGCGGTTCATGCCCGTGAGGTCGAGCGAGATGCCGCCCCGCACGCAGCAGAGCTGGCCCTCGAGCGAGCTGCCGGCGCCGAAGGGGACGACCGGCACGCGGTGCGCGGCGCACAGGCGGACGACGGCGGCCACCTCCGCGGTGGTGCGGCAGAAGACGACGCCGTCGGGCGGCTGCGCCCGGTGCCAGGCCTCGCCCTTGCCGTGCTGGTCGCGCACGGCGTCGGCGACCGAGAAGCGCGCGCCGAAGCGCCCTTCGAGCGCCTCGAGGACCGGTCTCGCGTCGAGCCCATCGGGCATGGTTCCCCTCCCGGTCGTTCAGCCGGCCTCGGCCTCGATCCGTTCCATGTCGTCGTCGGACAGCCCCATGTGGTGGCCGATCTCGTGGATGAGCACGTGGCGGACGATGTCGGCGAGCGTCATCTCGCCCTCCTGGCACCAGAACTCGAGGATCGGGCGCCGATAGAGGAAGATCATGTCCGGGCCCTGGGCCGTGTCGCGGGAGAGCTGCTCGCCGATCGGCACGCCGTGATAGAGCCCGAGGAGATCGAACGGGTCGTCGAGGTCGAGATCCGCCAGGACCGTGTCGTCGGGGAAGTCCTCGACGCGGATCGGCACCGCGTCGACCAGCGCGCGGAAGGGCTCCGGCAGCTCGCGCAGCACCGCCTCGCCGATGACGACGAGATCGTCGGCCGTCGGTGGGCGGGCATCGCGGAGAGGGAATGGCGCTCGCATCGGGGTATGGTGCGTCGCCCCGCACCGCATCACAAGGGGGCGGCATTAAGGCGCTCTTTACCGGCGGCGTGGTACGAGCGGGGCACATCCGCGAAAGGCCCCGATGACCCTGGCTCGCGCGGCGTCCGGCGCCGCGATCATGGTCGCGCTGGCCCTGGCGCCTTGCGGCCCTGGGGCGGCGGTGACGCTCGATGTGGTCCTGCGCGAGGCCGCGGCGGCCTTGGCCGTGGGCGACGATGCCGGCGCGCTCGACGCGCTGCGCCGGGCGGCGACGGCGGCCGATGCCAATACCGCGACGCTGATCGCGTTGGCGCGCCTCGAGCTGCGCCAGGGCGACCTCCGGGCCGCGGACCGGACCCTCGCGCGCGCGCTCGACCTGGCGCCCGCCCATGCCGAAGCGCTGGCGCTGCGCGGCGACGTCCTGCGCGCGGCGGGCCGCCTCGACGCGGCCCGGGCGAGCTACGACGCGGCGCTCGCGGCCGATCCCGGCGAGCCGGCCGCACGCGCCGGCAGCGCGCGGCTGGCGCTCGCCGCGGGCGATCGCGCCGCGGCGGCGGCGCTCGCCGTCCCGCTCGATCCGAACTCGCTCGCACTGCGCCTCGCCTGGGCCGACGCCGAGGCCGATGCCGGCGATCTGCGGGCGGCGATCGCCAAGCTCGACGGGCTTCTGGCGGACAACCCCGACTACGTGCCGGCGCTCCTGCGGCGCGGCGATTTTCATCGCCGGCTCGAGCAGATGGCCGCGGCGCATCACGATCTCGAGCAGGCGCTCCTGCTCGACCCGGTCTCCGCCGAGGCGCGTTATCGCCGCGGCCTGTTGCGCCGCGACCTCAGGGATCTCCAGGGCGCGCTCGACGATTTCAACCGCGCGATCGGGCTCGACCCGCGCTACGGGCCGGCCTATGTCGCGCGCGGTGCGCTCTATCAGGCCGTGGGCAACCAGCCAGCGGCGCTTCGCGATTTCGAGATCGCCCTGGAGATCGACCCCGGCGACGGCGACGCCCACGCGCACCGGGCGGTGAGCGAGTGCGCGCGGGGCGCGTTCGAGCGCTGCCTGGCCGCCGCCGATGAGGCCCTGCGGGCAGCACCCGAGGACTGGCGCGCGCACGTCGCCCGCGGCCACGCGCTCTTGGGACGGCGCGAGCCCGACGCCGCGGTCGAAGCCTATGGCCGAGCGATCCACCATGCGCCCGCGGGCGAGGCGCAGTGGCTCCTGGCGCGCCTGCAAAAGCACCTGCGGCCGCGGCTGGAGCAGGACCAGGACACGGGCTTCACCTGGAGCTGGCAGTTTCTCTCCGCCCGCGACGTCGGCCAAGTCGAGCGGATGATCGACGAGCGCGCCGATCCGCGCTGAACGAGGGCGGCCGGCGCCGAGCGGGTGGCTT
>CAYZSE010000115.1:6800-10906 GCA_964481035.1 uncultured Geminicoccaceae bacterium | reverse complement strand
CGATGACCGCCTGGAAGTCGCGGACCATGGCCGGGTAGGGGTGCGGGCCGGCGACGCTGCCGATGATGTAGAAGGTGTCCTCGACATTGGTCACCCAGTCCCTGAGCGCCTCGTTCATGGCATCCTTGAGGGTGCGCGAGCCCGATTTGACGGGGCGGACCTCGGCGCCGAGGAGCTTCATGCGGAAGACGTTGGGCTGCTGGCGCTCGATGTCGCGCTCGCCCATGTAGACGATGCAGCCGAGCCCGAAGCGCGCCGCCACGGTGGCCGTCGCCACGCCGTGCTGGCCGGCGCCGGTCTCGGCGATGATGCGGCCCTTGCCCATGCGCTTGGCCAGCATGATCTGGCCGATGCAGTTGTTGATCTTGTGGGCACCGGTGTGGTTCAGCTCGTCCCGCTTGAAGTAGACCTTGGCGCCGCCGAGCGCGTCGGTCAGCCGCTCGGCGAAGTAGAGCGGGCTCGGCCGGCCGACATAGTCGCGCATCCACAGGTCGAACTCGGCCTTGAAGGCCGGATCGCGCTTGGCCGCCTCGTAGGCGCGCTCGAGCTCGAGGATGTTGGGCATCAACGTCTCGGCGACGTAGCGTCCCCCGAAGACGCCGAAGTGCCCGTGCGCGTCGGGGCCGTTCCTGAGCGAGTTCAGGGTCGTCATGCGTCACCTTCCTGTTCGGCCGCGCCCGCACGGGCGACGAAGGCCCTTATCGCCGCGTGATCCTTCACCCCCGGCGCCGTCTCGACGCCCGAGGCCACGTCCACCCACGCGGCGCCCGTCAGCATCGCAGCCTCCGCCACGTTGGCGGGATCGAGCCCGCCGGCGAGGCCCCAGCCGGCCGGCAGATCGCGGCCCACGGCGGCGAGCAGGCGCCAATCGAAAGCCAGCCCGTTGCCGCCCGGCGGCGCCCCGGCCGGCGGCTTGGCGTCGAACAGGATCCGGTCCGCGACCGCGGCATAGCGGCTCGCGTCGGCGGTGTCCGCCGCCGTCGCCACGGCGAGCGTCTTGATCGCGCCGAGGCCGGTGCGCGCCCGAACCTCCGCCACGCGCGCCGGCGGTTCGTGCCCGTGCAGCTGGAGGAGGTCAAGGGCGCCCGTGGCGGCGAGCGCATCGAGCAGCGCGTCGTCGGCGTCGACCGTGACCGCGACACGCGTTGCCCGGCCGGCGGCGGGTGCGAGCAGGCTTGGGAGCCCCTCCACCGGCACCGCCCGCTTGGTTCCGGCGACAACGATGGCGCCGACCATCGCCGCGCCGGCGGCGACCGCCGCGGCGACGTCCTCGGGACGCCTCAGGCCGCAGATCTTGGCTTCGGCCATCAGCCTGTCTCCGGCTGAAGGGTGGCCGGCTCGAGGGCGGCCATCAGTGCCGCGGCGGCGGCGGCGGGGTCTTCCGCGGCGGTGATCGGACGCCCGACGACGAGCACGTCGGCGCCGGCGGCCTGCGCCTGCGCCGGCCCGAGGGTGCGCTTTTGATCGTCGACGGGCTCTCCGCCGGGGCGAATGCCGGGCACCACCAGGATCGGCTGCGGGCCGAAGGTGTCGCGCAGCGCGGCCACCTCCGCGGCCGAGCAGACGAGGCCGTCGCAGCCGGCTTCGAGGGCCAGCTCCGCCAGGGCGCGGACCTGGTCCGTGGGCGAGCGATGCACGCCGAGGCTCTGCAGGTCGGCGCTGTCCAGGCTCGTCAGCACCGTGACGGCGAGGAGCTTGACGGCGCTTCCGGTCTCCTCCGCCGCGGCCACCGCAGCGCGCAGCATCGCCCGGCCGCCCTTGGCGTGAAGCGTCACGAAGCGGGGCTGCAACGGCGCTACGGCCCGCACCGCGCCGGCCACCGTATTGGGGATGTCGCAGAGCTTGAGGTCGAGGAAGATCGGCCGGCCGAGCCGTCGGACGAGGCGGATGCCGGCGGGGCCGTTGGCGGCGAAGAACTCGAGCCCGAGCTTGAGCCCGTCGACCGCCGGCGCCACCGCTTGGGCGAGGTCGCGGGCGGCGGCGAGATCGCCGCGGTCGATCGCGCAATAGACCTGCGCACGGGCCATGGGTCGTCGGTCCTTCGCTCGTTGGCAGGCCGTCTTAGCGCAACACGCCGCCCGTCGTCATCAAGCCGTCGCGCGCGAGGGCCGCGGGCGGCGCCACGTCGCGCCCGGCGAGCCAGCGGGCGAGGTCGTCCGCTACGATCTCGCCCGCGAGGTGGCGCGCGACGGCGAGGCCGACGAGCGGGCCGAACTTGAAGCCGTGCCCGGAGAAGCCCGCGAGCACCAGCGTCGGCCCCCGGCTTTCGGCGATGAAGCGTTCCTCGGCGGCGACGGTGTAGTAGCAGCTCCGCGCCTCGCTCACGCTGTAGGCGCCCTTGTCGCGCAGTCCCCGGCGGGCGAGGGCGAAGATGGCGTCACGCTCGGCTGCCCGCGGTTCGCGCTCCGCCTCGGGGTGGCCTCGAAGCGAGAAGGTGTGATCGCCCACCTTGAGAGCGCGGCCCCGGACCGGCGGCACCGCATAGAAGCCGCTGCCGCGCCAGGCGATGCCGTCGAGCACCATCGGCATCGCCGCCCAGGCCGGGCGGAGCTCGTCGGCCACGGCGAGGTCGACGACGATCTGCCGCGACGGGCGGACGCGGCCGCGCCAGCCCGCCAGGAGGTCGCCGGTCCAGGGGCCGGCGGCGATCACCAGACGGTCGCCGCGGTGCAGCTTGCCGGCGGCGGTCGTGACCGCGGCGCGCCCCGCGTCGAGCTGGCCGATCGGCGTGCGATCGACCAGGGCGACGCCCGGCTGCCGCCGCAGCCACTCGACGAGCGCCTCGAGCAGCTGCCGGGCGAGCAGGATCCCGCCGGTGGGCGTCCATAGGCCGTTGGTGATGCCGGCGGGGTCGAGCAGGGCGAAGCGATCGGCAACGCGCGCCGGACCGAGCAGATCGTGGACGACGCCGAGCTCGTCGAGGCTCGCCCGGGTGGCGTCGATCCAGGGATCGTGGCCACGCACCACGACGAGTGTCCCGGTCTCGTCATAGGGCGTGACGCCCAATTCGGCGAACAGCCGCGCGTTGGCGGCGTAGGCGTGACGGACCATGCGCGCATAGGCGCGCTTCGCGCCGTAGGGGTAGCGGATGAGGCGCGAGTGATCGAACGACGAGGCGAGCGGGTTCGGCAGCGGGCCCTGCTCGAAGAGCTCGACCTCGTGGCCGGCCCGCGCGGCGGCCCAGGCCACGCACAGCCCCATGATCCCGCCGCCGACGACGACGATCTTCATCCGCGCGGCGCCCGGACCGGATCGGCGCAGACCTCTCGCACCCCGCCTCCGCCATCTTCGGTGTGGAGCCTTCGGCGTGCATCGGATCGCCCGCCGAAGCAAGCGCGCCTCGGCGGAGGCCGACAATGAGAGGGGCTCGGCCCGACCCGCTGCGGCCGGCCATCTGCCGCCGCCTCGCACGGTTACCGGCCGCGGAAGCGGCGGTAATGGCGCGCGGCGATCGTCACGCTTCGCGTTTTTGATGTCGCGGGCGCCACGTCGAGCCGGACCTACGTCCCCAGTCCACCGCGTTCGACGATGAAGCGCGCGACCGCGTCGACGCCGTCGCCGGCACGGACGTTGGTGAAGACGAAAGGGCGATCCTTGCGCATCAGCTTGGCATCGCGGTCCATGACCTCGAGCGAGGCGCCGACCATGGGTGCGAGGTCGATCTTGTTGATGACCAGGAGATCCGAGCGGGTGATGCCGGGCCCGCCTTTGCGCGGGATCTTGTCGCCGGCGGCGACGTCGATGACGTAGATCGTGAGGTCGGCGAGCTCAGGGCTGAAGGTCGCGGACAGGTTGTCGCCGCCGCTCTCGACCAGCACGAGGTCGAGCTTGGGAAAGGCTCGGCGCAGCTCGGCGACGGCTGCGAGGTTGATCGATGCGTCCTCGCGGATCGCGGTGTGCGGACAGCCGCCGGTCTCGACGCCGCGGATGCGCTCGGGCGCGAGCGCACCGGAGCGGGTCAGGAACTGCGCGTCCTCCTGGGTGTAGATGTCGTTGGTGACGACCGCGATCTCGAAGCGGTCGCGCAGCAGCTTGCAGAGCGCGTCGGTGAGCGCAGTCTTGCCCGAGCCGACGGGGCCGCCGACGCCGACGCGAAGGGGGCCGTG
>CAYZSE010000115.1:0-6700 GCA_964481035.1 uncultured Geminicoccaceae bacterium | reverse complement strand
TGGCGCATCGAGCAGAGGTCGGCCACGGGCGTGAAGCCGCCGAGGTCGTCGAGGGTGCCGTCCTCGGCCAGGGCCGCGACCTCGCCGACGACCGGCTCGAGGCCCGCGAGCGCCCGCTGGCCGTCGGTCTGCCCCAAGGGCACGAGCCGGACGCCGGCGGAGACCAGATTGGCGGCGAACGCGTGCAGGTAGGCGTGCAGCGCGAGGCGCAGCGGCACCCCGTGCGCGGCGGCGGTGACGCCCACGGCGACGGGGTAGGCGAGATCCTCGCACGCGAGCCGCTCGGTACCGGGCGCGGGCCAGGAGCGGCGGACGGCCTCGCGGAAGGCGGCGCCCTGCTGCAGGCTCTCGAGCTTGAGCTCGGCGGTGCCGTGGCAGGCCGCGGCCAACGCGCGGACCTCCTCGAGCCGCGGGCCGTCGTCGGCGCAGGCGGCCTGCCAGGCGGCGGTCAGGAACAGCGCGTCGTTCCGGGGGCTGCCGGCCCGCAGCAGGCAGGAAATCCATCGCTCGAGGTCGGTGCGGTCCATGACGAGGCCGTCCTCGACCGCGGTCTCGAGGCCGTGGCTGTAGGTGTAGGCACCGACCGGGAAGCTCGGCGAGAGCCAGGCCATCAGCCGGTAGAGGGCGCGCTCAGCGAGGGCCATGGTCGCGCCCTCCGCCGTGGGCATGGCCAACGTAGGCGCCGGCCTCGGGATCGAACGGGGCCTCGACGTGGCGGACCGCGGCGCCCAGACCCGCGAGCATCGCCTCGATGACGTGATCGCGCCGCAGGCGCAGCCGCTCGCCCACGAACTGGACGGGCAGGTGGCGGTTGCCGAGGTGCCAGGCGATCCGCACGAGGCTCGCCGCGTCCGGGGCGGTGACCTCGACGAGCGCCTCGGGCTCGGCCTCGACGCGCACGATGCGGCCGTCGGCGAGCACGAGCCCGTCGCTGTGGCGTAGCGTCGGGACCTCGGCGAGGTCGATGAGGAGCGCCACGCCGTCGCTGCACTCGACGACGTGGCGACGCTTGCGACGCGCCTCCAGGTCGAGGCGGACGCTGGCCACCACCCGCTCGGGGTCGACCTCGCTCCGGTCGAGGACGCGATCGGCCCGGTCCATCGTCAGAACAGGAAGTAGCGCTGGGCCATCGCCAGCTCCTTCGCCGGCTCGCAGGTCAGCACCTCGCCGTCGGCCTTCACCTCGTAGGTCTCGGGGTCGACCTCCATCGTCGGCGTCGCGTCGTTCAGGACCATCGACGCCTTGGAGATCCCGCCGCGGGTGTTGTCGACCGGCAGCAGCTCGCGCTCCAGGCCGAGCTCGGCAGCGATGTTCCTGGCGAGCGCCGCCTTGGAGACGAAGGTCACCGCCGAGTGCACCATGGCCTTGCCGAAGGCGCCGAACATCGGCCGGTAGTGGACCGGCTGCGGCGTCGGGATCGAGGCGTTGGGATCGCCCATCGGTGCCGCGGCGATCGTCCCCATCTTGATCACCATGTCGGGCTTCACGCCGAAGAAGGCGGGCTGCCAGAGGACGAGATCGGCGAGCTTGCCGACCTCGATCGAGCCGATGTGGTTGCCGATCCCGTGCGCGATCGCCGGGTTGATGGTGTACTTGGCGAGGTAGCGCTTGATGCGGACGTTGTCATTCTGGCCGGTCTCCTCGGGCAAGCGGCCGCGCTGGCGCTTCATCTTGTCGGCGGTCTGCCAGGTGCGGATGACGACCTCGCCGACCCGGCCCATCGCCTGGCTGTCCGAGGCGATGATCGAGAAGGCGCCGAGGTCGTGGAGGATGTCCTCGGCGGCGATCGTCTCCTTCCTGATCCGGCTCTCGGCGAAGGCGACGTCCTCGGGGATGTTGGCGTCGAGGTGGTGGCAGACCATGAGCATGTCGAGGTGCTCGGCGACCGTGTTGACCGTGTAGGGCCGGGTCGGGTTGGTCGAGGACGGGATGACGTTGGCCTCGCCGCAGACCTTGATGATGTCGGGCGCGTGGCCGCCGCCGGCACCCTCGGTGTGGTAGGCGTGGATCGTCCGGCCGTTGATCGCCTTGATCGTGCTCTCGACGAAGCCGCTCTCGTTGAGCGTGTCGGTGTGGATCATGACCTGGACGTCGAGATCGTCGGCGACGCCGAGGCAGCAGTCGATCGCCGCCGGCGTGGTCCCCCAGTCCTCGTGTAGCTTCAAGGCCGCAGCCCCGCCCTCGACCTGCTCGACGAGCGCTGCCGGCGTCGCGCTGTTGCCCTTGCCGGCCCAGGCGAGGTTCATCGCAAAGCTCTCCGAGGCCTGCAGCATCCGGCCGATGTGCCAGGGCCCGGGCGTGCAGGTCGTGGCGTTGGTGCCCGTCGCCGGTCCGGTGCCGCCGCCGAGCATCGTCGTGATCCCCGAATAGAGCGCCTCGTCGATCTGTTGGGGGCAGACGAAGTGGATGTGCGCGTCGAAGCCGCCGGCCGTCAGGATCTTGCCCTCGCCCGCGATCGCCTCGGTGCCGGGGCCGACGACGATGGTGACATGGGGTTGGGTGTCCGGGTTGCCGGCCTTGCCGATGCCGGCGATGCGGCCGTCCTTGAGGCCGACGTCGGCCTTGTAGATGCCGGTGACGTCGACGATCAGCGCGTTGGTGACGACCGTGTCGACGGCACCGGCGGAACGGGTCGCCTGGCTCTGGCCCATGCCGTCGCGGATGACCTTGCCGCCGCCGAACTTGACCTCCTCGCCGTAGGTCGTGCGGTCGGCCTCGACCTCGAGGACGAGCTCGGTGTCGGCGAGCCGGACCCGGTCGCCGGTCGTCGGCCCGTACATGTCGGCGTAGGCCGCACGGCTGATCCTGTAGGGCATGGTTCTCCTCCCGCGAGCGCGCTCAGTCGAGCGGACCCATCACCTTTTGCTGGAACCCGAACACCTTTCTGTCGCCGCGATAGGGCACGAGGGTGACCTCGCGCGTCTGGCCGGGCTCGAAGCGCACCGCCGTGCCGGCCGGGATGTCGAGGCGCATGCCCCGCGCCTTGCCGCGGTCGAAGCGCAGCGCCTCGTTGGTCTCGAAGAAGTGGTAGTGCGAGCCGACCTGGACGGGCCGGTCGCCGGCGTTCGCGACCTCCAGCGTCACGGTCGGCTGGCCGTCGTTGAGCACGAGCTCGCCAGGGGCCGGGATGACCTCACCGGGGATCATGGGCGTTCCTCCTCAAGACGCACCGACACGGTAGAAGCCGTAGCAGGGTTGCTCGAGGCCGCCCGTCGGGCAGGCGACCTCCACGACGGCGTTGGAGACGAGGCCCAGCCAGGCGGGCCAGACGAGCACGGCCGTCCCGGCCGCCAGCATCCAGGCCGCGCGGACGCCGCCGGCAAGCGGCCGGACGAGCCGGGCGAGACCCCACAGCGCCGCGGCCAAGGCGGCGAGCGCCGCGAGCGGATGAACGACGAAGGCGGCGAACACCACGGCCGGGGCCGTGGCCGCGACGAGGACCGGGCCCGCCGCCCGTCCGGGCAGCGCCAGGCCCGTGAGCAGCACCAGCGCCGCGAGCGTCGTCAGCGTCGCCTTCAGGTCGAACAGGAGGTCGAGGTTGAGGCCCGCCGCGACCCAGGCGGCCGCGGTCGCGAGCAGCGGGCCCGGCGGCATCGGGTTCAGCGGATCGGCTCATGGACGGTGACGAGCTTGGTGCCGTCGGGAAAGGTCGCCTCGACCTGGACCTCGTGGACGATCTCGGCGACGCCCTCCATGACCTGAGCGCGCGTGATCACCTGCGCGCCCGCCTCCATCAGCGCCGCGACGCTCACCCCGTCGCGGGCGCCCTCGACGACGAAGTCGGTGATCAGCGCTATGGCCTCCGGGACGTTGAGCCGGACGCCGCGGGCGAGGCGCTTCCTTGCCACCTCGGCGGCCATCGCCACCAGGAGCTTGTCCTTCTCGCGCGGGGTCAGATGCATGGCGATCTCGTCGGGTTGCGGGCCACCGCCGTCTCAGCTCTGCCAGAGACGGGGCAGACGCGGCGGCAGGTCGCCCAGCCGTGCGCGCAGCCGGGTCAAGAAGTGCACGAGCGCGCGTCGCAACGCCAGGGGCGAGGCGTCGTGCAGGCGGGCGAGCAGGACGGGGCCGAGGCAGGTGACGCCGGCGGCGACGCCCTGCGCCCGCGCGAGCTCGCGCACGACGTCGCTGCGCTCTTCGGCCTCCGGGGCGACGTAGAGCACGGTGGCGAGCGCGCGCGCCCCGCCGCCGCGGAACGGGGCGTCGAGGGCCACGTCCATGGGTGGCTCGAGGCGGGTGGCGTCGAGCCAGGCGAGGTGGCCGTCGACGTGCACCTCGATGCGGTCGCGCAGCGTCGCGCGCGCCAGCGTCTCGCCCATGGCGAGGCGGCCGAAGACGAGGGGCTCGACCGCCAGCAGTCGGCCGCCGCCGGCGACCTCGACGCACAGCCGGCGGTCGAGCGCCGACCGCTCGAACAGGATCGTCTCCTGCGGCAGCCACTCGGCCCAGGCCCCGGGACCGACCCGCAGACGGGTCGTGACCGCGACGCTGCCCGCCTCGGCCCGATAGATCTTCTCGGCGGCCTGGGTCGTGGCGCCGGCGACGGTGCCCTGACCCCAGGTGATCGCCGTGTCCATGACGTCGCCGCCGGTGAGCCCGCCGGCGAGGTTGATGATCGCCAGATCGGGGCAGCCACGGCCGTGATCCCGCGGCAGGCGGCCCTTGGCCGCACCCTCCTGGTAGAGCCGATCCAGCACGGTCTGGCCGCGGCGGCGGCGAAAGGCCACGTCGAGGCGGCCGCTCGTCCGCTGCGGCGCGGCCGAGCCGTCCGTGACCGTCTCCAAGGGCAAAGTCTCATTATCCATGATCGCGTTCGGGTGTCGTGACTGCCATGTGGCTCGCCTTTGACGTCAACACGGTTGCAGCAAGGCGCATGCCAGCCGCCCGGCCAGGCGCCGGGTTGGACCCGCTGTGCCCGCTTTCCGGGCACGTCTCGTCGACCTCGCGGATCAACGCTCGCCAAGCTGCCGCCAAGATCAACGCGGCGCCCAATTCTTGGTCAGCAAGAAGGGCGGCCGGTGCTCGGCGCGGCTCGAAAGCCGGCGGCTCAGCCTTACGGCGCCGCGGTGGCGAGCTCGGCCTCGACGGCCTCGGTGACGGCCGCGCTCATCGGCTCGACCTGTGAGGGCCAAGCCGCCTTCAAGCGCCCGTCGCCGCCGACGAGAAACTTGTGGAAGTTCCAGCGCGGCAGGGCGTCGGGGCCGAGCTCCTCGGCGACCGCGGTGAAGAAGGGGTGCTGCGCCGGCCCGCGGCTCGTCGCCTTGGCGGTGAGCGGAAAGTCGACGGCGAAGTTGACCTCGCAGAACTCCTTGATCTCGGCGGCGGTGCCGGGCTCTTGCCCGCCGAAGTCGTTGGTCGGCACGCCGATGACGACGAGGCCGGCGTCGCGGTAGGTGTCCCAGAGCGCCTGCAGGCCCTCGTATTGCGGGGTGAAGCCGCAAAGGCTCGCGGTGTTGGCAACGAGCACCGGTCGCCCTGCGTAGTCGGCGAGGGCAATCTCGCCCCCGTCGATGGCTGCGAAACGGACGCCGGTGGTCTCGGCGAGCGCCCCGGGCGCGAGGCCGAGGGCGGCGATCAGGGCGAGGGCGCGCAGCATGGGCCGATCTCCGTCAGTGCCGTTCACTCACCAGATGGTGGAGGTTTCGGGTGCGGCCAGGAGTAGCGTACGTCGCACGATCCCGGCGCGCTAGGGTGACGGGGAGGAGACGTCGATGATCCGCCGCCGGACGGCCTATCTCTACCGCGAGCCCTTCATGCACGGCCGCCTCGACGTCGGCGGCGGGCACGAGCTCTATTTCGAGCAGAGCGGGCACCCTGACGGCCAGCCCGTCGTCGTCCTGCACGGTGGTCCCGGCAGCGGCTCGCGGCCCAAGCAGCGCGGCTATTTCGACCCCGAGCGCTACCGCGTGGTGCTCTTCGATCAGCGCGGCTGCGGGCGGTCGACGCCGCACGGCCGGCTCGAGGGCAACACGACGCCCGACCTCGTCGCGGACATCGAGCGCCTGCGCCGCCATCTCGGCATCGAGCGCTGGCTGGTCTTCGGCGGCTCGTGGGGCTCCACCTTGAGCCTCGCCTACGCCGTCAGCCATCCCGAGCGGGTCACCGGCATCGTCGTCTGGGGCGTCTTCACCGGCAGCGGCCAGGAGATCGACTGGACGTTCGGGCCGGGCGGGGCCGCGCGGGTGTTCCCGCTCGAGTACGAGAAGTTCCTGGAGCCGCTGGCCCCGGGCGAGCGCCGGCGGCCCGTCCATGGGCACTACCGGATGATGCGCGACGGCGGCCCGACGCAGCAGCGCCGCTCGCTCAACGCCTGGACCCGGTGGGAGAACAAGATCAGCGATCTCGTCGTCAGCGAGGCGATGCTCGACGAGCAGCTCAGCGATCGCCACTACGTCCTGACGCACTCGCTCTTCGAGGCGCACTACTTCGCCCACGACTGTTTCCTCGACGAGCCGTTGATCGAATCGACGGCCCGGCTGCGCGGGCTGCCGGTGGCCATCATCCAAGGTCAGCTCGATCTCGTCTGCCCGCCGACGAACGCCGTGGCGCTGCATCGTGCACTGCCCGAGAGCCGCCTCCACCTGATCGCCGGCGCGGGGCACTCGCCGAATACCGACGTCGTCGACGCCTTGGTGCGCGCGATCGATTCGATGGGCGCCCGTCACCGGGTCGTCGCTTGACGACGCCGCGGCGAGCGCCT
>CAYZSE010000114.1:0-10945 GCA_964481035.1 uncultured Geminicoccaceae bacterium | reverse complement strand
ACCAGAGCGTCATCGACAGAGGGATCAGCATCCAGCCGAGCAAGAGCAGGACGGCCGGCGAGATCATCAGGCGCGCCGCCCCGCGCGAATGCCGGGTCGCCATCGCTTCCGCTCTCCAGTGCGCGCTGCAAGGAACGGATCGCCCACCCTGAGGTGGGCGATCCGTCGATCGCTACTTCAAGTAGCCGCCGCGGCGCATCTCACGCTCGGCGAGCTGCTGGGCGGTGGCGAGCGCCTGGTCGACCGTCGTGGTGCCGGAGAGGGCCGCCGAGAACTGCTGGCCGACAGCGGTGCCGAGGCCCTGGAACTCGGGGATGGCGACGAACTGCACGCCGACATAGGGCACGGGCTCGACCGTCGGGTTGTTCGGGTCCGCCGAGAGGATGCTGTCGAGCGTCATCTGCGCGAAGGGCGCGGCCTCCCGATAGGCCGGGTTGTCGTAGAGCGAGATGCGCGTGCCGGGCGGCACGTTGGCCCAGCCTTCCTCCTCGGCGACCAGTTGGAGATAGCCCTTGCCGGTGGCCCAGGCGATGAACCCCTTGGCCTCATCGATATGCTGGCTGCTGGCGGGAATCGCGAGCGACCAGGCCCACAGCCAGTTGCCGCGCTTGCCGAGCCCGGTGTCGGGGGCGAGGGCGAAGCCGACCTCGTCGGCGACCGTGCTCTCGGCCGGGTTGGTCACGAAGCTCGCCGCCACCGTGGCGTCGACCCACATGGCGCACTTGCCGGACTGGAAGAGCGCGAGGTTCTCGTTGAACCCGTTGGAGGAGGCGCCCGGAGGCCCGGCGTCGTTCAGCAGATCGACGTAGAACTGCAGCGTCTCCCGCCATTCCGGCTGGTCGAACTGCGGCCGCCAGTCCGTGTCGAACCAGCGGGCGCCGAACGCGTTGGCCGTGGTCGTGATGAAGGCGGTGTTCTCGCCCCAGCCGGCCTTGCCGCGCAAGCAGATGCCGTAGACCTCGTTCTCCGGGTCGTTGAGCTGGCGCGCGGCGTCGGCGATGAAGTCCCAGGTCGGAGCGTCCGGCATGGTGAGGCCGGCCTGCTCGAACAGGTCGGTGCGGTACATGACCATCGAGCTCTCGCCGTAGAAGGGCGCGGCGTAGAGCGTGCCGTCGACCGAGAGCCCGGTGCGGATCGGCGGCAACAGGTCGTCCACGTCGTAGTCGGCACCGAGGTCGTCGAGCGGGACGAGCCAACCCTGCTTCGCCCAGATGGGCACCTCGTAGGTGCCGATGGTCAAGATGTCGTACTGGCCGCCCTTGGTGGCGATGTCGGTCGTGACCCGCTGGCGAAGCACGTTCTCCTCGAGCGTCACCCATTCGAGCTCGATGCCCGGGTGCTGCTGCGCGAAGTCGTCCGTGAGCCGCTGCATGCGGATCATGTCGCCGTTGTTCACGGTGGCGATCGTCAAGGTCTGCGCGCCTGCGAGCGTCGTCGTCGCCAGGAGCGCGCCGACGGCGCAGCCCAAGACCCGTGTGATCATTCTTGCCTCCCTGCAGGCGTTGTTCATTCACAAGGGGGGTCGGTCCCACGCCACCGGCACCCTGTCAAGCCGCCGCAGCCGGCGATCAGCCGGCCGCTGCCGGCTCCGCCGACCGGTCGACGAGGTGCATGAACGAGCCGGCGACGCGGCCGATCGTGGCGCCGGCGGGGCCGAGCGGGCGGCCGAGGGCGTCGGCGGCCTCGAACAGGGGCGGGGCCGTGCCGGGCTCGACGAGCCGGGCATAGTGGAACTCGTGGCCGCGATAGGCCGTGCCGGCGGCGCCGAGAAAGCCCGCCTCGGTCGTCTTGATCCGCCGGTAGCCCAGGTGCAAGCGGGGGGCGGCGAAGCTCGTGACGGTGTCGAGCAGCCCCGCCATGGGGTGCGCCTCGCCCGCGGCGTCGATCAGGGCGCGGCCCATGACCATGAAGCCGCCGCACTCGCCGTAGACGACGGCCCCGCGCTCGGCGGCGGCGCGCAGGCCGGCCATGAAGCGTGCCGCCGCGGCGAGCCGGCCGGCGTGCAGCTCGGGGTAGCCGCCCGGCAGGACGACCGCGTCCGCATCTGCCGCCGGGACTTCGTCGGCGAGCGGCGAGAAGCGGCGGACCTCGGCACCGCCGCGCTGCCAGCCTTCGACCACGGCGGCGTAGGTGAAGGCGAAGGCCGCGTCGTCGGCGAGCGCGATGCGTTGGCCGGGCGGCGGCAGGAGCGGGTCCGCCGCGCCCAGGGCCGCGAGCGAGCTCGGCGCGGCGAGGCTCTCGAGGCGGTCGAGATCGACGTGCTCCTCGACGAGGTCGGCGGCGCGCGTGACGAGCGGCTCGAGATCGCGCTCGCGCGCCTGGACGAGGCCCAGGTGCCGCGACGGCAGCGCGAGCCGGTCGTCGAGCGGCAGCGCCCCGAGGCGTAGGCCCGGCAGGCGCGCGTCGAGAGCTTCGCCGAGGAGCTGGGCGTGGCGGCCGCCGCCCGTCCGGTTGCAGATGACGCCGCGGACGGGCACGTCGTCGCGGTGGTCGACGAAGCCCTGCGCGACCGCGGCGACCGACTGCCCCATGCCCTTGGCGTCGACGACGAGGAGCACGGCAAGGCCCAGGAGCGAGGCCACGTCGGCCGTGGAGCCGGTGCCGCCGGGGGCGCCGTCGAAGAGCCCCATGACCCCTTCGCCGACGACGATGTCGACGTCCACGCTCGCCGCCTGCGCGAGCTGAGCGAGCGTCGGCAGGCGCATCGCCCAGCTGTCGAGATTGGGGCAGCGCACCGCGCCGGCGGCGAGGTGGAAGGCCGGGTCGATGTAGTCGGGCCCGACCTTGAAGGCGCCGACGCGCCGGCCGCGCCGCACGAGGGCACGGATGAGCCCGAGCGTCACGAGCGTCTTGCCCGAGCTCGAGTGCGTGGCGGCGATGACGACGCCTGGCGCGTGCACGCTGATCCTCCCTGCTGCAGCGGTCGCTCTACCGCGACCGCGGGCCGCTTGAACAGCGGTCCGAAGCGGTCGACAAGGCGGTCATGAGCGAGAGCGATCCTCGGTCGGCCGCACCGCTGCGCCGCGGCTGGACCACCGGCACCTGCGCCACCGCGGCAGCGACGGCGGCGGCCACGGCGCTGCTCGCCGGCCGCTTTCC
Source organism: uncultured Geminicoccaceae bacterium (assembly GCA_964481035.1). Classification (GTDB taxonomy): domain Bacteria; phylum Pseudomonadota; class Alphaproteobacteria; order Geminicoccales; family Geminicoccaceae; genus JAAAPF01. The sequence goes on along the minus strand of CAYZSE010000114.1, from coordinate 7,846 downwards.
CGATCCGGTCGCCGTGCGCCTGCCGCGCGGCGGTGCGGCGTCGTTCGCCCTGCACGCCGCGTCGCTCGGCGAGGCGGAGGCGACCGCGAGCGTCATCAAGGACGCGGGCGACGATCCCGACGTCACCCACGGCTGCGAGGTCCGTGTCCGTGTCCGTCTCCTGCCGGCCATCGACGGCGTGCGCTTTCGCGCCGGCGATGGTGTCGGCACGGTGACGCGGCCGGGCCTGCCCGTCGCCGTCGGCGAGCCCGCCATCAACCCGGTGCCGCGGCAGATGATCCGCGAGGCCCTGGCCGCGGTCCGCGCCGAGACCCGGGCGCGCGCGGGCTTCGAGGTGACCGTCGCCATCCCGGGCGGCGCCGAGCTCGCCGCCAGGACCTTGAACCCGCGCCTCGGCATCACGGGCGGGCTCTCGATCCTGGGTACGACCGGCGTCGTCGTGCCGTTCTCCTGCGCCGCCTGGATCCACTCGATCCACCGCGGCGTCGACGTCGCGCGGGCGACCGGGCTCGAGCACGTCGCCGCGGCCACGGGCTCGACCAGCGAGCGGGCGATCCGCGCCCGCCATGCGCTGGAGGATACGGCGCTGATCGAGATGGGCGACTTCGCCGGCGCGACGCTCAAGTATCTCAAGCGCCACCCGATCCCGCGCCTCAGCCTCGCCGGCGGTTTCGCCAAGCTCGCCAAGCTGGCCCAAGGGGCGATGGATCTGCACAGCAGCCGCTCGCGCCTGGATCAGCGCGCTCTCGCCGAGCTCGGTGCGCGCTCCGGCCTCGCCGCGGATGCCTGCGCCGCGGTCGCGGTGGCAGGCAGCGGTGGCGAGGCGCTGCAAAGGCTCGGCCCCGAAGCGGGGATCCTCGCCGGCGCGGTCGCCCGCGCGGCGCGGGCCAGGGCGCGCGAAGCGCTCGACGACCGGATCATGGTCGAGGTCTGCGTCTACGACCGGGCCGGCGCGCTGCTGGCCGTCGCCGATGGCTGGTGAGCCGCGTGTCCTGCTGCTCGGCGGGACGGCCGAGGCCGCGACCCTGGCGGCGGCCCTCGCGGATCGGGTCCGCCTGACCACCTCGCTCGCGGGCGTCACGCACGACCGGCGGGCGCTGCCGGGCGAGGTGGTGACCGGCGGCTTCGGCGGTGCCGCCCGTCTGCGCCGCTTCCTCGAGAACGAGGCCGTCGACGCGTTGGTCGACGCGACCCATCCTTTCGCCGTGCGGATGGCGCGCAACGCGCGCCGGGCGGCGCTGGCAGCCCGGGTGCCACGCCTGAAGCTGTGGCGTCCGGCCTGGCAGCCGGCGGCCGGCGACCGCTGGCATCGCGTCGCCGACGCGGCGGCCGCGGCCCGGGTGGCGGCCGGCCTCGGGCGACGGCCGCTGGTGAGCCTCGGCGCACGGGGTGTCGGCGGCTTCGCGCTGGCCCCCTTCGAGCGCGCGTTCGTGCGCGCCATCGAGCGGCCTTCGGGGCTTGCCGCCAACGCCGTCTGGATCGAGGCGCGAGGGCCCTTTCGGCGCGAGGACGAGCGGGCGCTGCTCGAGCGGCACGCGATCGACCTCGTCGTCACCAAGAACTCGGGCGGCGAAGGCACGCGTGCCAAGCTCGACGCGGCGCGGGCGCTGGGCCTGCCCGTGGTGATGATCGACCGGCCCGAGCGCCCACCGGGTCCTTACGCTGCAGACGTCGAGACCGCGCTCGTCTGGCTCGATCAGGTTTTGGCCTCGCGGCAGACATGATCGTGGTCGGCGGCGTAGAGGCGGCTGTCGGCGAAGCCCTGCTCGCCCAGGACGCGGCCCACCAGGATCAGCGCCGTGCGGGTGATCGCCGCGTCCTTCACGGCGTCGCGGATGGTGGCGAGCGTGCCCTCGATGAAGCGCTCGTCGGGCCAGCCGACCCGGTAGGCGACGACGACGGGGCAGTCACGGCCGTAGTGCGGCGCGAGTTCGCGCACCACCTTGGCGAGGTTGTTGATCGAGAGGTGGACCGCGAGGGTGGCGCCGGTGGCGGCGAAGTTGGCCAGAGTCTCGCCCGCGGGCATCGACGAGGCGCGGACGGCGGTGCGGGTCAAGATCACCGACTGCGCGACGCCCGGTAGCGTCAGCTCGCGCTTCAGCGCCGCGGCCGCCGCCGCGTAGGCAGGCACCCCCGGGACGACCTCGTAGGGGATCGCGAGCGCGTCGAGCCGGCGCATCTGCTCGGCGATGGCGCCATAGAGCGACGGATCGCCCGAATGGACGCGGGCCACGTCCTGCCCCCGGCCGTGCGCTCGCTGGAGGTGGGCGATGATCTCGTCGAGGTGCAGCGCGCCCGTGTCGATCACGACCGCGTCCGTGCGGGCCTCGGCGACGAGCTCACGGGGGACGAGCGAGCCGGCGTAGAGGATGACGGGAGCCGACCGGATCAGGCGCAGCCCGCGGACGGTGACGAGGTCGGGCGCACCGGGACCGGCGCCGATGAAGTGGACGGTCATGGCGCGAGATAGCCTCGTGGCGTGAAGACGTGAACCCGACCGAAGGCCGAGCGCCAGCGGCGCGTCTGCGAGCTGCCGACCAGCACCACGGTGAGCATGTCGACGACCGCCTCGTCGAGCTCGGCCAAGGGGACGACGGCGATGCTCTCCTCGGCGCGACCGAGCTGGCGGGCGACGACGCAGGGCGTGCTCGCCGGACGGTGCGCCGCCAGGATGGCCTTGGCCCTGGCGAAGCCCTGCCTGCGGGCCTGGGACACCGGATTGTAGAGGGCGACCACGAAATCGCCTGCGGCCGCGGCCTCCAGGCGGCGCTCGATGACCGCCCAGGGTGTCATGAGATCCGAGAGCGAGATGGCGCAGAAGTCGTGGCCGAGCGGTGCTCCGGCACGCGCGGCCGCGGTGTGCATCGCGCTCACGCCGGGCAGTGCCACGATCGGCACGGCCTGGAAGGCGGGCGCGCCGGCGGCGAGTTCGTGCACCAGCGCCGCCATGGCGTAGACGCCGACATCGCCCGAGCCGATGAGGCCGACCTCGCGTCCTGCGGCGGCGAGCGCGAGGGCATGCCGACAGCGCTCGACCTCGCCGCCGAGGGGAAAGCCGTGGCGTTCGGCGGTGACGGCCGGCTCGACCAGATCGAGATAGCCTCGGTAGCCGACGAGATCGCTGCAGCCGCGCAAGGCGCGGTCGACCTCGAGGGTCCGTCCCGCACGGCCGCCCGGGCCGAGGCTCAACAGCCAAAGGCGCCCCGCCGGCCGGCCTATCGCCTCGGGGTCGAGGGGGGCGGCGGCGCGAGCGAGGGCGACCGTCGCCCGCGGGCCCTTGACCTTGGGCACGATTAGGCGGCCACCCGCGCCGCCGGCGGCGAGTGCTGCCGCCTCGGCGACGCCGTGGCAGCCGACCTCGCGGAAGACCGTTGCGGACGGGTTGGCAAGCCGCGGCGTCTCGCGCTCGAGCGTCGCCGCGTCGAAGACCCTGAGCGGCACGTCGAGGCGGTCGGCGACCGCGTGCACCGCCGGCTCGCCGCTCTTGAGGTCGAGCGAGACGACGACGCCGACGGCGGCGGGGTCGAGGTCGTGCTCGACGAGCGTCGCCTCGACGAGCTCGATGAGCTCGCTCGCCGGCAATCCGCGCTCGCAGCCGACGCCGAGGGCGAGCAGCCGCGGGACGAGGGCCAGGGGCGCGTCGTGGCTTCGCCCGACGGTGACCTCGACGTCGACCCGACCGTCGCCTGCCCGAACGCCGTCGAGCCACGGCGCGGCGCAGAGGCGGTCGTCGACCACGATCCGCCCGCCGTCGCGCAGCCGCTTGAGGAGCGGCTTGGTCTCGGAGGTGGGTGCCACCGACCAGCCCGGCGGCGGGGCGTCGAGCGCGGTGCCCTGGACCACCTCGCTCGCGGTGGTGATGGCGGCATGGCCGTCGAGGGCGCGGGCGAGCCGGGCGGCCAGGGAATTGGCGCCGCCATGGCCGCCGAGCAGCGGCACCACGCTCGAGCCGTCGGCAGCGACCGCCAGCACCGGCGGCTCTGCGCGCTTGTCCGCCACGAGCGGGGCGAGGGCACGGACGAGGATGCCGGCGGCGCAGACGCCGACGACGGTGCGGCCCGCTGCGAACAGCTCCTGCAGGTGGGTCACGACCTCGTCGATGGGCTCGTCGGCGTCGGCGGCCACCTCGGGGCGGGCATGGAGCCGGGCGCCGGGGAGGGCCGTCCGGATGCGCTCGCCGGTGGCGAGGCCGGCGTGGCTCAAGACGACCACGGCGGCCTCAGGCGGCATCGGCGACGAGCCCCCGGGTGAGGACGAGCGAGAAGTAGGGGGCGGCGGCCTCGGGCCACTCGGCGAGCGCCATGCGCCGCTCGTCCGCGTGCCCCAGCTCGACGACCAGCCGGGCACCGCCGAGGAGGTCGAGCCGCGCCAGGAGGTCCCGGACCTCGCCCAGATGGCGGCCGATCTTGATGATGGCGGCAGCACCGAGGACGGCGAGTGCGGCGTGCAGCCGGGCGGAGCCCATCGTCGCGGGCAGGATCGCGAAACCGGCCTTGCCGGTCGCCGGCGCCCATTTTTCCGCGGCCGCGGCGGCCACCGGCGACGGGATCCCAGGGACGACCTCGACGGTGCCGGCGTCCTCGAGCAACGCCGCGAGATGAACGAAGGTGCCGAACAGCAGCGGATCGCCCTCGCAGACGACGACCACGGTCGCGCCTGCCGCCAGTTCCACGCCGACCGCGCCGGCCAGCTTCGCGTAGCTCGCGCGTGTCCGGTGCCGCTCGACGTCCATCGCCAGCGGCATGGTCAACCGGCGCGCCCCGGCGGCGAGGTGCGGGGCGGCGATCGCCAGGGCACGGGACGGGCGGTCGCGGGCGGCGAGCGCCACGACGACGTCGGCCGCGGCGAGCCGGCGCACGGCCTTCAGGGTCAAGAGCTCCGGGTCGCCCGGGCCCACGCCGACGCCGACCAGGCAGCCGCTCAAGGCTTCCTGGCTTCGAGCTGCAGGACCGGCAGGCTCGGCCGCCAGGTCGACATCTCGCCGAGCGGTGACTTGGTCTCCCGCTGAAAGCGCACCAGCGTGCCGCCGAGGGATTCGGCCAGCGTCTGCAGCATGGCCTGGCCCTCGCAGCTCACCGCCTGGGCGACGAGCCGGCCGCCCGAGGGCAGCCGCTCCCACGCCTTCTCGACCACCTCGCGGTGGTGGCAGCCGCCGCCGATGAAGACCGCGTCGGGATCCTCGAGCTCGTCGAAGACGTCGGGCGCATCGGCGATCACCACCTGCACCTCGGGCGTGCCCAAGCGATCGGCGTTCTTCTGCAGAACCGCGGCCCGGTCGAAGTCGCGCTCGATCGCCGATACCTGGCCTTCGCCCGCCGCTCGTAACCAGGTGATGGCGACGCCGCCGCAACCGGCGCCGACGTCCCAGAGGTGCTGGCCGGGCAGGGGGTTCAGCGCGAAGACGGCTTCGGCGCGGGCCTGCGCCTTGCTGAGCTGGCCGTCGCTGTGAAACGCCTCGTCGTCCAGGGCGAAGCCCGCATTGGGCGGAACCGGGCCGTCCGGTCGACATTCGACGGCGACGGTATCGAGCTCCGTGATCGTCGGATCGCTCCAATCGGAGGCCGGCCCGTCGGCGACGATCTCGTCGGTCGCGCCCAGGCGCGACAGCCGCCAGACCCAGCTCCGGCCCCAGCCGCTGTCGCGCAGTGCCTGCGCGATGGCGAAGGCCGAGGTCTTGGCATCGGTCAACAGCAGCAACCGGCGGCCGGGGACCAGCTCGCGCCGCAGGCGGCTCAACGGCCGAGCGTGCAGGCTCAAGCAGACGACCTGGTCCCGGGACCAGCCCAAGAGCGCGCAAGCGAGCGCGAAGGCGCTCGGGTGCGGATGCACCGCGACGCGATCGCGGCCGTAGCGCTCGATCAGCCGCCGGGCGACGCCGTGGTCGAGCGGATCGCCCGAGGCCAGGACGACGATGCGACGTTCGATGTGACCGTCGATCTCCATGAAGGTCGCTTCCAGCGGCCGCTGCCAGGCGATCTTCATGGCCGGATGGTCGTCGACGAAGCCCAGGTGCCGCGGCCCGCCGAGGATGACCTCGGCCTCGTCCAGGATCCTGCGGATGTCGGGGTTGATCCCGGCGATGCCGTCGGCGCCGATGCCGATGACCTCGATGCTCATGAGCACGGCGTCGCCGTGGCGAGGGCGTTGAGGGCAGCCGCGGCCATCGCGCTGCCGCCGCGACGCCCGCGCAGCGTCAAGAAAGGAAAGGGCGCCCGCGCGACCAGCGCCGCCTTGCTCTCCGCCGCGCCGACGAAGCCCACCGGCACGGCGATCACGGCGGCCGGCGCCGGCTCGCCCGAGACGGCTCGCTCCAGCAGCCGGAAGAGCGCGGTCGGCGCGTTGCCGATGACGACGACGGCGCCCGCAATCTCGCCGGCGAGGGCGTCGATGGCCGCGGCGGAGCGCGTCGCGCCGACGGGCGCCGCGGCGACGCGATCGAGACCGCAGAGCACGGCATTCTCGGCCGGCAGCCGGCGCCGGATCACCCCCTCGGCGACCATGCGGCAATCGCAGACAACCGGAGTACCGGCGGCGAGCGCGGCCGTGGCCCGGGCCACGAAGTCACCGGACCAGGCGAGATCGGCCACGAGGTCGGTCATGCCCGAGGCGTGCATCATCCGGCGTGCGACCGGGCACAGCGTCGCCGGGATCCCCGTCCAGTCGACCTCGGCATCGATGACGGCGAACGACCGCGCGTAGATCGCCTCGGGGTCGCGCAGGTGATCCAGGTCCAAGGCCGCCGTGACCGTCAAGCTCGCCGAACTCCCCCAGCCGCGCCCCGGCCGGCGGGCGACGGCACAGTTGCGCTTTTCTTCGAGATCACGACGCCCTAGCAACCCGCACCGTCGGCGGCAAGGCCGCTTCATGTCCAACTCCGGGGAGGGCCGCGTGCTTCTGGCGCCCGTCGAGGCCGTGCTCTGGGCGGCGCTCGTGGCCCTCGTGGCCGATGCTCTCGTCGGCGAGCCGGCCTGGCTCTACCGGCGGGTCGCGCACCCCGTGGTCGTCATCGGCGGCGTCGTCGAGCGGCTGGAGGCCCGGCTCTGGCGTTCGGAAGAGCCGCCGGCCGCGCGCCGGGCGGCCGGGCGACGTCTGGTCGCACTCACCCTCGCCGCCGCCGGTGCCGTCGGCCTCGCGCTCGTGCCGCTGCTTTGGGCCGGTCCTTGGGGCTGGGCGTTCCTCGGCGTGCTGGCGAGCAGCCTCATCGCCCAGCGCAGCCTCGCCGGGCACGTCACCGACGTCGCCCGCGGCCTGGACGGCGGGCTCGACGCCGGGCGTCGGGCGGTCGCCCGCATCGTCGGCCGTGATCCGAGCCGCCTCGACGCCGCCGGCGTCGCTCGGGCCGCGGTCGAATCCGCGGCGGAGAACTTCGCCGACGGGGTGACGGCACCGCTCTTCTGGTGGCTCCTGCTCGGGCCCGTGGGCCTCGTCGGCTACAAGGCGATCAACACGCTCGACAGCATGGTCGGCTATCGCAGCGCGCGTTACCTCGACTTCGGCCGGGCGGCGGCGCGGCTCGACGACCGCGCCAACTGGCTGCCGGCCCGGCTCACCGCACTCCTCCTCGTGCTCGCGGCGGGCCGGCCGGGCCTCGTCGCCGGGCTCCCGCGGGAAGCCAGGAAGCACCGTTCGCCGAACGCCGGGTGGCCCGAGGCGGCGATGGCGCGGCTCTTGGGCCTCAAGCTCGCCGGGCCGCGCATCTACGCCGCCGGCCGCGTCGACGACGCCTGGATCGGCACCGGCCGGGCCGAGGCCATCGCCGCCGACGTCCGCGCCGCCGTGCGCCGTCTCTGGGCCGCCTGGGCGCTCGTCGTCGCGCTGCTGGTCGCTGCCCTCGCCGTCGTTTGAG
>CAYZSE010000113.1:0-11160 GCA_964481035.1 uncultured Geminicoccaceae bacterium | reverse complement strand
TGTTCGGGCTGTCGCCGCTGTGGACCGCGGTCGCCGTCGTCCTCGCGACCATGCCGATCGGGGTGAACCCCTATCTCTTCGCCACCCGCTACGGGGTCGCCGAGGCCGAGTGCGCGACCGGGATCGCCGTCTCGACGCCGCTCGCAATCGTCACGGTGAGCGCCGCGCTCGTGGCCTTGGGGCTCGTCGGCGGCTGAGGCCGTGTTGCCGGTTTCTTAACGCCGCCGTGCTCGACTGCCGGTGGCGACGGACGGTGACCGGCGCCGTCTGCGGAGCAACAGCCATGGCCAGCCTCACGCTTGCGACACCTGCGCGGTCGCGTCGATCCCTCCGGTCGAGCCTGGGCTTCGCCCGGCGCTGGCTCGAAGCCGTGTGGCGCGTCCGCGCCGCCCGCCGCGGGCTGAGGCAGCTCGACGATCACATCCTCGCCGACATCGGCATGGACCGATGCGCGGTCTGGGCCGAGTGTAGCAGGCCCTTCTGGGACTTGCCGTCGTCGGCGCGCGAGCGGCTGCGCGACGGCGGCCGCTTTTGAGGGCCGCCTCGCGATCCCGAGCACCCGCCCGCGAGCCTGGTCCTCAGCAGATCCGCGGCAGCTGCTCGCCGGCGAGCCAGTCGACGACGCGCTTGCCGCCGAAGCTGGTCGCCAGCTCGACGAGGCCGGCCGGCGCCTCGGCGACGCGGCCGACGACCGCGGCATCGCGGCCGAGCGGGTGGGCGCGCATGGTGGCGACCAGCGCGTTTGCGCGGTCGAGCGGGCAGAAGGCGACGAGCTTGCCCTCGTTGGCGACGTAGAGCGGGTCGAGGCCCAACAGCTCGCAGGCGCCCTTGACCGCCTCGCGCAGAGGAATGCGCGCCTCGTCGAGGAGGATGGCGATCCCGCGGGCGCTGGCGATCTCGTTGAGCGAGGTCGCGAGACCGCCCCGGGTCGGATCGCGCAGCGCTCTCAAGTCCGGCACCGCCTCGAGCATCGTCGCGACGAGGCCGTGCAAGGGCGCGCTGTCGGAGGTGATCTCGGTCGTGAAGGCGAGACCGCTGCGCTTCGACATGACGGCGACGCCGTGATCGCCGAGGGTGCCGCTGACGACGACCGCATCGCCCGGTTCGATCCGCGCCAGGCCGAGGTCGACCCCGTCCGCGATCTCGCCCACGCCCGTCGTCGTGATGAACACGCCGTCGGCCTTGCCGCGCTCGACGACCTTGGTGTCGCCGGCGGCGACGGCGACGCCCGCGGCCCTGGCTGCCGCCGCCATCGAGGCGACGAGCCGGTCGAGGTCGGCGAGCGGGAAGCCTTCCTCGAGGATGAAGCCGCAGGTGAGCGCCAGCGCGCGCGCTCCCGCCATCGCGAGGTCGTTGATCGTGCCGTGGACGGCGAGCGCGCCGATGTCGCCGCCGGGAAAGACGAGCGGGCTGACGACGAAGCCGTCGGTGGTGAGCGCCAGCCGTCCGGCCGGGCGCGGCAGGACGGCGCAGTCCTCGCCGCGGTCGAGGAGCGGGTTCGCGAGGTGCCGCTTGAACAGCCGGTCGATGAGCTCGGCCATGGTCCGGCCGCCGGCGCCGTGCGCCAGCTCGACCCGCTCGCTCGCAAAATCGTGGAACAGGGCGCTCATGCCGTCGAGCGCGTCGGCGCGTGGCGGCGATAGGCCCAGTAGGCGGCGCAGGCGCCCTCGGCGGAGACCATGCACGAGCCGATCGGGTTCTCGGGGACGCAGACGGTGCCGAAGAGCGCGCAGTCGGGCGGCTTGGCGGCGCCCCTGAGGATCTCGGGGCACTTGCAGGCGCGGTTCTCGCGCGTCTTCCGCTCCTCGGGTGCGAACTTGCGCTCGGCGTCGAACGCGGCGTAGCGCTCCTTGATCCGCAGCGCGCTCGAGGCAATGCGGCCGAGCCCGCGCCATTCGAAGGATTCTCGCGGCTCGAACAGCTCGGCCACGAGGGCTTGCGCCTTGCGGTTGCCTTCGCGGGTGACGGCGCGGGTGTACTGGTTCTCGACGCAGGCGCGGCCAGCGTTGAGCTGGCGGACCAGCATGAGCACCGACTGGAGCACGTCCAAGGGCTCGAAGCCGGCGATGACCACGGGCTTGGCGTGCTTCGCCGCGAACGTCTCGTAGGGCGAGGAACCGATGACGACGCTCACGTGCGCCGGGCCGAGAAAGCCGTCGATGCCGACCTCGGGGCTCTCGAGGATCGAGGCGATGGCCGCGGGCGTCAGCACGTGGTTGCAGAAGATCGAGAAGTTCGCGAGCCCCTCGGCGATCGCGGTGGCGAGCGTCACGGCGGTCGGCGGGGTCGTCGTCTCGAAGCCGATGGCGAAGAAGACGACCTCGCGCTCGGGGTGGGCCCTCGCCACCGCGAGGGCGTCGGCGACCGAGTAGACCATGCGCACGTCGGCGCCCTCGGCCTTGGCCGTGGCGAGCGAGCGCCGCCTCGAGCCCGGCACGCGCAGCATGTCGGCGTAGGTGCACAAGACGACCTCGGGCCGCAGCGCGAGCTCGATCGCCATGTCGAGCCGGCTCGTCGGCAGCACGCAGACGGGGCAGCCCGGCCCGTGCACCATCTCGACGTTGGCGGGCAGCAGGTCCTGGACGCCGTAGCGAAAGATCGCGTGGGTGTGACCGCCGCAGAACTCCATCAGCCGGTAGCGGCGCTCGGGCTCCGCCTCGGCCGCGAGCTGGCGGCGCAAGACCCTCGCGAGGCGGCCGTCGCGGAACTCGTCGACGTACCTCAAGGCGCAGGCTCGCCGAGTTCCTCGCCGACGGAAGCCTGGAGCGCCAGCAGGGCGAGCGTCTTTTCGGCCTCGGCGGTGTCGATGCGGCCGAGCGCGTAGCCGACGTGGACGATGACGTACTCGCCCACGGCGACGTCCTCGACCAGCGCGGTCGAGACCTCCTTCTCGACGCCGCCGAGGTCGACGACGCACCACGCCTCGTCGATCAGGCGGACGACCCGGGTGGGCACGGCGAGGCACATGGCTCAACCTTCCTCGAGGGCGTGGACGGCGATCCAGGCCTGGCCGAGACTGAGGCCGCCGTCGCCGGGCGGGACCGCGCGGGGCACAAGCACCCGAAGGCGCCGCGCCTCCAGGGCCTGGATCAGCCCCCGGCGGAGCGGCCGGTTCACGAGGCAGCCGCCGCCGAGCGCCACGGTCCGGCGACCCATGGCCTCGGCGCGGTCGCCGAGCCAGCGGCCGAGCGCGTCCGCGAGCGTGCCGTGGAAGAGATCGGCACCGCTTCCGGCGTCGAGCTGCGCCAGGCGCTCGAACAGCGGCAGGAGATCGAGGTCGCCCGCGGCCGTGAAGGCGAAGGCGCCGTCGCTCCGAGGTCGCGTCACCAGGGCTTCGAGACGCATGGCGGCCTCGCCCTCGAAGCTGTTCTCGCTGGCGACGCCCAACAGCGCCGCGGCGGCGTCGAACAGGCGGCCGAGGCTCGAGGTCAAGGGCGCGTTGATGCCGCGGTCGATGACGGTGGCGAGGGAGGCGCTGTGGGGCTGGCTCGCGAAGCGCCGGGCGATCTCGTCGCCGCGGCCGAGGGCGTGGAGGACGGACGCGGCCATCCGCCAGGGCGCGCGCGCCGCGGCGTCGCCGCCCGGCTGGGGCACGGGTGCAAGCCGGGCGAGGCGCGTGTAGCGGGCGCCGTCGATGTCCATGAGCTCACCGCCCCAGATGGTGCCGTCGGCGCCGAGGCCGACCCCGTCCAGCGCGAGGCCGAGGAGCGGCCCCGCGTGGCCGTGCTCGGCGGCGACGGCGGCGAGGTGCGCATGGTGGTGCTGGACGGCGAGGGTCGCCAGCCCCAGCGCCTGCGCTGCGCGGGTCGAGGGGTAGTCCGGGTGCAGGTCGTGGGCGACCAGCCGCGGCTCGCTGCCGGTGAGATCGAGGAGATGGCGGCGCGTCGCGTCGTGGAAGCGACGAGCACCGGCGGTGGCGAGATCGCCCACGTGCTGCGAGAGGAACGCCTCGTCGTCGCGGGTGACGCACAGCGTCGTCTTGAGGTAGCAGCCCATGGCGAGCACGGGCGGCACCGCTCGGCACAGGCGGACGGGATCGGGCGCGTAGCCGCGCGCGCGCCGGACGATGACCGGCCCGTGCGGGTCGGGCTGGACGACGCTGTCGTCGTTGCGGACGACCACCGCGCGGTCGTGGCCGACGATGAGATCGGCGATGCCCGCGAGCTTCGCCGCCGCCTCGTCGTCGTCGATCACCAAAGGCTCGCCCACCGGATTGGCGCTGGTCACGACCCAGACGTCGCCGGGCGGGCTCTCCAGCCAGTGCGTGCCCGCGGGGCGGCCGGCGGCCTCGTGGAACAAGAGATAGTGCAGCGGCGTCGCCGGCAGCATCACGCCCAAGCTCGCGACGCCGGGCGCGAGTCCGGGGGCGAGATCGGCCTCCTCTCGCCGCGGCAGGAGCACGATGGGCCGCGCCGGCGCGGCGAGGAGCGCCGCGGCTGCATCGTCGACCTCGGCAATGCGGCGCGCCGCGGCGAGGCTCGCGACCATGACCGCGAGGGGTTTGGCATGGCGCCGCTTGCGCCGCCGCAGGCGCGCCACGGCGGCCGCGTCGCGGGCATCGCAGGCGAGCTGGTAGCCGCCAGGGCCCTTGAGGGCGACGATGCGGCCGGCGCGCAGCTCGGCGACGATCCGCTCGAGCGGCTGGCTCAGCTTCGGGCCGCAGGCCGGACACGCGGTCGGCTGGGCGTGGAAGCGGCGGTCGGCCGGGTCGTGGTAGGCCCGCGCGCAGTCGCAGCAGAGCGCGAAGGCGCCCATTGCCGTGCGGGCGCGATCGTAGGGCAGGCCGTGGACGATGGTGTAGCGCGGCCCGCAATGGGTGCAGTTGAGGAACGGGTAGCGCCAATGCCGGTCGGTCGGATCGAACAGCTCGGCGAGACAGGCTTCGCAGGGTGCGGTGTCGACGCCGATGAGGGTGGTGGCGGCGCCGTCCGTGCCGCTGGCCTCGATGCGAAAGCCCCGCTCGCCGCGGCAGGGCAAGGGCGTCGCCTCGACGGAATCGACGCGCGCGAGCGGTGGTGCGAACCGGGCGAGATCGTCGACGAAGCGCTCCATGGCGAGCCCTTCGACCTCGATCAGCACGCCCTGGGCGTCGTTCTTGACCCAGCCGGCGAGCCCGTGCCGGCGGGCCGTCGTGTAGACGAACGGGCGAAAGCCGACGCCCTGGACGAGCCCACGCACGCGCACCCGCAGGCGCCGGATGGCCGGCCCGTCATCAAGGAGCGCGTCCATGCGCGCCTCAGGCAACGGCGCGCGGCGGGCCGCGCCGGCGCTCGATCCAGTCGAGCCAGGCGGCCAGGCCGGCACCCGTGCGCGCACTCACCAGCAGCACCTCGACGGCCGGGGCGAGCCGCCGAGCGTTCGCCACCAGGGTCGCGAGGTCGACGTCGAGATGCGGGAGGAGATCGCACTTGTTCACGAGCAGGAGGTCGGCGACGGCGAACATGTCGGGGTACTTCAAGGGCTTGTCCTCGCCCTCGGTGACCGAGGCGACGACGACCTTGTGGGCCTCGCCGAGGTCGAAGCCCGCCGGGCAGACGAGGTTGCCGACGTTCTCGATGAAGAGAACGCCGCTCTTTGGCGCGAGGCCGCGGTCGAGGGCGGTGGCGATCATCGCGGCGTCGAGATGGCAGCCCTTGCCGGTGTTGACCTGCATGGCGGGCGCGCCCGTCGCGCGGATACGCTCCGCGTCGTTGGCGGTCGCCTGGTCCCCCTCGATCACCGCGAGCGGCAGGCGGCCGGCGAGGGCCTCGATGGTGCGGACGAGCAACGACGTCTTGCCCGCACCGGGGCTCGACATGAGGTTCAAGGCGAGGGTCGACGACTGACCGAGGCGCTGCCGGTTGGTGGCCGCGATGGCGTCGTTCTTGGCGAGCAGGTCGAGCTCCAGCGCGATCACGCGGGTCTCGTCCACGCCGTGGTCCTGGTGGGGCCGACCGTCGATCGTGAGCCCCGTGGGGCCGCAGCCGCAGGTGCCGCACATCACGCCACCTCCAGTTCTCGGATCGTCATGTCCTCGCCGCCAGTGACCACGAGGCGGCCGCCGCCGCATCGCGGACAAAGGTCGGCGCGCGAGAGGATCTCGACGGCCTCGCCGCAGCCGAGACAATGCGCCGCGCCCGGCGGGCGCTCGATTTCGAGGGCGGCGCCCTGGGCGAGCGTGCCCGCGGTGGCGACGTCGAAGCCGAAGGCGAGTGCGCCGGGATCGACGTGGCCGAGCGCGCCGATGGCGAGCTTGACCCGGATCACCCGCGCGAAGCCGTGGATCTCCGCCTGCTCGGCGAGGGCGCCGACGACGGCACGCGCCAGCGCCAGCTCATGCATCGGCGCGTGCATCGGCAAAAGCCGCGGCGATCTCGTCGATTTTCCACACGATTCTCTCCGACACCTCGACCTGATCCAACTCCCGAGAACGATCGGCGTTGCCCGCGATGCCACGACGCCAGCGCCGCACGCGCCCGATCAGCATCGCCCGGCCTCGCGATGCGTCGCGTGGGCCCAGAGCCATCCCAGCATCCTTTCCTTCGCGCCGGGTTGACGTGGATCAGCGCGCGCGGGCGAGTTACCACGACATAGTCCCCTGCCTGGGTACGCGCACGCGGAGGGCACGTTGAAGGCATGGGCTGGACCAGCGCCGAGGGCGTCACTCGCTCGGAGCTGCGGGGGCGTGCGAGGATGACGCCCAAGTCCATTCTCTACGCGCTGCCGGCGGACCGTCTCGACGATCTGATTCGCGCGCTCGCCTTGGGCGGCTACCGGGTGATCGGCTCGCGCGTCGAGGACGACGGCATCGTCCTCGACGAGATCGCCGCCGCCGCCGAGCTGCCGCGCGGTGTCGCGGTGGATCAGGACGGCGGAAGCTTCCGGCTGCGGCGCGACCGCGACCCGCGCTATTTCCGCTTCGTCCATGGCGCAGACGGCTGGAAGCGCTGGCTGTTCCCGCCGCGCCAGGTTCTGTGGCGGGCGACCCGCGACGACGCGGGCGCGCTCGCCTACGAGGCGGGCGACGTGGCGCCGCCGCCCCTGGCGCTCTTCGGCGTGCGGGCCTGCGACCTCCAGGCGATCACGACCCTCGACCGCGTCTTCGCCGACGGGGTCGAGCCGGACCCCGTTTATGCGGAGCGCCGTGCTTGCGCCTTCATCGTCGCCGTCGATTGCGCCGAGCCGGGCGGGACGTGCTTTTGCGCCTCGCTCGGCACCGGCCCGCAGGCGGCCGAGGGCTTCGATCTGCGGCTCACCGAGCAACTCGACGCGAACGGCCACGGCTTTTTCGTCGCCGTCGGCAGCCGGCGCGGCCGCGAGCTGGTCGAAGCGATGCGCCTGACGCAGGCCTCGGTCGCGGCCGACGAGGCGCGGCGCGCGCAAGGCGCCAGGGCGGCGCAGCGGATGGGCCGCACGCTCGCCACCGAGGGGCTCGAGCAGGCGTTGCGGGCGACGCTGGAGAGCGGGCAGTACGAGCGGGTCGCGGAGCGCTGCCTCGCCTGCGCCAACTGCACCTCGGTCTGTCCGACCTGCTTTTGCTCGACCGTCGAGGACACGACGGACCTGGCTGGAACGACCGCGGTGCGCGAACGCCGCTGGGACAGCTGCTTCGCCCTGGGCTTCAGCTACCTCAACGGCGGCGTCGTCCGCGACAGCGGTGCTGCCCGTTATCGGCAATGGCTGACCCACAAGCTCTGGACCTTGGAGCAGCAGTTCGGCGGCCGCGGCTGCGTCGGCTGCGGCCGGTGCATCACCTGGTGCCCGGTCGGCATCGACATCACCGCCGAGGCGGCGGCGCTGCGGGCGGAGGCCGCGACGTGAAGACCGTTGCCGATCTCCTCCGCGGCCACGCCTTCTTCGCCGGCCTGCCGGAAGCGACGACGTCGTTCATCGCCGGTTGCGGCCGCAACGTCGTGTTCGAGGAAGGTGCCTACCTCCTGCGCGAGGGCGACCCGGCGGACCGCTTCTTCATCCTGCGGCACGGCCGCGTCGCGCTCGAGCACGGCCTGCCGGGCCGTCCGCCGCAGCTCTTCTTGAGCCTCGGTCCCGACGAGGTGCTCGGGGCGTCCTGGCTGGTCGAGCCCTACCGCTCCCAGCACGACGCGCGCGCACTGTCGCAGGTGCGTGCTGTGGCCTTCGATGCCGCGTGCCTTCGGGCCAAGTGCGACGCCGAGCCCGCCGTCGGCTATGCGCTGATGAAGCGCTTCGTGCCGGAACTCGTGCGGCGCATGCAGAGTGCCCGGATGCAGGCGCTCGACCTCTACGGGCCGGTCGCGTGAGCGCGGCGCTCCTGCCACGCGCGGCGCCCTTGCGGCGCGCCGCGCTCCTGCCGAGGGCGGCGCGGGTGCGCGCGGTCCGCCCCGACACCGCCGAGGCGTCCACGCTCTATCTCGAGATCGACGGTGCCGAGCGCGGCGCGCCGGGGCAGTTCAACATGCTCGCCCCCTTCGGTGTCGGCGAGGCTGCGATCAGCCTCAGCGGCACCCCCGACGGGACCGTCGCCCACACCGTGCGCTCGGTCGGGCCCGTCTCGGAGGCGCTGCGCCGCTTGCAGCCGGGTGCCGAGGTCGGGGTACGCGGGCCCTTCGGCGTCGGCTGGCCCGTGGCCGCCGCCCGCGGCCACGATCTCGTCCTGGCCGCCGGCGGCATCGGCCTCGCACCGCTGCGCCCGGCCGTCGAGGCGGTGCTGGCCGAGCGGGGGGCGTTCGGGCGGGTGCTCCTGCTCTACGGTGCCCGCAGCCCCGCCGACCGCCTCTACGTCGCCGATCTCGAGGCTTGGCACGAGCAGGGCGGCATCGAGGTCGCGGTGACCGTCGACTACGCCGAGCCGGGATGGACCGGGCGGGTCGGCTTCGTCACCGCCCTGCTCTCCAACATCCGCGTCGATCCCGAGCGGACCGTCGCCTTCACCTGCGGGCCCGAGGTCATGATGCGGGCGGTGGCGAACCTGCTCGCGGCGCGCGGCGTTCCCGCCGACGCCATCTACCTCTCGCTCGAGCGCAACATGAAATGCGGGCTCGCCACCTGCGGCCATTGCCAGCTCGGCCCCTACCTCGTCTGCCGCGACGGACCCGTCTTCGCCTTCGACCGCGTCGCCGATCTGCTCGCGATCAGGGAGCTCTGAGATGGCGCCCGCGCGGCCCAAGCTCGCGGTCTGGAAATTCGCCTCCTGCGACGGCTGCCAGCTCGCGGTGCTCGATGGCGTCGACGAGCTCTTGGCGCTCGCCGGCGCGGTCGAGATCGCCGTCTTCCTCGAGGCCAGCCGGGCCCGGCTGGACGGCCCCTTCGACCTCTCCCTCGTCGAGGGCTCGATCACCACCGCGGCCGACGCCGAGCGGATCCGCGAGGTCCGCGCGCAGTCGAAGCGGCTCGTCACCATCGGCGCGTGCGCGACCGCGGGCGGCATCCAGAGCCTCAGGAACTTCGCCGACACCGAAGCGTACCGGCGCGCCGTCTACCCGCGGCCGGAGCACATCGCCTGCCTCGCCACGTCCACGCCGATCGGCCAGCACGTCCTGGTCGACTTCGAGCTGCGCGGCTGCCCGGTGAACCCGGCCCAGGTGCGCGAGGTCGTGGCCGCGCTCCTCGCCGGCCGCCGTCCGGTGGTGAGCGGCGAGAGCGTGTGCACGGCGTGCAAGCGGGCGGGCGTGCCGTGCGTGATGGTCGCTGCCGGCACGCCGTGCCTCGGCCCGGTCACCCAGACCGGCTGCGGCGCCCTCTGCCCGAAGATCGGGCGCGGCTGCTATGGCTGCTTCGGGCCGTGCGAGAGCCCCAACACCGAAGCGCTCGCCGCCTGGTGGCGCGAGCTCGGCGCGGACGACGCGGCGCTGGTGCGCGCCTTTCGCAGCTTCAACGCCGATGCCCCGGCCTTCCGCGAGGCGAGCCGCCGCCATGAGCGCTGAGACCCGCACGATCCGCGTCGACGCGCTCGCCCGGGTCGAGGGCGAGGGCGCCCTGCACCTGCGCTTCGCCGACGGCGAGGTCGACCACGTCGAGCTCAACATCTACGAGCCGCCGCGCTTCTTCGAAGCGCTCCTGCGCGGTCGGCACTTCGACGAGGTGCCCGACATCACGGCGCGGATCTGCGGCATCTGCCCGGTCGCCTACCAGCTCAGCGCGGCGCGGGCGCTGGAGGACGCCGCCGGGGTGACGCTGCCGCGGCCGATCGAGGACCTGAGGCGCCTGCTCTATTGCGGCGAGTGGCTGCAGAGCCATGCGCTGCACGTCTATCTCCTGCACGCGCCCGACTTTCTCGGCTACGCGGACAGCTTCCAGCTCGCCGCCGACGCGCCCGACGTCGTCCGCCGGGGCCTCGCCCTGAAGCAGGCCGGCAACGCGCTGATCGCCGCCGTCGGCGGCCGCGCCGTGCACCCGGTCAACGTCCGCGTCGGCGGCTTCTACCGCGCGCCGTCGCACGCCGACCTGGCCGCCCTCGTCCCGGCGCTGGAGCAGGCCCGCGCCGACGCCGAGGCGACGGTGCGCTGGGCCGCTGCCCTGCCGATGCCGGAGGTCGCGCGCGACTGGCCGTTGCTCGCCATGGCCCCGGCCGACGCCTACCCCTTGCACGAGGGCGACCTCGCCACCTCGACCGGGGCCGGCTTTGCCGCCCGCGCCTGGGGCGCGCACGTCGTCGAGCACCAAGAGGCGCACTCGACCGCGCTCCACGCGACGCTCGACGGCGCCTCGCCCTACCTCACCGGCCCGCTCGCCCGCTTCGCCCTCAACGCGGCGAAGCTGCCGCCGCGGGTGCGCGACCTCGCGGCCGCGGTCGGCCTCGAGCCGCCCTGCACCAACCCCTTCGCGAGCATCGTCGTGCGCGCGCTCGAGATGGCCTTCGCCTGCGAGGAGGCGCTTCGGCTCGTCGCCGCCTACCGCCCGCCCGAGCCCGCGCACGTCGCGGTCGACCCGCGCGGCCGCGAGGGGCACGGTGTGACCGAGGCGCCGCGCGGCACGCTCTACCACCGCTACGCCGTCGATCCCGACGGCCTCATCGAGACGGCGCTCATCGTCCCGCCCACGGCCCAGAACCAGGCGGCGATCGAGGCCGATGTCCGCGCCGTGGCGGAAGGCTTCAAGGACCTCGACGACGCGGCGCTGGGCTTGCGCTGCGAGCAGGCGATCCGCAACCACGACCCCTGCATCTCCTGCGCCACCCACTTCCTCGACGTCACCGTCGAGCGG
>CAYZSE010000112.1:0-11441 GCA_964481035.1 uncultured Geminicoccaceae bacterium | reverse complement strand
GCCGAGCCCGAGACCCTCGACCAGCACCTGACCTCGACGGTCTACGAATCGACCATCCTGCGCGATCTCTACGAGGGTCTCGTCGTGCACGGGCCGAAGGCCGAGGTCCTGCCCGGTGTCGCCGCGAGCTGGACGGTCGCCGACGACGGCCGCGTCTATACCTTCACCTTGCGCGACGATGCGCGCTGGTCGAACGGCGATCCGGTGACGGCGCAGGACTTCGTCTACTCCTACCGGCGCATCCTCGACCCGGCGACCGGCGCCAAGTACGCGAACATCCTCTACCCGATCGCCGGCGCCGAGGCGGTGAACAAAGGTGAGGCCGAGCCCGCGACCGTCGGCGTGCGCGCGTTGGACGAGCGTACCCTGGAGATCACGCTCGCGAGCGCCACGCCCTACTTCCTCGAGCTGCTGACCCACCAGACGAGCCTGCCGGTCCACCCCGCCAGCGTCGAGGCGCACGGCATGGCCTTCACCCGACCCGAGAACATGGTCTCCAACGGCGCCTACAGCCTCGTCGAGTGGGTGCCCAACGCGCACATCAAGGCGGCGAAGAACCCGGAGTTCCACGCTGCCGCCGACGTCCAGATCGACGAGATCTACTACTACCCGACCGAGGACCGCTCCGCCGGGCTGCGCCGGTTCATGGCCGGCGAGCTGCACTCGAACAACGACGCGCCGGTCGAGCAGATGGCCTTCATGCGCGAGGAGCTCGGCGACGAGCTGCGGATCGCGCCCTATCTCGGCACGTACTACTATGCCGTGAACATGGAGAAGGAGGCGCTCGCCGATGCCCGCGTCCGCCGGGCCCTGTCGATGGCGATCGACCGCGAGTTCGTGGCCGAGGAGATCTGGGGCGGCGCGATGCTGCCGGCCTACAGTTTCGTGCCGCCGGGCATCGGAAACTACGGTGAGCCGGCCCATGCCGACTACCGCGAGCTGCCCATGTTCGACCGCGACGAGCAGGCCTTGGCGCTGCTCGAGGAGGCCGGCTACGGCCCCGGCAATCCCCTGTCGGTCCAGATCAGCTACAACACCTCGGAAAATCACCAGAAGACCGCGACCGCCATCGCCGCCATGTGGAAGCCCTTGGGTGTCGAGGTCACGCTGTTCAATACCGACACGAAGACCCACTACGCCAACCTGCGCGACCGCGGCGACTTCGACATCGCGCGGGCCGGCTGGATCGGCGACTACTCCGATCCGCAGAATTTCTTGTTCATGGTGGAGAGCGACAACGACGGCTTCAACTACGCGCGGTACGACAACCCGGCCTACGACGCGCTGATGGATCGAGCCGCGGCGACCGTCGATCTCGTGGAACGGGCGGAGATCCTCAAGCAGGCCGAGGAGATGTTCATGGCCGACCTGCCGTTCATCCCGCTCCTCTACTACAGCTCGATCAGCCTGGTGAGCCCGGACCTGCAGGGCTGGGAGGACAACATCCAGAACGTGCACGCGACGCGGTGGATGGCGATCGCCAACTGAGGCTTGTGCGGCCGGCCCGGCGCCGGCCGTCCTACCGGTCGGTGCCGCCATGCTGCGCTACGTCTTCTTTCGGCTGCTCGGCGCGATCCCGACCCTGCTCGTGATCGTCACCGTGGCGTTCTTCCTGATCCGCCTGGCGCCGGGCGGGCCGTTCAACCTCGAGCGGCCGCTGCCGCCGCAGATCATGGAGAACCTGCTCGCCTATTATCAGCTCGACCAGCCGCTGGCCGTTCAATATCTGAACTATTTGAAGGGGCTGCTGACCGGCGATCTCGGCCCCTCCTACGTCTATCGTGACTTCACCGTCGACGAGCTGCTCTGGCAGGGCCTGCCGGTCTCCATCCAGCTCGGCGGCGCCGCGCTCGTCCTCGCCATCCTGGTCGGCACGACCCTCGGCACCTTCGCCGCGCTGCGCCAGAACCAGACGGCCGATGTCGGGGTCATGGCCATCGCCATGATCGGCATCACCATCCCCAACTTCGTCATGGCGCCGGTGCTGACGCTGGTCTTCGCCATCTGGCTCGGCTGGCTGCCGGCGGGCGGCTGGGGCGAGGGCGCGATCGTCAACAAGCTCCTGCCGGTCTTCACCCTGGCCCTGCCGCAGATCGCCGTGATCGCGCGGCTCACCCGCGGCTCGATGATCGAGGTCCTGCGCGCGCACCACATCCGCACGGCGCGCGCCAACGGCCTGCCCGCGGCGGTCGTCACCCGTCGCGCGCTCAGGGGCGCGCTCTTGCCGGTCGTCTCCTATCTCGGCCCCGCCGCCGCGGCGCTGCTCACGGGCTCGGTCGTCATCGAGACGATCTTCGGGATTCCCGGCATCGGCCGCTATTTCGTGCAGGGGGCCTTGAACCGCGACTACACGCTGGTCATGGGCACGGTGGTGACGATCGCGCTGTTCATCGTCGTCTTCAATCTCGTCGTCGACCTGCTCTACGCCGTGCTCGACCCGAAGGTCCGCTATGACTGACGCCACGGCGCTGCGCCCGGACCAGCTGGTCGCCGGCAAGAGCCTGTGGCGCGACGCCTGGCTCCGGCTTCAGGCCAACCGCGCGGCGATGGCGAGCCTCGTCATCCTCGCGTTGATGGCCACGGCGTGCCTCGTCGGCCCGTGGCTCAGCCCGCACGCTTACGACGATGTCTACCAGGCCTATGTCAAGGTGCCGCCTTCGCTCGAGGCTCGGCCGAGCCGCGACGAGGTCGGCCGCGCCCTCGAGCAGGCGCTGCGGCGGGGTCGGGTCGACATCGAGGGCTGGACCATCGAGGCGGGCAAGCTCCAGGCCGAGCTCACCAGCGAGCAGCCCATCGACCCGCGGATCACCCGGCTGGTCGACCGCAGCGACGCCTTCGCCGAAGCGCTCGTTCTGTCCCAATCGGCGGACGGCACGCGGCTCATGCTCGCCGCCGTCATCGACCACAACCTCTTCGTCCTCGGCACCGATCAGAACGGCCGCGACCTGCTCACCCGCATCCTCATCGGCGGTCGCGTCTCGTTGACCATCGGCCTCCTGGCGACGCTCGTCGCCCTCTGCATCGGCGTCGGCTACGGTGCCGTCTCCGGCTATCTCGGCGGCCGCGTCGACAACGTGATGATGCGCGTCGTCGACGTGCTCTACTCCCTGCCGTTCATGTTCTTCGTCATCATGCTCGTCGTGTTCTTCGGTCGGAACTTCTTCTTGATGTTCATCGCGGTCGGCGCGATCGAATGGCTCGACATGGCGCGCATCGTCCGCGGCCAGACCCTCTCGATCAAGCGCCAGGAATACGTCGAGGCGGCGCAGGCCATGGGCGTCAAGACGACCGCCATCATCCGCCGCCACGTCGTCCCCAACGCGCTCGGCCCCGTCGTCGTCTACATGACGCTGATGGTGCCCAAGGTCATCCTGCTCGAGAGCTTTCTCTCCTTTCTCGGGCTCGGCGTGCAGGAGCCGCTGACGAGCTGGGGCGTGCTGATCTCGGAGGGTGCGAAGAACATCCAAGGCGCACCGTGGCTCCTGATCTGGCCGTCGTTGTTCCTCGCGGTGACGCTCTTCTGCCTCAACTTCATCGGTGACGGGCTGCGCGACGCCCTCGATCCGAAGGACCGCTGATGGCCGAAGCGCTCCTCGACATCCACGGCCTCGACGTCCGGTTCGCGACGCCGGACGGCGAGGTCCACGCGGTCAAGGGCGTGGATCTCGCCATCGCCAAGGGCGAGACCGTGGCCGTCGTCGGCGAGAGCGGGTCGGGCAAGAGCCAGATCATGATGGCGGTGATGGGCCTCTTGGCGAGCAACGGCCGCGCCACCGGCAGCGTCCGCTACGCCGGCGACGAGCTGTTGGGCCTCGGCCCGGACGCGCTCAACCGCTATCGCGGCTCGCGGCTGTCGATGATCTTTCAAGAGCCGATGACCTCGCTCGACCCCCTGCAGACGATCGCCACCCAGATCGGTGATCCACTGGTCTTCCACAAGCGGATCGCCCGCAGCGCGGCCCGCACCCGGGCGCTCGAGCTGCTCGAGCTCGTCGGCATCCCGCGCGCCGCCGAGCGGCTCGACGCCTACCCGCACGAGCTCTCGGGCGGTCAGCGCCAGCGGGCGATGATCGCCATGGCGCTCGCCAACGCGCCGGACATCCTCATCGCCGACGAGCCGACGACCGCCCTCGATGTCACGATCCAGGCGCAGATCCTCGCGCTCTTGAGGGATCTACAGCGTCGCTTCGGCATGGCGATCTTGTTCATCACCCACGATCTCGGCATCGTCCGGCACTTGGCCGATCGGGTCTACGTCATGCAGGGCGGCGAGGTCCGCGAGCAAGGCCCGGTGTACGAGATTTTCGCCAACCCGCGCCACGCCTACACCAAGAAGCTTCTCGACGCCGAGCCTACCGGCCGCAAGCGCGCGCCACCGCCCGGCGCGCCGCTCCTGTTCGATGCGCGCAACGTCGAGGTCACCTTCACCCTCAAGAGCACCCTCCTCGGCCGGCCGAAGGACGTGCTGCGGGCCGTCGACGACGTCTCCTTGAGCCTGCGCGAGGGCCAGACCGTGGGGGTCGTCGGCGAGAGCGGCTCGGGCAAGTCGACTCTCGGCCGCGCGCTCTTGCGCCTGTTGCCGGCCAAGGGCAGCATCGCCTATCTCGGCCAGGAGTTGATGGCCCTGGACCGCGAGGCCATGCGGCCCTTGCGCCGCGAGTTGCAGGTGGTCTTCCAGGATCCGTTCGGCTCCTTGAGCCCCAGGCTCACCGTCGGCGAGATCGTGGCCGAGGGCCTGCGCGTGCACGAGCCGACGCTGCCCGCCAGCGAGCGCGACCGTCGCGTGATCGAGGCGCTCCAGGAGGTCCGGCTCGATCCGCGACTTCTGCGCCGCTTCCCGCACGAGTTCTCGGGTGGTCAGCGGCAGCGCATCGCGATCGCCCGGGCTCTCGTTCTGAGGCCGCGCTTCGTGCTGCTCGACGAGCCGACCTCGGCGCTCGATCGCACCATCCAAAAGCAGATCGTAGAGCTCCTGCGGGCGCTGCAGGAGCAGCACCGGCTGACCTACCTCTTCATCAGCCACGATCTCGCCGTCGTTCGGGCCATGGCGGATCACGTGCTCGTCATGCAGCACGGCAAGGTCGTCGAGCAAGGCCCGACCCTGGAGATCTTCGAGGCGGCCGAGCACCCCTATACCCGGGCGCTCCTCGCCGCCGCGCTCGACCTCGAGGCCCGGCCGACGGCGGAGGTCGCCGGTTGAGCGTCAGCAGGCGTCGCCGCCGTCGAGAGGCGGCCGCGGCCGCAGATCGTCGAGGCGGCGCTGGTCCTCGACGAGTGCGGCGCGGCGGGCCGCCGCCCTCGCCTGCTGCTGCAGGCTTCGGGCCTGCTCGAGTGCCCGATCGGCGGCGTGGTAGGCCGCCTCGGCCTGGCTGACCGCCTGCTTCATCTGCGCGGCCTGCACCGCCGTCGCCCGCTCGCGGGCGTGGCTGGCCTCCAGCCACCGGCCCAGCGGCCGCAGGTCGTCGCCGGCGGCCTCGGCCTCGCCGCCGAGCCGGTCGCGCCACGCGCGCCGCTGCTGCTCGAACCGGAGGTGAGCCGCCCGGGCGAAGGCGAGGTCGCGCTCAGCGCGATCCCGCTGCCTCTGGCGTAGCGCTTCGAGCTTGGCGAGGGTGGGCGCGGGGATCATGGCGACGCGCCGCCGAGCGCTTCGGCGAGGTGCGCGAAGGGGGCGGCCTCGACCGGCTCGTGGGGGGCCTGGCTCAAGATCGCCTCGATGCGTGGCACCTTGGCGATGGCCTCGTCGACGAGCGGATCGGCGCCGGGCGCGTAGGCGCCGAGCCGTAAGAGGTCGGCCGTCTCGGCATGGGCTTGCAGGAGCCGGCGGGCGCGCCGCACGAGCTCGGCCTCGCCCGCGCCGTAGGCCGTGCCGGCCGTGCGCGACAGGCTCTTCAAGACGTCGATGGCGGGATAGCGGCCACCCTCGGCGATCTTGCGGTCGAGGACGACGTGGCCGTCGAGGATCGAGCGGGTCTGGTCGGCGACCGGCTCCTCGGTGTCGTCGCCCTCGGTGAGGACGGTGAAGAGGCCTGTGATCTCGCCATCGCCCGTGCCGGGTCCGGCGCGCTCCAGCAGGCGCGGCAGCTCGGCGAACACGCTGGGCGGATAGCCGCGGGTCGCGGGCGGCTCGCCGGCCGCCAGATAGACCTCGCGCAAGGCCGTGGCGAAGCGGGTGAGGCTGTCGACGAGGCAGACGACGGAGCGGCCCTGGTCGCGCAGCGCCTCGGCGATGGTGAGGGTGAGCCAGGCGGCGCGGCGGCGCAGCATCGCCGGTTGGTCGGAGGTGGCGACGACGGTGACGGCGCGCCGGCGCGCCGCCTCGTCGAGGGTGTCGTTGAGGAACTCGTTGACCTCGCGACCGCGCTCGCCGATCAGCCCGATGACGAGGCAATCCGCCTCGGCGTGGCTCGCGATCATCGACAAGAGCGTCGACTTGCCGACACCCGAGCCCGCGAAGATGCCGAGCCTCTGCCCGCGGCGGCAGGGCACGAAGAGATCGAGCGCGCGCACCCCCAGCGCCATGCGGGCCCCGAGCGGGCGGCGGCGCGTCGCCTCGGGCGGCCCGCCGTAGAGGGCGTGCCGGCGGCCACCGGGCATGGGCGGCGGCATCCCGTCGAGCGGGCGGGCGAGCGGATCGAGCGTCCGGCCGAGCCAGTTGGGCCCCGGCGCGACACCGGCGAGGCTCGCCACCACCTCCACCCGGGCACCGAGCGCGACGTCGCGGTTGTCGCCGTAGGGCAGAAGGATCGTCGTGTCGCCCTGAAAGGCGGCGACCTCGGCCAAGAGCGGCTCGCGGTCGGCGCCGCGGGCGATGCGGCAGCTGTCGCCGACGGCGACGAGGCCGCCGAGCCCGGCGCAATGCAACGCCGACGCGCGGGCCGCGACGATCCGGCCGGACAGGGTCCAGCGGGGCAGGTCGGCGAGTGTTTCAACGAGACGTTGCATGCATCACCTCTCGCCGCATGCTTAGCACCGGTTTCATTTACAATGTTTAAAGCTTTGGCCCGCATCTTGCCGACATGGATCGCAGCCCGGGTCGACGACTGCCCGACGATGCACGCTACACGAGCTTTGCGGCATTGATAAGCTCGCTTTGATTGCGCCTGGGCCGTGACGTGATGATGAGGAGACGACGATGCGCGCCCTGGTGGTCGAGGACGATCCCTTCTCACAGAAGCTGATTCAAACCGCGTTGAGCCGCGAAAGCATCATCTTCGAGCCGACCTCCTTCGGCGAGGACGCCATCGAGCTCGCCAAGCTCTACGACTTCGACATCATCCTGCTCGACCTCACCCTGCCGGACATCGACGGCTACGACGTCGTCCGCCGGATGCGTGGCTCCAAGGTCCGCACGCCCATCTTGATCCTGTCGGGGCGGCTCGAGGTCGACGACAAGGTCAAGGGACTGGCCGGCGGCGCCGACGACTATGTGACCAAGCCGTTCTACGCCGAGGAGCTCACGGCGCGGATCCACGCCGTGGTCCGGCGCTCGAAGGGGCACTCGGAATCGGTGATCCGCACCGGCAACCTGACCGTCAACTTCGATACCCGCACGGTCGAGGTCAAAGGCAAGCGCCTGCACGTGACCGGCAAGGAGTACAGCATTCTCGAGCTGCTCTCCCTGCGCAAGGGTGTCACGCTGACCAAGGAGATGTTCCTCGACCATCTCTACGGCGGCATGGACGAGCCCGAGCTCAAGATCATCGACGTGTTCATCTGCAAGCTCAGGAAGAAGATCGCGCAGGCGAACGACGACGAGCACTACATCGAGACGGTGTGGGGGCGGGGCTACGCGCTGAAGGACCCCGACGCGCAGAGCGTCGATGCGAGCGATCTGGCGGCCGCGAGCGACTTCGTCGCCATGGCCGAGAGCGAAAGCCGCAGCGCCCTCAGGGCGTGAGGGAGCCGCCGTTCGGCGTCCCGCGCAGCAGGCCGGCCCTCCGGTAGAAGCGCTCGGCGCCGGGATGCAAGGGCACGCTCACGCCCTTCAGCGCCGTCGTCAGCGTCATGTGACGTCCGGCCGGATGACCCTCGTCGAGCACCGCCCGCACGGCAGGGTCCCAGATCGCCGCCACCAAGGCGTCCGCGAGGTCGGCCGAAAGGTCCGCGCGGACCAGCCACAGCGCCGGCACCGCCACCGCTGCTGCGGCGCGCGGCTGGCCGTAGAGCCCCGGGGGGAGCGTTGCGAGGCGAAGATGGGAGCGCTCGAGGACGACGTTCCACGCGGCAGCCGGCACGACCGACCGCAGGCGACCGCCGTAGCGCTCGATCGCCTCGGCCACCACCGGCGTCGGCACCCCCGCCACGGTCATGAACCCGTCGATCTCCTTCCGGCCCATCGCCTCGAGGGACCGTGAGGCGCCCAACGGCAAGAGCTCGACCTGGGCCGGATCGAGGCCGAACGCCGGCAGGACGATCGGCGCCGTGACCAGGGTTCCCGATCGCGGCAAGCCCGCGGCCAGCCGACGGGGCGGCTCCGCCGCGCCGTCGCGCACCACCAGCTGGACGATCTCGGGGTAGAGCGCCGCGAGCGCGCGGAGATCGCGGAACCGCTCGGGGTCGAACGGTGCGTCGCCTTGCCATGCTGCGAAGGCGACATCGGATTGGCAAAAGGCGCTGTCGTATCGGCGGTCGACGAGGCCTTCGAGGTTGGCGACGGAGCCGGCGGTGCTCTGGACGAGCGCGATCAGCCCCGGCACGCCGCACGCCTCGCCGGGTCGGCAGGGATCGCCGCCCGGCGGCGAGGTGATGATGCCCGCGATGAGGCCGGCGATCAGGTAGTAGGTGCCCGTCGGATCGCCCGTGGCGATCGAAAAGTTGCGCACGCCGTCGGCACGACCGAGCGCCGGCCCGACCGCGCCGGCCGCGAGCAGCGAGAGGAGACGACGCCGACCGAGCCGTGCCAAATGCGCCATGGCTTCTGATAGGACGCCGAACCCGACCTCACAATGCGGGCTTTCGGCTCGTGCGGATGTTTGGCGATCTCATCGAGCGGAGCGCTCGCCTGGCCGCCAGTGCAGCGGCGCATTCGGATGCCGCACATCCGAATGCGCCAAAGCTGCACGCTTGGATTGCGTCAACGAGCACGAGCTTGCGACGTGCCGCTCGCTCGCGGCAGCCTGCGGCCCACGGCCGTGCGCTCGGACGGGCGGTCGCGAGATGAATGCGGGCAACGTCGATGGAGGCGGCGCGTTGTCCCGGGCGTGGAGGTGGCGATGATCGAGCACGGGCGCGGGGTCGTTCTCTTGGACGGCGGGATGGGCACGGAGCTGGTGCGGCGCCGCGGCGTGCCCCCGACGCCGCTCTTCTCGGCCGAGGCGCTGCTCGAGGCGCCGGCGCTGGTGCGCGCCGTGCACGAGGACTTCAAGGTCGCCGGCGCGCGGGTGCTGACGGTCAACAGCTACGCCCTCACCCCGCAGCGGCTTGCCCGCGACGGCGATCCGGCAGCGCTGGCGACGCTCATCGCGGCGGCGCTCGACGCCGCCGCGCAGGCACGGGACGGCGACGACGTGCGCATCGCCGGCTGCCTGCCGCCCCTGGTCGCGAGCTACCGCGCCGACCTCGTGCCCGCGGACGCGGTCCTGGCCGCGACCTACGCCCGTCTCGCCGACCTGCAGGCCGCCGCGGTGGACCTCTTCATCGCCGAGACGATGTCGGCGATCCGCGAGGGCGTGGCGGCGACGACGGCGGCGGCCGCTTCGGGCAGGCCCGTCTGGTGCGCCTTTACCGTCGCCGACGACGCGGGCGCCAAGCTGCGCTCGGGCGAGCCCGTGGCGGCGGCGGCCGCGGCGGCGATGGCGGCCGGCGCCGAGGCCGTGCTGGTCAATTGCTCGACGCCCGAGGCGGTCGATCGCGCGGTCGAGGCGATCGCGCCGCTCGCCATCCCCTTCGGCGGCTACGCCAACGGCTTCGTCGAGGTCGACGCGCTCGCCCCCGGCGGCAGCATCGAGGGCCTCCAGCGCCGGCTCGATCTCACGCCCGAGACCTATGCCGACCACGCGCTGCGCTGGGTCGACGCCGGTGCCGCCATCGTCGGCGGCTGCTGTGAGGTCGGGCCGGCGCACATCCGCTGCCTGCGCGAGCGCCTCGAGGGCCTGGGCATGACCATCGAAGCCGGCCTCGTCCCCGCCTCGGCCGCGCCGGGCTGAGCCCGATCCGCGCCCCGGCCGCAGGCACCACGGCGCCAAGGGGCTCTGCGCCGACGACGCCGCCGACGCCCGGCGCGTCGCCGGCCAGAAGAGCGAGGCGACCGAGCGCATCCTCGGCTTTCGCGGCCGCGACGAGATGATCCACCGCGACCACCTCGTCCTCCTCTGAGCCGCCGAACGCGGCCCCGCCGGCCCGCCCCGACCGCGCTCCGCGGCGGCACCCCCGGCCGACGAGGCGCGACCCGTCGCGCGGACGGGCGGGCCGGTCCCCCGCGCCGTCGACGGACGGTGTCGTGCAGCGGCCGCGACCGCGGGTCGTAGGAACAGCGTCGGGTTCGTCGGCGCGCCGCCCCTGCGTCCATGCCGGCCATGCTCGCATCGACGCTGGCCAGGAATGCTACCCAGTAGTATTTTATCACGGGTAGCGTTCTTCGGGGGGAGGGAGCGAATGTCGGTGAAGGCTTCGATTTCGTTGACGGCCGAGCAAGAGGCGTTCGCGCGAGCGCTCGTCC
Source organism: uncultured Geminicoccaceae bacterium (assembly GCA_964481035.1). Classification (GTDB taxonomy): domain Bacteria; phylum Pseudomonadota; class Alphaproteobacteria; order Geminicoccales; family Geminicoccaceae; genus JAAAPF01. Next base: position 784 of record CAYZSE010000112.1, on the reverse strand, counting down.
GGTCGGGGCGGTTTTCCAGCCTCAGCGCGGTGCTGCAGCACGGGCTGGAGATGGTTCGCCGCGAGACGGAAGCCCACGAGGCGGAGGTGGCGGCCCTTCGCGCCGTGTTGCGCGAGCGCCGCGCGGGGCCGTTCGTGGACGTCGAGGAGGGTCGCGACCGGACCGAGCGCATGCTCGAGGCCAAGCGCGCCGCGCATGACGACCTATAGGGTCCGCCGTTCGCTCGCGACCGACCGGGACCTGGCGCTCATCGCGGACTTTCTGTTCGAGGCCTATGTCGGGTTCGGCGAGGTTCCGAAGGAAGCGTTCGCGCGGACCAAGGCGCGACTGGTCGCCATCGAGGACCTCATGCTTTCGCTCGCCGAGCAGCCGCACCGGGCGGTTCCGCGCGACGAGGTGCTGGCCGGCCTGCGCACGCTGACGCGCGATCGCGTCGTGCTCTACTTCGACCTCGACGAGGCCCGACGCGAGGTGCGCGTCCTCGGCGCGTTCGTCGGTGGCCGCGATCACCACCGCACGATGCTCGCTCGCCTCGAACGACCGTCGTCGTGAACGCCGCGCGAGCCCCGCCGGAGCAGCGGCACCGTCCGCGCCCGCGCCTCCTCCAGATCGTGGTGCGCGCGCCGCGATCGCCGCGGCGTTCCATGACGACGAGGATCGCTCGCCATCAACGCTTCCCGCCCGCAGGGCGCCCACCACGTCGAGCGCCCACCGCGCCATCGATCGACGGCTCGCCCCTTCCCCCGCGCCGCTCGCCGAACGTGCGGCCGACGCCGGTCGCGCC
>CAYZSE010000111.1:0-11471 GCA_964481035.1 uncultured Geminicoccaceae bacterium | reverse complement strand
CTCAGAGGTTGTGAAGGAATGGCTCGGCGCCGGGGGCGGTGATGGTGCGTGAGCACCAGCCAGGGCGGCTCGGCCGACCCGGCGCCGGGCTTCGCGTCAGCCGCCCTGGCACGGGGCGAGGCCGGCGGCTCATGCCGGCTTCGCGGTCGGTGGGGCGAGCAAACGGGTGAGGTCGTGGGCGATGGCGTGCCAGAGCGCGATGCCGTGGCCGGCGAGGTCGGTCACGGCATCCAGCGAGACGAAGCCGCCGTCGGCGAGCCACGCGCCGGGAACGGTGCCGTAGCGCTCAACGACCTGATTCACCATCGGGGTGAGGCTCGGCTGGTCGTTGCCCCGGTTGGTGACATCGACGCCGACGACCATCCCGCTGTCGACGTCGGGGGCGTACTGGACGTTGACCGCCGGGCGCCAGCCGCCCCCTCGCGCCCTCTTCGGGGCCATTTTCATGACACGCACCTCCGGGTCCGTCGTCGACGCCCGCCGCGCCCGGCGCTTGTCGCGCGCCTCGTCGTCGCCGCCGTCGCCGGTCCGCGCTCGCCGGGTCGGCCTCGAGCTCGGCTTTGAGCGGGTCCACCTGCGCCTTCGCCTCCTCGCGGCAGCGCGCGAGGCTCTGACGCCGGCGGAACGACGCCGCCCCCGCCGACGCCCGCACCCGCCTGCCGTCCTGCGCCGCCCGCTCGAGCGTCACCAGGCCCGCGTGCATCAGCCCGGCCACGCTCGCCGTCAGCACGCCGTCCAGCCAGTCGACGTGCGCCACCAGGAAGTCCGACAGCGTGTGGTGGTTCACCGACACCCCGCCGCACAGCCAGCGATAGGCCACGTGCTGGCGGCACAGCCGCGCCAGCGCCCGGGCGCTGCCGACCCCGTCCACCGTCGCGTAGAGCCACAAGCCCACCAGGATCTTCGGGTCGATCGCCGGCCGGCCCGCGCGGTCCTCGCTCGCCCGGATCAGCGCGTAGAGCGGCGTCAGGTCCAGCCCCTCGACGAACGTCCACACCGCCCGCGCCGGATGCTCCGGCGCCAACAGGTCGTCCAGGCACACCGCCTCCGGCGCCACCTGGCGGCGATCCGCCGCCAGCACCCGCGGCCGAGCCGCCGCCTCCGGCCGATCCCGCCGCTGCTCCGGCAGTTCCTCGAACAGCTCGCTCACCGTCCCACCCTCGCCCACGTCATGCCCACCACCCCGCCATTCCAGCACGACGAGGCGATTTTTCGCGGGCTCTCAGCCGACAGTTGCCAAAAGCGTCGCATTCCCCCCCGCAGCGGTCGTGTCGATGCAGAGATGCCGCTCGACGACGTAGCGTGCCGGCGCCAGCACCTCCGTCACCAGGGGCACGATCGCGCCGTCGCGCGCCGCGAGCGCCCGCCGCAGCTCGCCCGTCCACGGCGAGGCACCCGCCGCGGCGACCACGCCGATCCCGTCGAGCGCCTCGAGCGACCGCGGGTCGAGCGTGCCGTCGAGGCCTGTCACCGGCGCGCCGCCGGCGGCGAGCGGCTCGGCGACCCGTGCCGCATCGGGCGCAACGACGACGACCCCGCAGCCGGCGCCGAGCGCCTGGACGGCTTGCGCGGTAGCGATCGCCGGTGTCGGGCCGAGGCAGAGCACGGCGTCGCGCGGATGCAGGCTCAGCCGGTTGCTCTCGCCGACCGGGCCCGGCAGCGTGAAAGGCCCGGCAACGAAGGCGCCGAGTGCCGCAAGCGCTGCGCGCGCGCTCCCGTCCGTCCCGGCGAGCGCCTTCCTCAGGACGGCGACGCGGTCCGGCCGGGCCGTCCAGTTGCGAGCGTCGAGGCGGTCGAGCGCCGTCTGCACCTCCGCCGTAGGCATCGCCGGGCCGGCTGGCGCCGGATGCGCCGCGGGCTCTTCGGTGCGACGGAAGCGGGCGACGTAGAAGGGGCCGCCGGCCTTGGGGCCGGTGCCGGAGAGGCCCTCGCCGCCGAAGGGCTGCGAGCCGACGACGGCGCCGATCTGGTTGCGGTTGACGTACATGTTGCCGACCCGAAGGCGCTCGACGATCTGCTGCACGCGGTCGTCGATGCGGGTGTGCAGCCCGAAGGTGAGGCCGTAGCCGCGGGCGTTGATCGCATCGACGACGGCGTCGATCTCGCGCGCCTTGAAGGTGGCGACGTGGAGGACGGGCCCGAAGACCTCGCGCTCGACCTCGTCGATGCCGGCGACCCGGACGATGGCCGGCGCCACGTAGGTTCCCGCCGCCGGCACCGCGAGCCGGGCGACGAGCCGCCCGGCCGCCGCTTGCGCGTCGAGATACGTCTCGATGTCGGCCTTGGCGGCGGCGTCGATCACCGGCGAGACGTCGCTCGCGAGATCCCAGGGATCGCCCACGACGAGGGTGCGCAATGCCCCCTCGAGCATGGTCATCAGCCGTGCTTCCGCCTCCTCCTGGACGTAGAGGAGACGCAAAGCCGAGCAGCGCTGGCCCGCGCTCTGAAAGGCGGAGACGAGGATGTCGCGCACCGCCTGCTCGGTCAGCGCCGTGCTGTCGACGAGCATGGCGTTGATGCCACCGGTCTCGGCGATCAGCACGGCGTCCGGCCCCGCCCCCGCCGCCAGCGCTCGGTGGATGAGCCGGGCGGTCGCGTCCGAGCCGGTGAACGCCACCCCGGCAAGGCGGGGATCGGCGGTGAGCGCCGCCCCGACCACGGGCCCGTCGCCCGGCAGGAGCTGCAGGGCCGCGCGCGGCACCCCGGCCGCGTGCAGGAGCGCCGTCGCCCGCGCCGCGATCAGGGGCGTCTGCTCGGCGGGCTTGGCGACGACGGCGTTGCCCGCGGCCAGCGCCGCCGCCACCTGGCCGGTGAAGATCGCGAGCGGGAAGTTCCAAGGGCTGACGCAGGCGAAAATTCCGCGCGCGGTCCCCGGCTCCTCCGCCGCGAGCCGCTCGGCCTCGCCCGCGTAATAGCGCAGGAAGTCCACGGCCTCGCGCACCTCGGCGATGCCGTCCTTGAGGATCTTGCCGGCCTCGCGCGCGGCGAGCGCGCAGAGCTCGGCCGCGTCGGCCTCGTAGAGGTCGGCGGCGCGGCGTAGGGCCTCCGCACGCTCGCGCACCGGCTCGGCGTCCCACGCCGCAAAGCCCTCTTGCGCGTGGTCCAGCGCCGCCGTGACCTCCTCCGCCGTCGCGTCGCGCACCTCGCCGACGACCCGGCCGGGGTCGGCCGGGCTCGTCACCGGCCGGATCGGGCCCGTGCCTTCGCGGCCGTCGGCGAGCAGCGGCGCCGCCTGCCAGTTCGCGCCGGCGAACGCCTCGCGCGCGGCGAGGAGCGCCTCGATCGAGGCCGGCTCGTCGACCCGCCAGCCCTTGGAGTTCGCCCGCACGGGCGCGAACAGCGCCGCGGGCGGGCGGATCGCCGGATGCGCGATCGCCTCGCCCAGCCCCTCGATCTCGGCCACGGGGTCGCGCGCGATCTGCTCGGGCGGGATGCGCGCGTCGACGATCTGGTTGACGAAGGAGCTGTTGGCGCCGTTCTCGAGCAGCCGGCGGACGAGATAGGCGAGCAGGTCGCGGTGCGCGCCGACGGGCGCGTAGATGCGGCAACGGGTGCCGGCGCTCGCCTTGACGATCTCGTGCAGCGCCTCGCCCATGCCGTGCAGGCGCTGGAACTCGAAGCCCTCGCGATCGTCCCCGGCCATGGCGAGTACGGCCGCGCAGCTGTGCGCGTTGTGGGTCGCGAACTGCGGGTACAACCGGTCGCGGCGGTCCATGAGCAGCCGCGCGCAGGCGAGAAACGCCACGTCCGTGGCGGCCTTGCGGGTGAACACGGGAAAGGTCTCGGTGCCCAACTCCTGGGCGAGCTTGATCTCGGCGTCCCAATAGGCGCCCTTGACGAGCCGCACCATGATCCGCCGGTCGAGCCGGTTGGCGAGCGCGTCGAGGTGCTCGATCATCGCCGCGCAACGCCGCCCGTAGCTCTGCACCACCACGCCGAAGCCGTCCCAGCCGGCGAGCTCCGGATCGGCGAGCAACGCGTCGATCACGTCGAGCGACAGATCGAGCCGATCCTGCTCCTCGGCGTCGATGTTGAAGCCGATGTTGGCCCGGGCCGCTCGGCGAGCGAGCGTCCGGGCGCGCGGCACGAGCTCGGCCATGACCTGCGCCCGGTGGCTCCACTCGTAGCGCGGGTGCAGGGCCGAGAGCTTGACCGAGATGCCGGGGCCGCTGCGCACGTCGCGGACGGCGCCGGCCGCGATGGCTTCGATCGCCGTGGCGTAGGCCTGCGCGTAGCGCTCGGCGTCGGCCGCGGTCTTGGCACCTTCGCCCAGCATGTCGTAGGAGTAGAGATAACCTTTGCGTTCCAGCGGCTTGGCGTTCTCGAGGCCGTCGGCGATGGTTTCGCCGAGAACGAACTGCCGGCCGAGGAGCTTCATCGCCCGGCCGACCGCCGTCCGCACGACCGGCTCGCCGACGCGCCGCACGAGGCGGCGCAGGGAAGCCGCGGGCTTGTTTGGGTCGTCGTCGAGGACGCGACCGGTCAGCATCAGCGCCCAGGTCGAAGCGTTGACGAGCGAGGACGACGACCGGCCCAGATGCGCGCCCCAGTCCGACGGCTCGATCTTGTCCTGGATGAGCTCGTCGATGGTCTCGGCGTCGGGCACTCGCAAGAGCGCCTCGGCGAGGCACATCAGGCCGACGCCCTCGGCCGTCGAGAGGCCGTATTCGGCGAGGAAGCTCTCCATCATCGACGGACGGGTCTCCGCCCGCACCCGCCGGACCAGGTCCCCCGCACGCTCGGCGACGGCCGCCCGCGCTTGGCCGTCCAGGCCGATCCGCGGCAGGAGGTCGCGGACCGCCAGGGCCTCGTCGCGGTCGTAATGCCGCCGCACCGCCTCGCGCGTCGGCGCCGGTCGCTCGGATGCGTGGCGTCCAGCCTCGTCCATGGGCGTCCCCTCCGGCATTTTCGGCCGGGCGGCGGTCGACGACCGCGCCGCGGGTCTCCAACTCCGCGACCCTAGGCCCGGCCGAGCGCCGGAAGCAACGCGACACGATCGAGCCGTCGCTCGCGCGGCACCCGGGTCGGCGCGGAGGCGCGCTCTGCTCGCCCCATCCGATGGGCGCGGGTCGCCCGGCTCGCTCGCCGCTCCACGGTGAGACTGCGACCGGAAGCCGTCGCGGCTCCCCGGCTCCGGCCGGCCGTGGGCCGGGGCGGGCCTCAGCCGGCGAAGGCGATGACCAGCGGCAGGAACAGCGCGGCCAGGACCGCGCTCACGCCCATGCCGACGGCGGCGAAGGTGCCCATCTCGCGGCTGATCGAAAAGCCACGGGCGACGCCCAGGACGTGCGCGGTGACACCGAGCACGATCCCTTGCGCGCGATGGTCGCGGACCCCCAAGAGCCGGCACAGCGCGGTGCCCGACAAGGCGCCGACGACGCCCGTCGCCAGGACGAAGAGCGCGGTCACCGCCTCAACGCCGCCGACGCGCTCGGCGATGGCGAGGGCGACGGGCGTGGTGACCGACTTGGACGCCATCGCCGCGACGAAGCTCGCACCGCCGCCGACCGCGACCGTCAGCGTCGCGGCGCTCGTGACCGCCGTCGCGGCGCCAACGGTGATGGCGACCAGCGCCGGCAGGAGTGCGGCGCGGATCTGCTTGAGGCTGTGGTAGAGCGGCACGGCGAGCGCGACGATGGCGGGACCGGTGAGCCAGCGCAAGAGCTCGACGTGCTCGGCGTAGACGGCGTAGGGCGTGTCGCTGCCGAGGAGGACGGCGACGACGAGGACGCCGGCGACGACCATCGGGTTGAGGATCGCGTTCCGCCGGGTCCGTGCGTAGCACCAGTTGCCGATCCAGAAGGCCGTGGTCGAGACGAGGATCCACAAGACCGCCGGGTCGATGCGGGCGAGATCGACGGTCATCGCGGCGCGGTCGCGTCGGGTGGACGCCGCCGCGGCGGCGGCGCTCCGCGGCGCCTCAAGAGCGCGCCGGCCACGAGCGCGGTGACGGTGCCGGTGACGAGGCTGCCCGCGACGATCACGCCGCCATAGGTGAGCCACATGCCGGCGAGCAGCGTGTAGTCCTCGAGGATGCCGAGGCTGACGGGCAGGATGAACAGGGTGAGATGGGCGATCAGCGCGGTCGCCGGCGCCTCGAAGCTCGTCGGCACACCGCCGCGGACGGCGAGAATCGCGAGCAGCAGCACCATGCCCACCAGCGGGCCCGGGATGATCGGCATCAACGCCTGGGCGGTGATCTCGCCCACGAGCAGGAGCGCCAGAACGACGACGAAGAAACCGAGCAAGCTGGCTTTCCGCGTTGGGGGCCGCGCGCCCCATCAGCGAGGCGCGACCGTAGATAGCCGCCGCGACGGTGACAACCGCGCCGCGCGCAAGGTCGATGCGCGCCGCGCTAGCGACGTGCGCGCCGGCCGGGGCTTGGCGCCCGGTGCCGAAACGGGCAGATATGCGGGCGCCAAGCGGAGGAGACGCCGCGCCGATGGCCCACTGGCTCTTCAAGACGGAGCCCGGGGACTATTCCTGGGACCAGTTCATCGAGGATGGCCGGACGGCCTGGGACGGCGTGCGCAACTTCCAAGCCGCCAACAACATGCGGGCCATGAAGCGAGGCGAGCGGGCCTTCTTCTACCGCTCGGTCAAGGATCCGGCCGTCCTGGGTATCATGGAAGTCGCCGCCGAAGCCTACCCCGACCCGGACGACCCCAAAGGCAAGTTCGTCCGTGTCGACCTCGTACCGGTCGCAGCCCTGAAGGAGCCCGTCACCCTCAAGGCCATCAAGGCCGAGCCCGGCCTCGCCGACATCGCGCTGGTGCGGCAATCGCGGCTCTCGGTCATGCCGGTGAGCGACGCGCATTGGCGCCTGATCTGCACGATGGGCGGCGGCAAGGCCTGATCCGCCCGGCGGGTCGCCGCGTATCTTCGAGCGCATCTGCTTGGAGATCGTGATGCGCAAGGCCGCCGACTTCTCGCGCCTCGCCCTACTGGGCGTTCTGTTCCTGCTGTCGACACCGCGCCGCCCGACGCGCACCCGATGACGCCCGCTGGCGCGGTCGTTTCACGCAGAGGTTTATTTTAGGGCTTGCCGGCAACCCCCGTTTTCGGCGTAAGATCGGGGTCCATCAGGAGGCGATCATGCACAAGATCCTCGACGTCGCACGCTTGGCTCTCACGGCCGCGCTTTTCTTTCTGATTGTTCCGCGCGAGGCCCAGCTCCGTCCGGTGCGGGTCCGGGCGCAGCGCCGCTGATCAACCTCGGATCGGCGCCGGCCGGCTCACGACGTAGAAGCCGACGGCGACGAAGACGAGGGCGATCAACGCGAGCGCCCAATGCGGCAGGTCGGTGGTCGCGAGCAAGACCGCATAGCTGGTCGCCATGCCGACCACCGACAGCACCTTGCCGCGAATTGGGATCGCGCCCTGGTGGTGCCAGTCGTGGAGCATCTCGCCGAAGTGCGGATGCGCGAACAGCCATTGCCGCGTTTGCGGTGAGCCGCGTGCGAACGCGGCGAGCGCCACCAAAAGGAACGGGACCGTCGGCACCACCGGCAGCCATACGCCGACGAAGGCCGCAGCCACGGCGGTCCATCCGATGCCGACCCAAATCCAGCGCATGACCAAGCCTCGTCGTTCGGCGACGAGTTGACGGAAAGCCGGCGCCCGATCAAGCGTGGCGTCGTCGCGTCGCGCCCGACCGGGCGGCACGGTCAGGCCTCGGGTGCGATCTCCTGGGTGAAGAGGGTGTTGCCGTCCAGATCCTTGAGCGCGACGGTCATCGTCTCGCTCTCGCCGTCGATGTCCACTTGGCCGAAGAACTGAAGCCCTGCGCTGGGCGGCAGGTTGACCTCGCCCGGCGCCGGCGCCTTCTGGTAGACGAACTCCGGCCCGAATGTGTCGTCGAGGTCGTTCGGCCCGAAGCTGCCGGCGTTCAACGGTCCCGAGACGAATTCCCAGAACGGCGCAAAGGCCTGATAACGGGCGCGGCTCGGGTCGTAGCGGTGCGCCGCGGTGTAGTGGACGTCGGCCGTCAGCCAGACGACGTTCTTGACCTGGTTGTCGCGGATGAACGTCAAGATCTCGGCGATCTCCAGCTCGCGACCGCGCGCCGGGCCATTCCCGTTGGCGCCGTTCTCGAAGGCGCTGTCGCCGTCGCGCACGATCAGCCCGAGCGGCATGTCGGACGCGATGACCTTCCAGGTGGCGGGCGAGTCCCAGAGCGCGCGCTTGAGCCAGTCGATCTGCGCGCGGCCGAGGAACGCCGTCTCGGGACCGGGCTCGGCCTGGTCGTTGGCGGAGTTCGGCCCGCGATAGCTGCGCATGTCGATGCGGAACACCTCGAGCGACGGGCCCCAGGCGAAGCGGCGGTAGATGCGGTCGGTCTCGCCGGCGCCGAAGGGTCGCACCGGCATGTAGTCGAGGAAAGCCCGTCTGCCGCGCGCCGCCAACAGCGCTACCGAGGTCTCCTTGTAGCGCTCGTCGGCGAGAACCTCCGTGGGGTACCAGTTGTTCACGACCTCGTGGTCGTCCCATTGGGCGAACATCGCGACCTCGGCGTTGAAGGCCCGAACGTTCTCGTCCATGAGGTTGTAGGCGTAGTTGCCGCGGAACTCTCGGAGCGTCTCGGCGACCTTGGACTTCGCCTCGGTGGTGACGTTCTTCCAAAGCGTGCCGTCGGGCTGCGCCTGCTCGGCCTCGATCGGCCCGTCGGCGTAGATCGTGTCGCCCGAGTGGATGAAGAACTCGGGCTCGACCCGCCGCATCGCCTCGTAGATGCGCATCCCGCCGAAGTCCGGGTTGATCCCCCAGCCCTGGCCGGCGGTGTCGCCGGACCAGACGAAGCGAATGCCGCGCCGGGTCGCGGGCGGCGTGCGCAGCCTGCCCGTGACGGGCTCGCTCGCGACGTTGACGTCGGTGAGGTCGGTGAAGCTCACCCGGTAGAAGACGTGCTGGTCGGCCGGCAGGCCGGCGAGGTCGAGCTTCGCCGTGAAGTCGGTGTCCTCGAGGGCGGCCGGGCCGCGCACGGCCCGCGCATCCCGGAAGCTCTCGGTGGTCGCCCATTCGACCACCATCCGCCCGGGACGGTCGGCGCGGCCCCAGACGATCGCCCGGTCGCCCGCGACGTCGCCCGTCTGCACGCCGTAGGGCAGCGCTATGCGCTGCCGCACAACGGCCGTCTGGGCCGCCGCCTGGGTGAGGGCCAGCCCGGGCCCGCTCGCCCCCGCGAGGCCGCTCGCCGCCGTCGCCCGCAGGAGCGATCGCCTGCTCCAGGTCCATCGTGTCATGCTCGTTCCTCCCGTCTTCGGATCGACCCGAGCGCTCGGTCGCACAGCTCCATGAAGACCTCGTGACAGGCCGGATCGTGCATGCCGGTGTCGACCCCACCCGGCGCTGGGCGCCGGGCGTCACACGCTCCTGAACGACGGGCGACCCACGGCGACAAGAGCAGCCGGTTGATGGCTGGACCATCGGCCATTCATTTCGCCACTACTCTAGATGTGCTACTTTTGTGGGAGCCTGGCGTTCGGCCGGCGGAACTCGAAGGAGGTCCCCATGTTCGCGACGATCACTTCCGCACTCGACGCGCTCGTCGCCGCCCAAGCGCGCAACCGCGCTGCCGAGGCCGCGCGGGCGTCGGCAGCCCGCGCCGCGAGCGCCGAGACGACGACCACGCGGCGTGGTGCCCCCGACTCCGCGGGCGGCCGTGCTTCCGCGAAATCGGCGAGGGATGAAGGCGGCAACCTCGCCAGACCAAAGAAAGGCGCCGAGGCCGTCCGCGGCGACGAGCCCGCCGATCCGGTCGAGGCGGCCTCGGAGGAGAGCTTTCCGGCGAGCGATCCGCCCGCATTCAACCCCTGAGAGCCAGCCCATGAATGAAGACTCAATGGCTCGAGTGGCTGTGGCAAGCTGGTGAGCCCATCGATCACGGCGCTCGTCAACCGAGCGTTGTGATCGCTCTCGCCCATCTTGCAGCACAGGAGCGCGTCGCTAAAGTTGCTAAAAATCTTGCGGCGACGGCAAATTGACCATGGTTTCGCGACCGGAGGACGCGGCGGCAGCTCGCTTCATGGATGTCTTCGCGGGAAAATACCCGCCAGACCTGCGCGATGCTCAAGTCGTTGCAGTCGTATTGTGTTACAATGAAGAACTAAGATTGCCATTTTTTCTTAAACATCATAAATATATAGGCATAGATGCATTTATTTTTATTGATAATCTTTCAACCGATTGCAGCGCTCGCTTGCTCGAAGGTGACAACAAAATCGTCTATTTACAAGCGCCACAGCGTTATAACGATTTCAAGTCGACTTGGCGAGAAGTCGTGGCGGATGCATGTCTTGTTGGCAAGTGGGTTCTGTTTATCGACGTTGATGAATTGCTTATTTATCCGACTTGGCCGCGTGAAAGGCTTGCAGAATACTGCCGACGCTTGACGGCGCGAGGCTTCGACGCGCTCCACACGACGATGGTGGACATGTACCCGGCGGAGCCTCTGGCGCGATGTCGTTACACGTCCGGTGCGAGCTTCTTCGACGTGGCTCCATGGTTCGATGCCGGGAACTACCGCCTGATCCCGTCGCGCCGGGGCAGCATCGCGCATTGGCCGACGCCGCCGTTCCGCGTTTTCGGCGGCGCCCGCGAACGGCTGTTCGAAGGTGAACGAACCGTGCGTTCGCCAGGCTTGGACCGCCTGGTCTGGTCCTCGCTCTTTCCGCTCTCACGCGAGCCGAAGCCACGCCTTTGGCGACATCTCATCGACCGTGCGGCCCTGGCCGGCGTCGGCGCCTTGAACGGCTCGCCGCAGTTGAAGGCGAAGATGAACAAGGTACCGTTGCTGAAATGGCGTCGAGGGTCACGCTTCCGCGGCGGCGTGCATGCCGTGAGCCAACGATACAATCTCGCAGCGGATTGGGGCGCGCTCCTCCATTTCAAGTATTTGGAGGACTTCGGGGATAAGATCGAAGAAGCTGTCGGGCGCGGGCAGCACGCCAACGGCTCTCGGCACTACCGTACCTACCAAGAGCGCTGGCACAGTCTCGCCGATCGCTCTTTGCTGTTCGAGGGATCGCGCCGGTTCACGGGTATCCAGAGCCTGCTCGACGCTGGCCTGATGCGGTCGCGTGATCCTGGGGCGAGGTGAGACGGCGCCGATGGCAGGGAACGCTCGATGCGCCCATCTCCTGGCTGGGGTGGCACGGCATCGCTGCCGGCTCTTGGCGGAGGTCTTCCCCGTCGATGTCGCCCGCATCCGGGTTCCCGGCGCCTGAATTGCGCATCGGGCCGCTTGCCGAGCCCGACTTTCGAGCTGCTGCTCACCGAGAGGTATGAGGCCGCCGTAGCGCGGCTGTGCCGGGAGGTCGCGAAACCCGCTGACCGCGTTTGGAGGCCGGCGCGGGCATCGGCTGCTCGGGGCGCTCGGCGCGCTCATCTGCGGCTGCGACGACGTCCTCTGCCACTGGGCCAAGGCGACGTGCGAGAGCATCATTCGAGAGACCCATCAGCTCAACGGTGTC
>CAYZSE010000110.1:0-11577 GCA_964481035.1 uncultured Geminicoccaceae bacterium | reverse complement strand
GCGCCTAGGAACTCGCCGTTTTGGAAGAAAAGCATGCGATCGATGTCATCCGGCTTGGTCACCACGACGGTCGCGGTGCCGCCGCCCTCGCGGGCGACGCCGAAGCCGCACCTAGTGAGCGGCTGGCTCGCCGCCTGGGCGCAGTCGATCCAGCCGCCAGCGTCGAAGATGCCCTGTCCGGCGCGCTCCGGGCCGCCGGCCGCTTCGAGGTACTCGGCCGCGGCCCAGCCGCGGTCGGTGTCGCCATCGACGCGCTCGACCTCGCACCAGCGCCGCCCCTCGGCCCCGCGGCAGCCGTAGTTGCGCAAAAGGGTGCCGGAGGGTGCGGCAGCGACGACGGCGGCGCGGGTCGAGGGCGCGGCGCGGATGTCGAGGGCATCGCTGACGCCGAACACACTGAGATAGGGCGGTGTCGCGCCGGTCCGCAGGCGGTCGGGCTCGGGATAGGGCGGGAACTGCCCCGCTTCCGGAGCCGGCGCCGTTGCCGACCCGGGACCCGGCTCGCGCAGATAGCGGGCGGCCACCCAGCCGCGCACGCCCCGACCCGCGACCTCGACGGGGCACCAGCGCGTCGAGCCGTGCACCTCGCAAGCGCCCGCGTTCTCGAGGAGCGTGCCGCTTTCGAGGCCGGAGCGCACCGCGCTCGCGGTCGAGGGTCCCTCGCGCAGGTTCAAGACGTCGCCGGCCGCGACACCCGCCACCTCGTAGAAGTCGGTCTCCGTGAAGTCGTCGCCGGAAGGCGCCGGCGCCGCCCGGCCCGCGATGTCGGCGACGATCATCTCGAGGCGGTAGGTCGTGGGCGCCTCGTCGCCCATGAGGTAGACGCGGACGCGGTAGTCGCCGCTCTCGGGCAGGACGCCCTCGAACTGGTTGCCGTCGCGCGAGCCGATGTGGAAGGCCACGTCGGTCTCGCTCGGAGCGATGAGATTGAAGTAGGCGATGCCCGTGCTCGCCGCCATGCTGATGTTGGCGGCCTGCCCGGCGCGGGCGTTCAAGAGATAGTCGACGATCTCGTCACCCTGGATCTGCCCCTCGACCGTCGCGCTCGAGGTGCCGGGAGCGAACTGCACCCGGCGCTCTTCGATCTGCGCCAAAGCCGGCAGAGCGACGAGCACCAGCAGGGTCGCGATCAAGCCGCAGCGGAAGGCCGTCACGACGTTCTCCCTTGCGTGTCGCGCTCAGCGCAGGCCGAGAAAGCCGAGGATCGCGAGCACGATCACGACCAGCCCGACGAGATAGATGATGTTGTTCATCCTGCGGCCTCCCGCTGTGGTGCGGCTCAGTTGCGCGCGATCTGGATCGTGTAGCTGCCCGTCTCGTTGCGCCGCGCCATCGCCCGCGGCTGATAGGGGCGGATGAGGTAGGTCGTGGGCGACGACGGGCTGAGCACCGCGTTGGTGCCGTCGGCCTCGCCCCCAAACACGGCGTTGCCGCTCTGATCGGCGGTGTCGTGGATGTTCATGTAGAGGTTCGTGTTCGACGGCTGGAAGTCGACGCGCAGGGTCTGGCCCGCGGCCACGGGGACGGCGTAGGAGTTCGACTCGTAGCCGACGACGGTGCCGGAGACGCTGGTCGAGCCCGTGGCCGGCATGCTCACCACCTGCAGCGTCTCGTCGGGGCTCAAGAGGCCCTGCGCGCCCGCGGTGTCGACGGTCGGCAGGCTCGGCGCCGCCGGCGCCTGGGCCTGCGGTGCGGGAGTGGAGGTGCCGCCGCCGCAGGCGGCGAGCGTGCCCGCGAGCAGGGCCGTGAGGGCGAGGGTTGCGAGTGTCTTCATGCGTCGTTGGCTCCAGAGAGGGTGGGCCGCGGGCAGGAAGACCGCGCCCACGAGCGTCGTCGAGACCACGGGAGCAGGACCACGCTCCGGCGCCGCGCCACAATCCGCTTCGCGCAACCGCTATCCGCAACGCGCAAGAAACGCGGCCGCGCCTCGCCGCACCTCTTGCCGCGAGCCGCCAGTGCTCCCCGGGCGGCGAGCTCAGGGCTGGAAAACGTCACAGAATCGTCATAAGCGTCCGATAGCAAAGTTTTCGTGGAAGCTTTTCATGCACGTCGGGCGGTCCTGCGGTGGTGGCTGCGGCTAGGGAAGATGCGGCCTCGGGCCGGAGAATGCTCGATGAGCACACGATCTACCGCACGGGTTCCGTGGCCAGTGCGCTCGCCCTCTCGCGCGCGGTGTTCCCCCAGGTGAGCCGGCTGGAAGCGCTGGACGCGCCGGGGTCCTTCGACCTGCACTCGCGCGCCGTCACCCTCGGCGACGTGCGCTTGATGGCGGTCAGCACGACGGGCCATCGCATCACGCTCGAGGACCACAGCCGTCTCGGGCTGCTGATGCCGATCGCCGGCCGCATCGGCACCGACGACGGGCGGCGCGAGGCGGTGGCCGACCCGGGCGACATCCTCCTGCCGGGGCTGGGCCGTCGCTCGACGACTTGCGGACGCGCCTACGAGGGGCTCGTGGTGATGGCGCGCACGTCCGTGCTCGAAGACCGGCTCGGCGTCGAGCTGGGTCGCGCCGCGGGGCACCTGCTCGACGGGCTCGGCGCCATCGCGGGCACGAGCACGGCGGCGGCGAGCCTCGCGGACTGGGTCCACTGCGTCGTGCGCGACATCGACCGTGGCGGCGCCATCGCGCGCTTCGATGGCGCGCGCGAGGGTGCCGCCCAGCTTCTGCTCGACAGCCTCACCGCCATCTACGTCGAGCGCGGCGAGCTCGAGGGCAGCATCCGCCCGGCGATGCCCGCCTCCGACCGGCAGGTCGCACGGGCGGAGGCGTTCATCCGGGAGAACGCGAGCCGGGCCCTCGCGGTCGCCGACATCGCCGCAGCGGTGGGGGTCAGCACGCGCTCGCTGCAACTCGCCTTCAAGAGGCACCGCGAGACCACGCCACGGGCGCATCTCCAAGCCTGCCGCCTCGATCTCCTGCACCGGCGACTGGCGCGCGCGGCCCCGGGCACCCGGGTCATCGACGTCGCTCAGGACTGCGGCATCACGCATCTCGGCCGCTGCGCCGAGGCCTATCGCCGACGCTTCGGCGAGAATCCGTCCGAGACCGTGGCGCGGGCCGCGCGCCGCGCCTGACCATCACGCTGCCTTCGTGCTTGCGCGAAACGGATCGCGGTTGCGCTTTTCGGACTGCGGCACGCGGGATTGCGGCCTATCCGATGCGCTCAGAATCATCAGCCAGCGGAGGAGCCCGGCCATGCGTACCTTCATCATCGCGCTGATCGCCTTGATCGTTGGCGGGCTCTTGGGCGGCTTCGCGGCCCTGGGCTTCGGCGCCGGTGCCGGCATCCTCGTCGGTGCCCAGGCCGGCGCCTGCCTCGCCCTGGAAACGGCCAAGGACAGCGGGTTTCTGACGGCGGGCGACATCGACACGATCCTGCGAGAGACCGTCGCGCGAATCCGCGCCGAGGCGCCCGACGACGTCGACCAGGAGACAACGCCGCTCGTCCGCAGCGAAGCCGATTGCGCCGCCGTGGTCGCGAAACTGAGAGGTGACGGGGCGTCGTGATCCGGTCCTCCGCTGCGCTTCCGGGTGCCGCGCCGACAGAGGCAACGACGCCCGCCCTGCCAGATGAACCGCTGCGAGACGATCCCGGCTCGGTGTTGCGGCAGCACGGCTGGCTGCGGCGACAGCCCCCAGCCTTCGCGCGCGCGCTTCTGGACGAGGCAAGCGCGCGACCGATAGAGGCCGGCGCCACGGTCGTCGCGGCCTTCGACCGCTCGCCGGGCTTGTTGGGGATCGCCGGCGGCAGCGTCGCCGTGCGACTGACGTCGCCCGGCCGGCGTCCCCGTCTGTGCGACATCCGCAGCGTCGGCTACTGGTGCGGCCGTTCTCCGGTCCTCGCCCTGACACCGGCCGCCGTCGTCGTCGAAGCGCGCGCGCCGACCACACTCGTTCAGGTACCGGCCCTGGCCCTGGAACGCCTCGTCCGCAGCGATTTCGAGACCGCCCGCGCGTTCGCCGACTTGGTTCGCGAGCACCTGGAGACACTGACGCGATCCGTCGAGGTCGGCTATGTTCGCGCGGCCGTGGTCAGGATCGCCGCGAAACTCGTGGCGATGGCCGAGGCCGATGAGGGCCGGCCACTGAGCATGAGGCAGAAGGAACTCGCGGAGATGGCCAACCTCTCGCGCAACCGCGTGAACCGGGTCTTGACGGATCTCGCGTCGGCGGGCGCGATCATCGTCGGTTATCGCCGGGTGAGCGTGACCGATACGGCGGCGTTGCGGCGCGTCGCCGGTGCCGGCGCTCGGCCCTAGCCGTGCCGAGGCCGCGCGAGCGGATCGGGGCGCGCGCGGCGCTCTTGGGGCTGGCGCTCCTCATCGCCGGCTGCGCAGCGACGCGGCCGCCCGCGGCACCGGCCGATCACGTCGTCTGGGGCTCGCTGCATCTGGATCACGGCCACGAGGCCCGCTCGCTGGTGACCCGGGAAATCCTGGAGGAGATGCTCGATCCCGACCTGCCGGCGACGCTGCCCCGCGATCCGGACGGCGCCTACGTCTACCCGGTGCTGTCGTTGTCCGGCGGCGGCTCCTACGTGGCGTTCGCCGCGGGCCTGCTCACCGGCTGGAGCGAGCACGGTGACCGGCCCGAGTTTCGGGTCGTGACCGCGATGTCGGGCGGCGCACTGGTCGCACCCTGGGCTTTCCTCGGCAGCGACCACGACCCGCTCTTGAAGGAGATGTTCACGACCATCGACACCGACGACGTCTACCGCACCGGGCCGCTCGGCTTCGCGGCCACCGTCTTCGGCGACGCGGCCTTCGACTTCGCGCCGGGCCGCGCGCTGATCGAGCGCTACGTGACGCCTGCCGTCGTCGAGGACATCGCCGCCGCGCACCGCCGGGGGCGGCGGCTCTACCTCGCCACGGCGAATATGGACGACAACGTCACCACGCTCTGGGACATCGGCGAGATCGCGGCGAGCGATCGCGCGGACCGGGTCGACCACATCCGCCGCATCATCGAGGCCTCGGTCGCGGTTCCCGGGCTCTTTTCGCCGGTCTACTTCGACGTCGAGGTCGACGGCGTGCGCTACGGCCAGATGCACATGGACGCGCAGATCGACTTCGTCCTCCTGCGCGACTTCATGATCGCTGCCGACCGCACCGTGCTCGAGCGCGACGGCCGTGCGGTGCCGCTCCGCGAGGTCATCTACGCCGTGATGAGCACCAAGCCCGTGCCGAACTTCGCGGCACCGCCAACAGCTTGGGGGCCCATCCTCGGTCAGCGCGCGATCGCCCGGATCGGCCGCTACGCCTCCTACGGCGCGCTCGACCGGCTCTATCTCTATGCCCTCGCGCACGGCGCCGAGTTGCGGGTGGCGCATCTGCCGGTCGAATTCGACCCGGGCATGCCCAACTTCGCCTTCGAGCGCGCGGGGCTCACCCGCCTCTTCCGTTTCGGCTACGAGCAGGCGCGAGCGGGCTATCCCTGGTCCGACGCGCCGCCGGAGCTCCCGCCGGAGGAGCGCCTTCGCCGCTAGCGCGTTTTGCGAGATGCCCCACCATCCCGCGCCTCCGCCCGGCCGCCCACGAGGGTACGATGCCATGGGCGGCCGGACGGGGGCGCGGGACGGGCCTGGATCGATCTGAGCGGGATACGCGGGCGCCCTGCCCCGAGCCGGCATTCGTCGACACGCTCTCAGAGATCGCTCGTGAGCGCGAAGGTCGCGATGCGGCCGGGGTGCTCGGCGCGCTCGCGGGCGCGCTCGACATAGTCCTTGGAGCGCATCTCGTTGAGCCGGCTCACCGTGCGCTGGAACTCGAAGGCCCCGTCGCCCGCGGGGTAGAGCCGCTCGGGCTCGGCCTCGGCGGCGCAGACGAGGTGCGTGCCGCGCTCGTAGAGGGCGTCGACGAGCGTCATGAAGCGCCGCGCCTCGTTGCGCTTGTCCGGCGTCAGCAGCGGCACGCCCGCGACGACGAGCGTGTGGTAGTGCTCGGTGAGCGCCAGATAGTCGGCCGCACCGAGCGCTCGCGCGCAGAGGTCGTCGAAGGCGAACCAGGCGACTCCGTGCGCGGCGCGGGGCACCTTCAGGTGCCGCATGCCGACGTGGATCTCCTCGGCCGCGCCCGGGTTGCCGTCGCTCATGATCGCGAAGATGTCCTCGAGCGCCGCGTCGGCCGCGGGGCCGAGCGGGCTCACATAGACGCGCTTGTCGCGCAGCCGGTCGAGCCGGTAGTCGCGATGACCCTCGAGCGGCACGACGGCGACGCGCTCTTTCAGCCGCTCGATGAAAGGCACGAAGAGCTGGCGCTGGAGCCCGCCCTCGTAGAGCCGGTCCGGCGGCCAGTTCGAGGTCGCGACGACGACGACGCCGCGCTCGTGCAGCGCGTCGAAGAGCCGGCCGAGGATCATCGCGTCGGCGATGTTCGTCACGTGGAACTCGTCGAAGCACAAGAGCCACGCCTCGGCGGCGAGCGCGTCGGCGAGCGGCAAGAGCGGCTCACCCTCGCGCGGGTGCGCGCGGCGCCGCTCGTGGAGCCGGCGGTGGACGTCGATCATGAAGTCGTGAAAGTGCACCCGGCGCTTCTTGGCGACCGAGACGTCGCCGAAGAACAGGTCCATGACCATCGACTTGCCGCGGCCGACCCCGCCGTGCAGGTAGACGCCCTTGGGCGGCGGCGCCGGCGCGGGCCGACGGGCGAACAACCCGCGGCCACGGCGCGGCGGGCCGTAGCCGTCGAGTTCGCGCTGCAGGCGCTGGAGCTCGGCCACGGCCCGGGCCTGGTCGGCGTCCGGCGCGATCTCGCCGCGCGCGATGAGCTCGCGGTAGCGCTGGTCGAGCATGGGCCTCCTCTGGCCGCGGCGGCGTGCGGCACGGCTGCGGCTTTGCGTGCACCGCCGCACTGGATAATCTCACCCGCAAGTCGGGAAAACCCCCGACCGCGCACCTCCGTCGCCCGGGAGCCTCCATGGCGCACCAGCCCAACTCCGCCGCCGCCCGCGACATCGCCCATGTCGTGCACCCCTACACCAACCTCCGTGCGCATGAAGAGAAGGGGCCGCTCGTCATTACCGGCGGCGACCGGATTTACGTCGTCGACGACGACGGCAACCGCTACATCGAGGGCATGGCGGGCCTGTGGTGCACGGGCCTCGGCTTCAGCGAGAAGCGCCTGGTCCGGGCGGCGACCCGGCAGCTCGACACGATGCCCTACATGCACGTCTTCGCGCACCGCTCGACCATGCCGGTCATCGACCTCGCCGAGAAGCTGATCGCCCTAGCCCCTGGCGACATGGCCAAGGTCTGGTTCGTCAACTCGGGCTCGGAGGCGATCGACAGCGCCTTGAAGCTCATCTGGTACTACCAGAACGCCCGCGGGATGCCCGAGAAGAAGATCATCATCAGCCGCAAGCGCGCCTATCACGGCATCACCCTGGCGGGCGGGCACGTGACGCAGCTGCCTTACGCGCACGCCGGCTTCGACCTGCCCATGGCCGATCGCTTTCGGCAGGTGACGACGCCGTCCTTCTATCGCGACGGCGTGCCCGGCGAGAGCGAGGAAGCGTTCGCCACCCGCCTCGCCGACGAGCTCGAGCAGCTGATCCTCGCCGAGGGCGCGCACCGGGTCGCCGCCTTCGTCGCCGAGCCGGTCATGGGTGCCGGCGGCGTGGTCGTTCCGCCGCGGACCTATTTCGAGCAAATCCAGGCGGTCTTGAAGCGGCACGATGTCCTGTTCGTCGCCGACGAGGTGATCTGCGGCTTCGGGCGCACCGGCAACATGTGGGGCTCGGAGACCTACGACATCGCGCCGGACCTCGTGGCCTGCGCCAAGCAGCTGTCCTCAGCCTACCTGCCGATCGCCGTTTTGATGATGGCCCGTCACGTCTACGAGGTGCTCGCCGACAAGAGCCACGAGCTCGGCACGCTCGGCATGGGCTACACCTATGGCGGCCACCCGGTCGCTGCCGCCGTCGCGCTCGAGACGCTCAAGATCTACGAGGACGACGGCATCGTCGCGCATGTTCGCGAGGTCGCGCCGCGGTTCCAGCAGCGCCTCGCCGCGCTCAACGACGACCCGCTGGTCGGCGAGGCGCGCGGCGTCGGCCTCATCGGGGCGCTGGAGATCGTCGCCGACAAGGCGACCCGCGTCCAATGGCCCGCCGAGGCCAAGATGGCCGCCAAGATCAGCGAGGCCTGTCTCGCCGAGGGCCTGATCCTACGCCCACTGCCCGGCGATACCCTCGGCATCTGCCCGCCGTTGATCATCACCGAGGACGAGATCGACGACCTCTTCGATCGCCTCGGCCGCGCGCTCGACCGGGTTCATGCCGGCGTGCGCGAGGCCGCTTGAGCGCGCTCATTATCCCCCGGGCGGGAGCTGCGGGTCCGGAACGTAGATGGCCTGGTCGTCCGCTGGGACGCCCGGCCGGCGCGCTCGCCCACGACCGGCGCCTAGTCCACGACCGGCGCATCGCGCACCGGGCCTGGAGGCGCCGACGCGGGCGCGACCTCCACGGCTTCTGTCCCGGCCGTCGGCGCACCAGCGCCGGCCGCGCCGCCGGCGTCCATGAAGGCGGCGATGGCGTCGCGCATCAGCGCGCGCGCCCCGCCCGGCTCCGCCGGCGTGTCGAGCGCGAGGACGTGGTCGTTGCCGGCGAACTCGATGTGCAGCGCGTTGGGCGAGGAATACTGCGTGCAGCGGGTCCCGCGATTGGCCAGCACACGGTCGTCGAGGGCGCGGAAGGTGAGCATGGGCGTCACCTTCTGGACGCCGAACGGGCACGCGGCGGCGAGACCGACCAGACCTTTGAAGGTCCCGTCTCGGGTGTAGGTTGAGGCGACGTCGGCGCCGGCGCCGTGCCCGACGAGGAACACCTGCTCGGCGTCGATCCAAGGCAGGCTGACGAGCTCGTCGCGAACGAGATCGATCTTGCCGTGCATCGTGCCGAGGTGATCGCCGGGCGCGACGCAGCGGTCGCCGCCGAAGCGCGGGACGACGACGGCGAGCCCGAGGCTCTGCAGGTAGGCGATGTGCTTCGGCCACGCCCAGGGCGTGGCGCACTCGCCGACGTAGACTGCTGCCTTGAGCGGCGCCTCCGCCGGCGCCGGCAGGCCTCGCGCCTCGTCGAGCCGGAGGGGGCCGCGATCCGGCATGTAGAAGTCGGCGGCGCGGACCGCCTCGCGCGAGGTGATCGGCGCCGACGACGCGGGAGGTGCGGGCGTCTGCGCGCCGGCACAGCCGGACATGAGCGGCAAGGCCAGCGCGATGACGACCAGGGCCGATGACGACCGGCGCATCAGAGGCTCTGGTTGATCCAGTCCACCAGCCGGCTCTTGGGCAGTGCACCCACCTTCTGATCGACCAGGGCGCCGTCCTTGAAGAGCATGAGGGTCGGGATGCCGCGCACCCCGTACTTCGTGGGCGTGTTCGGGTTCTCGTCGATGTTGACCTTGACGACATCGAGCCGGTCGCCGTACTCGGCCGCGAGCTCCTCCAGGAAGGGCGCGATCTGCCGGCAGGGCCCGCACCACTCCGCCCAGAAGTCGACGAGCACGGGGCGCGGCGACTGCAGCACCTCACCGTCGAAAGCCTGATCCGAGGTCTTCTTGAGCGTCATGGTCCGTCCTTTCTCGCTCGCCCCGTGCGGGCGCCGTGCGCGATGCCCGTCGAGCTAGGGCAACCGGCCGGGCGCGGTCAATCGTGCCCGTCGCGGATGTGGACCTCCAGCGCCGCCTTGTCCAGCACCTGCACGACCCCGGTTTCCGTCCAGATCAGGTGCGCGCGGATGTCGAGCTCCGCGAACAGCGGCCCCAGCAGCGCCGCGTAGGCCGCCAGCTGGCGGGCGTGGGCCGGCGGCATCGGTGCTCCCGCCGGTGGTGGACGCCCGCTCTTGAAGTCCGCGAGCCAGAGCTCGCCGCCGACGACCGCCATCCGGTCGACCTGCCCGGCGATCCGCCGACCCGCCCAGGTGCCGACGACGGGCTGCTCGGCCCAGGCGTCGGCGGCGAAGAGCGGCGCCAGCGCCGGATCGCCGAGCACGCGCTCGACATGCGCCCGGACCTGCCCGCGCCCCTCACCGTCGAGCTCGGCGGTGCGGTCGAGGTAGCCTTCGAGCGCGGCCGCACGATGTGTCTCGGCCAAGGCGGGCAGCCGCTCCAAGAGGCGATGGACGTGGACACCCACCGCCCGCGCCTGCGACCGGCCCCCGCCAACGCTCGCGACGGTGTCCGCCTCGGAAGGCCGCAGCACGAGGCGCCGCTCGGCCGGGGGCGGTCGGCGGCGCAGGGCCGTGGGCAGGGGCGCCGCCGCGCGCGGTGCCGGCGCCGCCGCCGCCGCGTCCGCGGCAACACCCGTGGCATGGATCAAGCGCGTCCCGACGAGCCCCTTCGGCGCCGCGGCGGTGGCGGCGCCGAGCGCCTCGAGCGCTCGTCCGATCCGCTCGTGCCACGACGTCGCTTGGCCCCGCTTGGGCTCCGTTCCCGCCACGACGAGCCACTCCGCGGCGCGGGTGACCGCGACATAGAGCAGCCGCAGGTCGTCGGCGAGCAGGCTCGTGGCCTCGGCGTCGACGGCGGCCACCGTCGCCGCGACGCCTTCCTCGCCCGCGGCACGCCACAAGGGGAGCGCAGGGTCCTGGTGCCACAAGAGGGGCGGCCGTCGGCCCGGCTGCCGCGGCCCCGCATCGGCGAGGATCACCACCGGCGCTTCCAGACCTTTGGCCCCGTGCACCGTCATCACGCGGACGCCCTCGCTGCCCTGTGCCGACTCGCGCTTGAGGGTCGTCTCGCCCAAGACGAGCCAATGCAGAAAGCCCATGAGCGTCGCCGCGTGGCCGCGCTCATAGGCGAGCGCCTGCTCGACGAAGGCGTCGATCGGCTCCTCGGCCTCGTTGCCGAAGCGCTCGAGGAAGGCGGTGCGGGCGACGAAGCCGTCGACCTCGCCTCCCAGCACCCGCAGGTAGAACTCGTAGGCCGGCACGAAATCGGCGAGCCGCTGCCAGGTCGCGAACCGCCGCCACAGCTCGTGCCACGTCGCGTCCGTCTCCGCCCGGCGGCGCCAACGCGCCTGCAGGCTCTCCCCGTCGCCACGGCCGTGGGCGAGCGTGAAGAGGGCGTCGTCGTCGAGCCCGAAGAGCGGGCTCTTGAGGATGCAGGCGATGGCGAAGTCGTCCTCGGGCAAGAGCACGGCGCGCCCCAGCGCCATGAGGTCCTGCACCGCGAGGTGCCCCGTCAGCCCGATGCGGTCGGCGCCGACGACGGGCACGCCCGCCTGCTTGAAGGCGCGCACGAGCACCTCCTGCATCGGCTCGCGCCGGCGCAGGAGGATCATCACGTCGCCGGCCGCGACCGGTCGACCGCTGCCGGGCAGCGGGACGGCGTTCTCGAGCCAAGCGCGCACCGTCGCGGCGATGGTCGCGGCGAGTTCCCGTTCGGCCCGTTCCTCGATCCCGCGCTCGGGCGGCGCCCGCCAGGGATCGGCGGCCTCGGGCGCGTCGGCCGGCTGGAGGAGCGGCCAGAGCTCGACCCGGCCGCCGCGCGCGACGGCAAAGGCACGATGCGGCGGCGACGGGCCCAGCCGCGCGGCGATCTCGGGCTGCGCCAAGAGCGCGTCGGCGGTGTCCAGCAC
>CAYZSE010000109.1:0-11843 GCA_964481035.1 uncultured Geminicoccaceae bacterium | reverse complement strand
ATCTTGATGATGTCGTCTTGGTACTTGAGCAGCGTGCCGAGTGTGTCGTTGACGACGTCGGGGCTGAGCTCGAGGCAGTCGAGGGTCTGCAGCGCCTTGGCCCAGTCGAGGGTCTCGGCGACGCCCGGGAGCTTGAAGAGGTCCTCGGCGCGCAGGCGCTCGACGAAGGCGACGACTTCCTTGGAGAGCCTCTCCGGCACGTCCGGCAGCCTGATCTTGACGATCTCCAGCTCGCGCGCCGCGGTCGGATAGTCGACCCAGTGGTAGAAGCACCGGCGCTTGAGCGCGTCGTGGACCTCGCGGGTGCGGTTCGACGTGATGATGACGATCGGCGGTTCCTCCGCCTTGAAGGTGCCGAGCTCCGGGACCGTGATCTGGAAGTCCGAGAGCACCTCCAAGAGGAACGCTTCGAAGGGCTCGTCGGTGCGGTCCAGCTCGTCGATCAGCAGCACGGGCGCGCCGTGACCGTCGCTCACCAGCGCCTGCAGCAAGGGTCGGCGGATCAGGAACTCCTCGGCGAAGATGTCCTTGGCCAGCGAAATCCGGTCGCGGTCGCCCGCGACCTCGGCCATGCGGATCTCGAGCATCTGCCGCGCGTAGTTCCACTCGTAGACCGCCGAGGCGACGTCGAGGCCCTCGTAGCACTGCAGGCGGACCAGGCGCTTGTTGAGGACCCTGGCCAGCACCTTGGCGATCTCGGTCTTGCCGACGCCCGCCTCGCCCTCGACAAAGAGCGGGCGCTGCAGCGCCAGTGCCAGGTGGACTGCGGTCGCGAGCGGGCGATCGGCGACGTAGTCGCCCTTGGTCAGGAGCGCTTGGGTGTCGTCGATCGAGCGGGTCATCTCGGGCCTTCTTCGCCATCCGCGGCGACTGTTGGCGTGTCGCCGGGCATCTGGCAAGCCCGTCGCCTTGCCGCGCCGGCGCGCAGGGCGTACCCCTTGCCGAGCGGCAGGAGACCTTGACGGTGGATGAGGGCGAGGAACGCGCGCGGGACTGGTTGCGGGCCTGGCAGGGGTTGGAGACGCCGGCGACGGGCGCGGCTTCGGCGGCGGGCGCGGCGCACCTGCAGGTGCACGCGCTCGACCGGGCGGCGGCGCGCCTGCGGCTCGACGACGAGCCCTGGCGCCTGCGCACGGTGCTCGCCCGAGGGGCGCGGCGATGACCGAGCTTGCCACGATCGAGGCGGCCGGGGCGGCGCTCGGGGCACGCGAGGTCGGTGCCGTCGAGCTGGCCGAGGCGGCGATCCGCGCACTCGAGCACATCGATCCCGAGCTGCACGTCCTGGTCGCCGCCGAGCCGGAGCGGGCGCGCGCCCAGGCGGCGCTCGCGCAGGTCGCCCTCGACGGCGGCGACGCGCGGCCCCTGCTCGGCATTCCGATGGCGCACAAGGACATGTTCTACCGCGCCGGTCGCGTGAGCGCCTGCGGCTCGGCCATCCTCGCCGAGCACCGCCCGACGGTGACGGCGACCGCGCTCGCGCGGCTCGATCAGGCGGGTGCCGTCGACGTCGGCCGGTTGCACATGGTGGAGCTGGCCTTCGGTGTCACCGGCCACAACAGCGTCACGGGCACGCCCAAGAACCCCTGGGACCCGGCGCGGATCACCGGTGGCTCGTCGAGCGGCGCGGCGGCATCGGTCGCCGCGGGCGCCGTATTCGCGGCCCTTGGCTCGGACACCGGCGGGTCGATCCGCATCCCGGCGAGCTGCTGCGGCCTCGTCGGGATCAAGCCGACCTACGGGCGGGTGAGCCGCCAGGGGGCGATGCCGCTCTCCTCCTCGTTCGATCACGTTGGCCCGCTCTGTCGCACGGTGCGCGATTCGGCCCTCGTGCTGCAGGCGCTGGCCGGCCATGATCCCGCCGACCCCTTCAGCGCCGACCAGCCCGTGCCGGACTATCTGGCAGGGATCGAGACGGGTGCGCGGGGCCTCGTTCTGGGCGTGCCGGAGGCGCGCGACCTCGACGGCCTGTCGGAGCCGGCGCAGGCGGCGTTCGATCGGGCGGTCCAGACCTTCGAGCGGCTGGGCACGCGGCTGCGGGGCGTCCCGCTCGGCGCCCTGGCGGACGCCAACCCGCTCGCCACCATGGTCATCACGGTCGAGGGCGCAGCCGTCCACATGAACGCCATGCGGGAGCGGCCGCAGGACTTCGGCCCGCAGACGCTGGCTCGCCTCGGGCCCGGCCTGTTCGTGCCGGCGACGCGCTACCTGCAAGCGCTGTCATTGCGGGCGCGAATGCTCGAGGATTTCCGCGAAGCAGGCTTTGCCGAGGTCGACGCGCTCCTGGTACCGGCGCTCGACGCGCCCGTGCCGACCATCGCCGAGACCGACGTCGCGGCGACGCCGGGCTTCTTGAAGATGCTGTCGCAGTTCGCCCGGTGGTTTCGCCCGTTCAATGTGCTGGGGGTGCCGAGCCTCGCCATGCCCACCGGGTTCGATGCGGCCGGGCTGCCGATCGCGGCGCAGCTCGTGGGCCATCCCTTCGCCGAGGCCACGCTCTTTCGGCTGGCCCGCGCCTTCGAGCGCGACACCGGCTTCACCGGCAAGAGGCCCCTGGTGAGCGCGGATCCGCCCCTGCGAGGCCGCATTGACGAGTAGGCCGGGCCCGCGCAACGCGCTCACCGACGTCGCCGGCCTCACGGTCGGCCACGCCGAGGACGACGTGCTGCCGACCGGCACGACGATCGTCGTCGCCGACATGCCCGTCGTCGCCGCCGCCGACCAGCGCGGCGGGGCGCCGGGGACGCGCGAGCTGGCGCTGCTCGAGCCGGGCTGCCTGGTCGAGCGGATCGACGCCGTGGTCCTCTCGGGCGGCTCGGCCTTCGGGCTCGCCGCCGCCGACGGCGCCATGGACGCGCTCGCCGCGGACGGCCGCGGCTACGCGGCCGGCCCGGCGCGGGTGCCGATCGTGCCGGCCCTCATCCTCTTCGACCTCGCGCAGGGGCCGCCCGAGCGGCGCACGGCGACCTACGCCGACCTCGGCCGGCGCGCCTATCTCGCCCGCAGCCTCGACGTCCCCCTGGGCAGCGTCGGCGCCGGGCGGGGGGCCACCTGCGGCGCGCGCCCGGGCGGCATCGGCACGGCCTCGATCCGCGACGCGGCGACCGGCCTCACGGTGGCGGCGCTGGCGGCCGTCAACGCACTCGGCTCGGCGACGATCCCCGGCACCGAGGTCCCCTGGGCCTGGGCCTTCGAGCAGGCCGGCGAGTTCGGCGGCGCCGTCCCGCCCGCGGGCCCTTTCGATCTCGACGCCGATCACCGCGCGATGCCCGGCGGCCACACGACGCTCGTCGTCGTCGCCAGCGACGCCCTGCTCGACCGGCCGCAGGCGCGCCGGCTCGCGATCATGGCCCAGGACGGCCTCGCCCGCGCGCTGCGCCCGGTGCACACGCCTTTCGACGGCGACACCGTGGTCGCGCTCGCGACCGGCCGGGGCCGTGCGGTCGACGCCGGCGAGCTCGCCAGGCTCGGCAGCCACGCGGCGGACGTCACCGCCCGCGCCATCGCGCGCGGCGTCCTCGCTGCTCGCGAGAGCTGAGCGCGCGTTGCCTCGCGCCGGGCGCGCTGTTGGGGCTTATCCCTCGCGATGAAGTGGTGTAGCTTCAACACCGTCTCGAGATAGTTATCGCAACACTTTGACTTGCTGCGGTTTTTGGAGATCGGGATTGGCTTCCAACCGCCGCCGAGCCGCGCCTGCCAACGCCCGTCGCCCGGCGAAGCGCCAAGCGACAGCGTCGGCGCGCGCGCCGGTCGGTCTCATGGGGTGGGTGCGGGGCGCCTTGCGGACCCTGGCGACGCTCGTGTTCGTCGTCGTCGTCGGTTGGGTGGCGCTGTTCTACGCCTACGCGCCCGATCTGCCGGACACGGACGCCCTGTTCGCCGCCGCCCCGCGACCGGGCCTCACCTTCGTCGCCGCCGACGGCGAGGTCATCGCGCGGCGGGGCGCCTACCAGGCGACGCTCACCGACCTCGACGACGTGGCGCCGGTGCTGGTCGACGCGGTGCTCGCCATCGAGGACCGGCGCTTCTATCGCCATTTCGGCGTCGACCCCTGGGGCTTGGCGCGGGCCTTGGTGGCCAACCTGCGGGCCGGCGGCGTTGTCCAGGGCGGCAGCACGATCACCCAGCAACTCGCCAAGAACCTGTTCTTGACGAGCGAGCGCTCGCTCGATCGCAAGATCCGCGAGGTGATACTCGCCGTCTGGCTGGAAACGCGCCTGACCAAGGACGAGATCCTCACCCTCTACCTCAACCGCGTCTATCTCGGGGCCGGCGCCTACGGCGTCGAGGCCGCGGCGCAACGCTATTTCGGCAAGCCCGCCCGCGACCTCGACCTCGCCGAGAGCGCGCTGCTCGCGGGGCTCTTGAAGGCGCCGTCGCGGCTGGCACCGACCGCCGACCTCGAAGCCGCGCACGAGCGGGCGGGCGTGGTCCTCGCGGCGATGGTCGACGCGGGCCGGATCACCGCCGAGCAGGCCGCGCTCGCCGACCGCACGCCGGCGGTGCCGGTCGCCTACGCCGAGGCCGGCGACGTCGGCTGGTTCCTCGACTGGGTGACGCGCCGGCTCCCGGAGGGCTGGCAGGAAGGCGGCCGCAACCTGGTGATCGAGACGACGCTCGACCGCGACCTCCAGCGGGCGGCGAGCGAGGCGGTGCGGGCGGTGCTGGCAGAGGAGGGCCGTCGTCTGGGCGTCGGCCAGGCGGCGGTCGTGGCGATCGACCGCCAGGGTCGGGTGCGGGCGATGATCGGCGGCAGCGACTACCGCACGGCACCCTTCAACCGCGCCGTCGACGCCCGTCGGCAGCCGGGCTCGGCGTTCAAGCCGATCGTCTACCTCGCCGCGCTCCAGGCCGGCTGGCGCCCGGAGATGCGGGTGGTCGACGCGCCAATCCGCATCGGCGGCTATGCACCTTCGAACTACGACGACCGCTTTCTCGGCGAGATGACGCTGGGCGAGGCCTTCATCCGCTCGCGCAACACCGTGCCGGTGAAGCTCTTGGAGGAGGTCGGCCGGCGCAAGGTCATTGCGACGGCCCGGCTGCTCGGCGTCGCCTCCGCTCTGCCGGCCAATGCGTCCTTGGCGCTCGGCACCGGCGAGACCACGCTCTTGGAGCTGAGCGCCGCCTACACGCCCTACATCACCGGTGGCCGGCTCGCTGTGCCTTTCGGCATCCGCCGGGCGGAGGTCGGAGGCGAGCGGCTGGTGGAGAACAGCCCGGATCTCGGCGAGCCGTTTCTCGCGGCGGAGGTCGTCGGCATGATGGACCGGATGCTCAAGGGGGTGGTCGCCACCGGTACCGGCCGCCGCGCCGATCCCGGCGATCGGGTGGTCGGCGGCAAGACCGGCACGAGCCAGGATTGGCGCGACGCGTGGTTCATCGGCTACAGCCACGACCTCGTCGTCGGCGTCTGGCTGGGCAACGACGACAACGCGCCGATGGAGCGGGTGACCGGCGGCGGCCTGCCGGCCGAGCTGTTCGCCGAGGTCATGCGGGCGGCACCCCCGCCGGCACCGCCCGTGCCGCTCGCGCCGGCGCCGGCGCCGCCGCGCACCGAGGTCGCCGACGGCGGCGGCTGGGTCGAGACGGTCGAGCGCGGCGCGCGCGGCGCGGTCGCGGAGGGCGGCAACGTCCTGGAAGGCATCTGGGCTTGGATCGTGCGCAACTCCGAACCACCCGACGTCGATGGCGAAGGCCGTCGTAGCGATTGATCCGGTGCGGCCGCGAGCGGCGACGCAATGGCCCCCGCACCGCCTTGTCCCGAGAGCCCTCAGAACCGCTGAGGCACGACGTGGGTGGTCGGCAGGCCGTCGCCGATCCCGTCGGGGCGATGCTGCGCCTCGGGCATGGCGGGGAGGTCCGGCTCGACCCGCTCGTAGGGGATCTGCTCGAGCAGATGGCTGATGAGGTTGAGCCGGGCGCGGCGCTTGTCGTCCGCCGGCACGAGATACCAGGGTGCCTGGGGACTGTCGGTCCGCGCGATCATTTCCTGATAGGCCCGCGTGTAGTCCCACCAGCGCCGGACGGACTCCGTGTCCATCGGGCTCAGCTTCCAGTGCTTGAGCGGATCTTCTATTCGCGCCTCGAAGCGCCGGCGCTGCTCTTCCTGGCCGACGTCGAGAAAGTACTTGAGCAGGATGACGCCTTGGTCGACGAGCTCACGCTCGATCACCGGCGTCAGCCGGAGGAAGCGGTCGGTCTCCGCGGCCGTGCAGAAGCCCATGACCCGCTCGACCCCGGCCCGGTTGTACCAGGAGCGGTCGAAAAGGATGATCTCGCCGGCGGCCGGAAAATGGGCGAAGTAGCGTTGCATGTAGAGCTGCGTCCGTTCGCGGTCGGACGGCTTGGGGAGCGCCACGTGCTTGAACACCCGCGGGCTCGTCCGCGCCGTGATGCGGCTGATGACGCCGCCCTTGCCGGCGGTGTCGCGCCCCTCGAAGACGACGATGATGCGCGCGCCGGTAGCGACGGCCCAGGCCTGCAGGCGGGTGAGCTCGACCTGCAGCTGGTAGAGCCTCGCCTCGAAGACCTTGCGCTTCATCTTCGCGGGCGGTGCGCTCGCCGCTGCGTTCGGCTTCGTTGTCGTTGTTGGCATGGCCATGCTCGCCGCCCTGCGCGTTGTTTTGCTTGTGCAAGCCAGTGACGGTGACACAGTTCGGGTCACTTGGCGAGTGGCTGTCGTCTTCGGTGCAGCCGTCAGACCCGGTGGTGTCGCGAGCCCGGCGCTGCGACGCCGCACCGAGCACGCGGCGACCCTCTGGCGCAACGGAACGGTGGACGCGGTCGTCGCGAGCGGCGGCCTCGGCCGGCATCCTCCAAGCGAGGCCGCCGTCATGCGCGCTAGTCTCCAAGACGCCGGCGTGCCGGCTTCGCGCATCCACCTCGACGACCGGGCGGCGACGACGATGGCGACCGCCGAATTCGTCGCTCGATGGCTCGACACCCACGGGTCGATGCACGTCGTCGCCGTGACCGAGCGCTATCACGCGCCACGTGCCTGGCTGGCGCTCTGGGGACACGGCGTCCGGGCGCGGCTGGCTTGGCCGCCACCATCCGGCGAGCCGCGGCTCTGGCCACGCCTGCGCGAGGTTCTGGGCCTGCCCGTCTACGCCTTGCGCGCGCTCGCCCTGCGGCTCAGTGGCGGAAGTGGCGGGTGCCGGTGAAGACCATGGCGACGCCGAGCCGATCGGCGGCGACGATCACCTCGTCGTCGCGGCGGCTGCCGCCCGGCTGGATCACCGCCGTGGCGCCGGCGGTCACCGCCGCCTCCAGCCCGTCGGGAAACGGGAAGAAGGCGTCCGAGCCGCACACGCACGGCTTGGCGCCCGGCCCCTCGGCGGCCTTCCGGGCGGCGATCCGCACGCTGTCGACGCGGCTCATCTGGCCGGCGCCGATGCCGACGGTGGCGCCCTCGCGGGCGAGGACGATGGCGTTCGACTTGACGTGCTTGGCGATGGTCTGGGCGAAGACGAGATCGGCCACCTCCGCCGCGCTCGGCGCTCGCCTCGTCACCACGCGCCAGCGGTCGGCGTCGGGCGTCGCCGTGTCCGGCGCCTGGACGAGCAGCCCGCCCGCGACCGAGCGCAGCACACGCGGGTCGGGCCCACCGCCCGCCGATACTGCCAGCACCCTGAGCGCGGTCTTCGCCGCCAGGATGACGCGCGCCGCCTCGGTCACCTCGGGGGCGATGACCACCTCGGCGAAATGCGGCGCCACGAGCTCGGCGAGGGCGACGTCGAGCGGCCGGTTGACGGCGATGATACCGCCGAAGGCGCTGCTCGGATCGCAGGCGAGGGCTCGATGCCAGGCCGCCGCCAGCGTGTCGGCCACCGCTACGCCGCAGGGGTTGCCGTGCTTGATGATGGCGAGCCCCGGCCGCTCGAGGTCCTCGACCAGCGCCCAGGCGGCATCCGCGTCGGCGAGGTTGTTGTAGGAGAGCTCCTTGCCCTGCAGCTGCTCGGCGTCGACCAGGCCTGCCGTAGCACCCTCGAGCCGATAGACGGCCGCGTCCTGGTGCGGGTTCTCGCCGTAGCGGCAGCGCTGCGCCCGATGCGCCGCGACGAGCAGTGTCTCCGGCAGAACCTCGCCCGCGCCGGCCTGGAACCAGCCGGCGATGGCGGCGTCGTAGGCGGCGGTGTGGGCGAACGCCTTGGCCGCGAGCTCGCGGCGCAGCTCGGCCGGAAGGTGGCCGGCGTCGTCCATCGCCTCGAGGCAGCGCTCGTAGTCGGCGGGGTCGGTGACGACGCCGAGCGAGCCGAAGTTCTTGGCCGCCGCGCGGACCATCGCCGGCCCGCCGATGTCGATGGTCTCGATGATCTCGTCGGCGCCCGCGCCCGACGCCACGGCCTCGCGGAAGGGGTAGAGGTTGACGACGACGAGCGCGAAGGGGGCGATCTCGCGGGCCCTGAGCTCGGCCATGTGGGTGCCGTCGTCTTGCCGCGCGAGGATACCGCCGTGGACGGCCGGGTGCAGGGTCTTGACCCGCCCGTGGAGAAACTCGCCGTAGCCGGTGAGCGTGCCGACGTCGACGACGTCGAGGCCGGCCGCGCGCAGCGCCTTGCCGGTCCCGCCGGTCGAGACGAGGGTGAAGCCGCGGGCGGCGAGCGCCCGGGCGAAGGGCACGAGCCCCGCCTTGTCGGACACCGAGAGCAGCGCGCGCTTGCCGGGAGCGGACATGATCAAGCCTGCCTTTCGAGATGCGCGAAATAGAAGCCGTCCATGCCGCCCGCGATCGCCGACGGCAAGGTCCGGAACGCCCCCTCGCCGCGTCTCAGCACGCCGAGCTCGCCGGGCGGCGCGACGCGCGCGGCGACCGGCCGCCAGCCGGGGGCCGCCCGCAGCCAGCCCGCCACGAGGTCCTCGCCCTCCTCGGGCTCGAGCGAGCAGGTGGCGAAGACCAGCCGCCCGCCGGGGCGAACGAGCCGGGCGGCAGCGTCGAGCAGCCCGCGCTGCAGCGCCGCCTGGCTGCGGATGTCGGCGGCGGAGCGGTGCCAGGGAATGTCGGGGTGGCGGCGGATGGTGCCGGTGGCCGAGCACGGCGCGTCGAGCAGCACGACATCGAACCGCGGCTCGCCCGGCCAGGTCGCGAGATCGGCCTCGACGAGCTCGGCCTGCAGCCCCAGCCGCGCGAGATTGGCGGTCACCAGCTCGAGGCGGGCGGTATCGACGTCGAGGGCGGTGACGGCGGCCCCGGCGGCGGCGAGCTGGGCCGTCTTGCCCCCCGGCGCCGCGCCGGCGTCGAGCACGGCGCGACCGCGAAGGTCGCCGAGCGTCGCCACCGGCAGCGTCGCCGCCACGTCCTGGATCCACCAGGCACCGGCGGCAAAGCCCTCGAGCTCGGTGACGGCACCGGCGTGCTCCAGCCGCACCGACTGCGGGCCGATCGAGCGGCCGCCGAGCCGCTCGGCCCAGCCCGTCCGATCGCGGCGTACCGTGAGGTCGAGCGGCGGCTCGGCGAGCTGGGCCTCGACAAGGGCCCGCGCGGCCTCCTCGCCATGGGCCTGCCGCCAGCGCCGCCAGAGCCAGCCCGGCAGCGCCCTCTCGCTCGCGGGCCAGGCGGGTCGCTCGGCGGCGAGCTTCCTCAGGACGGCGTTGACGAGGCCGGCCTCGGGGCGGCGTCTCGCCCGGGCGAGGGCCACGGTGGTCGCCACCGCCGCATGCGCCGGCGTGTCGAGGGCGAGGAGCTGCACCGCACCCAGGCGGAGGAGGTTCTGCGCCGTCAGCGCGTCGGGCAGGTAGCGCACGTAGCGCGCGAGCAGAACGTCGAGCTGACCCTTGCGCCGCAGCGCGGCCGTGGCGAGGAGCCGCGCGAAGGCGCGGTCGCGGCCGGCGAGCCCCGCCGCCTCGGCGCGGGCGGCGAAAGCCGCGTCGAGCCGCGCCGGCGGTCGGCCGAGCACGTCGTCGAGGGTGGCGAGGGCCACGCCGCGGGCGCGGTCCTTGGGCTCGAGGGGGGCTGCGCGCTTCGGCGCCGCCGCCGTCATTCCGTCGCGTCACCCGCGGCGACGAGCTCGCCCGCGAGCGCGCGCCGGACGAGCTCGCGGCTGTTGGCCACCCCGTAGAGCGCGAAGAACGAGCCCATGCGCGGGCCCTCGCTCTGGCCGAGCAGGACCTCGTAGAGCGCCTTGAACCAATCCCGCAGGTTGGCGAAGCCGTGCCGCTTGCCGATCTCGTAGACCTCGTTCTGCAGGCTCTCGCCGTCGGTGCCCTCGGGCGTGGCGGCGAGGTGCGCCTCGAGCTCGGCGATCGCCGCCCGCTCCTCCTCGCTCGGCCGCCGGTAGCGCTTGGCCGGCTTCACGAAGTCGCGGACATAGGCGATGGCGAGCCCCACCTCCTCGTCGAGCCGCGGATGGTTCGCGGGCGTGGCGTCCGGCGCGTAGGCGCGGATGAAGCCCCAGAGCACCGACGGCTCCTCGGCGTTCGCCACCGAGGCGAGGTTCAAGAGCATGGTGTAGGTGACGGGCACGTCGTCCGTCGGCGGCTGGCCGTCGTGCATGTGCCAGAGCGGGTTGTTGATCCGCTGGTCGGGCGTCTGCTCACCGTAGCGCACCCGCAAGCTCTCGTACTCGTCGACCGTCCTGGGGATGACGTCGAAGAACAGCCGCTTCGCCTTTTTCGGCGATTGGAACATGAACAGCCCGAGGCTGCTCTTGGTGCCGTAGGTGAGCCACTCGTCGACGGTCAGCCCGTTGCCGATGGACTTGGAGATCTTGTGGCCCTGCTCGTCGAGGAAGAGCTCGTAGGTGAGGCTCTGCGGCGCCGCGCCGCCGAGATGGCGGCAGATCTTCGCCGAAATCTTGGCGCTGTCGATCAGGTCCTTGCCGTACATCTCGTAGTCGACGCCGAGCGCCGCCCAGCGGAGTGCCCAGTCGGCGCGCCACTGCAGCTTGCAATGGCCGTCGGTCACGGGCACCTCGACCGGCTTGCCGCTGTCCGGATCGGTATAGACGACGCTGCCGCGGGCAGGGTGCACCTCGTCGAGCGGCACCTGGAGGACGCGGCCGGTGGTCGGGCAGACCGGCAAGATGGGGCTGTAGGTCGCGCGCCGCTCGGGGCCGAGGATGGGCAGAACGATCCGGCGGATCGCCTCGTGCCGCTCGAGCAGCAGCAACAGCTTCTCGTTGAACATGCCGGAGCGATAGGCGGCCGTGGCGCTCTGGAACTCGTAGGCGAAGCCGAAGGCGTCGAGGAAGCGCCGCAGCCGCGCGTTCATGTGATGGCCGTAGCTCTCCGCCTCGCCGAACGGATCGGGAATGTCGGTGAGCGGCTTGTTGAGGTGCGGGCGGACGAGCTCCGGGTTGGGGATGTTGTCGGGGATCTTCCTGAGGCCGTCCATGTCGTCGGAGAAGGCGACGAGCCGGGTCGGCCAACCGGTCAGCTTGGCGAACGCCCGACGCACCATGGTCGTGCGGAAGACCTCGCCGAAGGTGCCTATGTGCGGCAGGCCCGAAGGCCCGTAGCCGGTCTCGAACAGAACCGGCCGCCGGGGCTGCTCGCCCGCGAGGCGCTCGGCGAGGTGCTGCGCCTCGACGGCGCACCACACCTTCGCCTCGGCCAGCAGCGCCGGCACGTCGTCCGTCGTTTCCGCCCCGGCCCCGGCGGGCGCCCCGGCTACCACCTGAGCGTTCCCATCACGTAGTCGGGCCGCGCCGAATGGCCCTCCAAGAGCGCCGCCAGCGCGTGCGCCGGCGCCTCGGTTCCGGGCTCGATACCCAGATCGCGGGCGTGGATGCCACGGGTGATCAGGACACTTCTAGCCCCGAAGGCGTTGGCTCCCTCGATGTCGGTCGGCAGGCCGTCGCCGACGACGACCACCCGGTTCGGATCGGTGACGCCGACGGCCGCAGCGG
>CAYZSE010000108.1:0-12137 GCA_964481035.1 uncultured Geminicoccaceae bacterium | reverse complement strand
TGGTCGTCGGTCGGTATGCCGCGACCGTTGTCGCTGACCGTCACCGCGCCGTCGGCCGCGAGGTGCAGCTCGATCCGGTCGGCGTGGCCGGCGACCGCCTCGTCCATGGCGTTGTCGAGGACCTCGGCGACGAGGTGGTGCAGCGCCGTCTCGTCGGTGCCGCCCACATACATGCCGGGCCGCCGGCGGACCGGCTCGAGGCCCTCGAGCACCTCGATGTCGGCGGCGGTATAGCCCTCGCCCCTGGGCCCCGGCTCGTCCGGCTTGGGCGCAGCGGCATCTGAGAAAAGGTCTTCCATGCGGCCGGGTTTAGGCGATTTTCAAAGCGGGCACCAGATCTCGCGGAAAGGTTGAACAATGAACGAGGCCGGCCCGACTGGCGAGCTCGCGCTTCTGACCGTAGCGATGCCCGCCGACACCAACCCGTCAGGCGACATCTTCGGCGGCTGGCTCCTGGCCCAGATGGACCTCGCCGCCGGGGCGCTCGGCATGGCCCGCGCCCAGGGCCGGGTCGCCACCGTCGCCCTCGACGCCATGGCCTTCCACCGGCCGGTGCGCGTCGGCGACACGGTCGGCTGCTACGGCGAGCTCGTCCACATCGGCCGCACGTCCTTCAAGCTCCGCATCGAGACCTGGGTGCGCCGCGAACTCTCCCGCGAGCACGTCGAGGTCACCGAGGGTGTCTTCACGGTGGTCGCGCTCGACGGCGAGGGACGGCCGCGGGCGGTGCCTCAAAGCCCGTAGACGGCGTGCTCCATCGGGTGCGGCTGGGACTCGATGAGGTCGATCTCGGCGCGCTTGAGGGCGATGTAGCCGTGCAAGAGCTCGGCCGGCACCGCCTCGGTCGCGAACAGCCCCTGGGTCGCCCCTTCGAGGGCGCCGAGCGCGGTCTTGAAGTCCGGCGCACAGCGCTCGAGCCCGGTCGTGTCGTCGCGGCCGAGATCGTAGACGTTGCGGTCGACCGGCTCGCCCGGGTCGATGGCGTGGTGGATGCCGTCGCGCATCGCGAGCGCGATGCCGGCGAGCGCCAGATAGGAGTTCGCCAGCGGATCGGGAAAGCGCAGCTCGATGCGCTTGTCCTCGGGCTGGGCGGCGGCGGGGATGCGGATCGCCGTCGAGCGGTTGCGCGCGCCGAAGCCCAAGAGCGCCGGCTCCTGGCGACCCGACTGCAGCCGCCGGTAGCTGTTGGTCGAAGGGTTGGTGAGCGCGTTGAGCGCCGGGGTGTGTCGAAGCAGCCCGCCGATGGCGTGCAGGCAGGTGTCCGAGAGGTCGGCGTAACCGCGGCCGGCGAATAGCCATTGCTCGTCGCGCTTGAGGGCGAGGTGGAGGTGCAGGCCCGAGCCGCAGCCGTCGGGCAGCGGCAGCGGTATGAACGAGGCGACCTTGCCGTAGGCGCGGGCGACGTTGTCGACGACGTACTTGGCGAGCTGGAGCTGGTCGGCCATCTCCAGCGCCTCGGCCGGGCCGAAGCGCAGCTCGCACTGGCCCCGGCCGCGCAGGAGCAGGTGCGTCAGCCCGCGCACGCCGAGCGAGGCCAGAACGCTGGTCATCTCCGCGCGGAGGTCGGCCAGGTCGTCCTGGGGTTGCCCGGCCAGATAGGCAGGCTGGTGCGGTGTCCCGCCTCCGGCCGTGCGGGCCGGCACCGAGAAGCCGAGGCCCAGCGCGCTTCGGTTGACGTCGAGGCGATCGAAGACGTGGAAGCCGAGATCGGCGCCGACGAGGATCGTGTCGGCGAGGCGCTCGCTCGCGAGCTCGGCGAGGGTGCGCTTGAGCGCCGAGCGCGGGCACCGCTCGTAGCCCTCCTTGGTCGCCGGGTCGACGACGTCGGCGATGCAGGTGAGCGTCGGCTGCGCCGTGAACGGATCGGCCCAGGCGCGGCCGGGATCGGGCAGCAGCATGAGATCGCTCTCGACGATGTCCCGCCAGCCCGGCACTGCCGAGCCGTCGAACAGGCAGAGGCGGTCGAGACGCTCGGGCGCGACCGCCGAGGCGGCGATCGAGAGATGCCGCCAAGCGCCCAGGAGGTCGGTGAAGCGAAGATCGAGCGACTGCGCATCGTGCTTGGCGAGCTGCGCGTCGAGCGGCTGGACATCCGGCATGAAACGCCCCTTCCTGTGTCGTCGTCCTAGCCAAGCGCCGCAGCGACGAAAAGGGGGAGCGCGGACGACATGCTCGTTCAGGCCATGGTGTTGACCGCCAAGGTGTTGACCAAGGTCATGGCCGCTCCAGCGACCTCGTCTAGATATGCTCTCGCCAAAAGGCGCGAGCCGACCCTGCCGAGCAACACCAGGAGGCGTCGACATGCAGACCCTGCTCATGGCCACCGACCTCTCGGCGCGATCGGATCGGGCGCTCGACCGCGCGGTCGCGCTCGCCGCGGCCGAAGGCGCCGCGTTGACGGTGCTGCACGTGGTCGACGACGATCTGCCGGCCAGCGTGATCGAGGCGCAGACCAGGGCGGCGGGACGGGCCATCGACGAGCGGCTGCGAGCGACGCGCGGCATCGACGCCATTCAGTCGGAGGTCGAGATCGCGACCGGGCGTCCCGATGTCGCCATCGCGAGCGCGGCCGGGCGGTCCGCTGCCGATCTCGTGATCATCGGCAGCCACCGCGACCGGCCGGTCGCCGATCTCTTCCGCGGCACGACGGCCGAACGCCTGCTGCGCGCGAGCCCGGTGCCGGTGCTGCTGGTCAAGACGCCCGCCGAAGAAGATTACCGCCGGCTCCTGGTCGCGGTCGACTTCTCGCCGGCCGCCAAGCATGCGGTCGAGGTCGCGGCCCAGTTGCTGCCGGCGAGCGAGCTCGAGATCGTGCATGCCTATCAGATCCCGTTCGAAGGTTTCTTGAAGGACGACGATACCACCCAGCAGGTGGTCGCTCGCGCCGAGGCGGAGATGCAGGCCTTCATCGCCGACCTCGACCTTGGCGCGGGACAGGTGCCGTGTGTGCTGCAGGAGGGCGAGGTGCGCGCGGTGCTCTACGATCTCGTCGCCCGGCGCCAGTCGGACCTCATGGTGATCGGTACCCACGGCCGCACGGGTGTGCGCCGCGCGATCCTCGGCAGCGTGGCGGAAGACCTGCTGCGCGCGCCTCCGATCGACGTCCTGGTCGTCAATTCGGAATGAAACGCTGGGCGGGAAGCGCTCCTGGGATCGCCTCCCGCCCGATGCTGTTGCCCGGTGGGCGGTTCAGCAATCGAAGTAGAGCTCGAACTCGTGCGGGGTCGGACGCAGACGGATCGCATCCACGTCGCCGCCCTTGAGCTCGATGTAGCTGTCGATGAAGTCCTTGGTGAAGACGTCACCTTCGAGAAGGAAGTCCTGGTCGGCCTTGAGAGCGTTGAGCGCACCCTCGAGGGAGTGCGGCACGCGCGGCAGCTTCTCCTCTTCCTCCGGCGGTAGATCGTAGATGTTGCGATCGGCGGGATCGCCGGGGTCGATCTTGTTCTTGATGCCGTCGAGGCCGGCCATGAGCATGGCCGAGAAGGCGAGATAGGGGTTGCAGGACGGGTCCGGGCAGCGGAACTCCATCCGCTTGGCCTTGGGGCTGTCCGAGTACATCGGGATGCGGACCGCTGCCGAGCGGTTTCGGAGCGACCAGACCAGGTTGACCGGCGCCTCGAAACCCGGGACGAGGCGGTGATAGGAGTTGGTCGTCGGCGCGGCGAAGGCGAGGATCGCCGGCGCGTGCTTGAGGATGCCGCCGATGTACCACAGGCAGAGCTGCGACAGGCCGCCGATGCCGCCGGCGTCGGCCATCAGCGGCTGGCCGTCCTTCCAGATCGACTGATGGACGTGCATGCCCGACCCGTTGTCGCCGAACAGCGGCTTCGGCATGAACGTCGCCGTCTTGCCGTGGGCCTTCGCCGTATTCTTGACGACGTACTTGTACTTCATCTGCGCGTCGGCCATCTCGACCAGCGGCGCGAACATCATGTCGATCTCGCACTGTCCGCCGGTCGCCACCTCGTGGTGGTGGCATTCGACCGTGAGACCGATCTCGGTCATCAACAGGGCCATGTCCGAGCGCAGGTCTTGCAGCGTGTCGTTCGGCGCGCACGGGAAATAGCCTTCCTTGACGCGGATCTTGTGGCCCAGGTTCGGCCCTTCATCCTCGGTGCCGTTCCACGGGCCTTCACCCGAGTCGACCATGAACGTCCCGTAGTTGATCGACGATCCATACCGTACGTCGTCGAAGACGAAGAACTCGGCTTCGGGGCCGAAAAAGGCGGTGTCACCGATACCCGTTGAAATCATGTACTGCAGCGCCTTCTTCGCTACACCGCGCGGATCACGACTGTAGAATTCCTTGGTGACAGGATCCAAGATGTCGCAAATCATCACCAAGGTCTTGTGCTTGGTGAAGGGATCGAGAAACGCGGTGCTGGGGTCGGGCAGGATCACCATATCCGAGGCCTGGATTTCCGCAAACCCGCGGATCGACGAGCCGTCGAAGCCGCAGCCCTCGTTGATCTGGTCCTCGTCGAAGGTCGTGACCGGAAAGGACGTGTGCTGCCAGGTGCCGGGAACATCGGTGAAGCGGAGATCGACGATCTTCACGTCGTTGTCCTTGATCGCCTTCATGACGTCGGCGGCGGTCTTACAACCCAAAGCCATTACTCGGCCCTCGCTGTTGTTGCGTGCTATGAGAAAAGTCGAGACAAGCGTCGCGGGCGCCGCTGGCTCGTCATCGAGCCGGCCGTGTCTCCCAGGTACGGACTTGTGTCCGATCTAGAGCGCGTCGGCGCCCCGCTCGCCGGTGCGGATGCGGACGATATCATGGATCTCGTAGACGAAGATCTTGCCGTCGCCGATCCGATCGGTCTTCGCAGCGCTCTGAATCGCCTCGACAGCCCGATCCACCACGTCGTCTTCGACGACGACCTCTATCTTCACCTTGGGCAGGAAGTCGACGACATACTCGGCACCCCGATACAATTCGGTATGACCTTTCTGACGCCCGAAACCCTTGACCTCGGTGACGGTCATGCCTTTGAGGCCGACTTCCTGTAGCGCCTCCTTCACCTCGTCCAACTTGAACGGTTTGATGATGGCCTCGACCTTCTTCATGAACGGCCTCCTTCGGGGCGCGGCGGAGCGCGCCATATACTACCTGTCGATGATCGAGCATCAATCGTGCCAAGTTTGCCGGGTTCCGGATGCCCGCGCTCTGCGCATTTCCTGAGCAGGTCGGCGGTGCGAAGCCTGCTCATAAAATAGACTAGATGCCCACAAAATAAGCATCCTGTGGTCACCGCTCGGCTTGACGCCCACGGTCCTTTGCGGCAGACACGCCGGGCCGTGGCGGGCGTAGCTCAGTCGGTTAGAGCGCCAGATTGTGGCTCTGGAGGTCGTGGGTTCGATCCCCATCGCTCGCCCCATTCCTCCCCCGCGGGCACCGCGTCGCCGACGTCATTCGGCGGCGAGCGCGGCGAGCGCGGCGAGCGTCTCGTCCGTCGCCCAGTCGGCATAGCCAGCGTGCCGGAAGCGCTCGCGGCCCTCGCGGTCGACGACGATGGTGACCGGTAGCCCCGGCGCGCCCAAGGCGCGCGCGGCCGCCATGTCGGCGCTCTTGACGACCGTCAGCGCGCCCGCGCCGACGTCCGCCATGAAGGCGTCCAACGCGCTGAACGGGGCGCGATCGACGGCGAGGGCCACGACCTCGAGGTCCGTCCGGTCGAAGGCGTCCTGAAGCGCCGCCAAGGTCGGCATCTCGCGCTTGCAGGGCGCGCACCACGTGGCCCACAGGTTCAAGACGACGACCCGCCCGGCGAGATCGCCCATCAGCTCGACGTCGTCGCCGCCGCGGCCTTCGACGATGACCGACGGCATCTCCCGGGGCGCCGCATCCCAGTTGATCGTGAGCGCCGAGGCGGGCACGCTCCAGGCGACGGCGAGGATCGCCGCTTTGACCCATGACAGCATGCGCATGAAGGGTGCTCCCGGCTGATGGACGACAAGGTGCGGGCGGTGGACCTCTGGGGTGGTCGTTTCGACGGTCGCCCGGCCCCGTTGATGGTGAGGTTGAACGCCTCGATCGGCTTCGACAAGCGGCTCTGGCGTCACGACATCGCGGGCAGCCGGGCACACGCGCGAATGCTCGCCGCCGTCGGCCTCATCGCCGAGGCCGACCGCGACGCCATCCTCGACGGGCTCGAGCGCATCGCCGCCGAGATCGAGCGGGGCGACTTCACCTTCGCGACCGAGCTCGAGGACATCCACCTCAACATCGAGGCGCGGCTCACCGAGCTCGTCGGCGAGCCGGGCCGGCGGCTGCACACCGCGCGCTCGCGCAACGACCAGGTCGCCACCGACGTCAAGCTGTTCGTCCGCGACGCCATCGACCGGGCGCACGCGCTGCTGGGCGAGCTGCTGGCGGTGCTCGTCGCCCGCGCCGAGACCGAGGCCGCGACGGTGATGCCGGGCTTCACCCATCTCCAGGCGGCACAGCCCGTGACCCTCGGCCATCACCTTCTCGCCTACGCCGAGATGTTCGGCCGCGACCGCGACCGCTTCCGCGATGCGCGGCGCCGGCTCAACGAGTGCCCGCTCGGCGCCGCGGCGCTCGCCGGCACGAGCTTTCCCATCGATCGTGCGATGACCGCCGCGGCGCTCGGCTTCGACCGGCCGACCGCGAACTCGCTCGACAGCGTCGCCGACCGCGACTTTGCCCTCGACTACCTGAGCGCCGCCGCGATCGCCGCGGTCCACCTCTCGCGGCTCGCCGAGGAGCTGGTGCTCTGGGCTACTCCGCAGTTCGGCTTCGCGGCGATGGCCGAGACCTTCTCCACCGGTAGCTCGATCATGCCGCAAAAGCGCAACCCCGACGCCGCCGAGCTCCTGCGCGGCAAGGCAGGGCGCGTCTTCGGCGATCTGCAGGCGCTCTTGGTGGCGATGAAGGGCCTGCCGCTCGCCTATTCCAAGGACATGCAGGAGGACAAGGAGCCGCTGTTCGATGCGGTCGACACCCTCGAGACGTGCCTCGAGGCGGCGGTGGGGATGCTCGAGAGCGTGCGCTTCGAGCGCGCGCGCATGGCCGCTGCCGCGGGCGTCGGCTTCACCACCGCGACGGATCTCGCCGATTGGCTGGTGCGGGTGAAGGGTCTGCCGTTCCGCACCGCGCACGGGGTCGCCGGTAAGGCGGTGCGCGCCGCCGAGAGCCGCGGCTGCGGCCTCGAGGACCTGCCGCTGGAGGCGTTGCAGGCGATCGAGCCGCGGCTGACGGCCGAGGTCTTCGCGGTGCTGGGCGTCGAGCGCTCGGTGGCGAGCCGGACGAGCTTCGGCGGGACGGCGCCCGAGCGGGTCCGCGAGGCTGCTCGGGCGGCGCGCGAGCGGCTCCTGGGGGACGGCCGGTGAGCCGCCGCGCGGCGCTCGCGCTCGGCCTCGCCGTCGTTCTCGTCGCCTGCGGCAAGGTCGGCCCGTTGCGACTGCCGCCGGACGAGCCGGCGCCCGAGGAGACGCCGCGATGAGCCCCCTGGGCTATCGCTGCGGCCGGTTGCATCTCGACGGCACGGCGCTCGCCGAGCTGGCCGAGCGCTTCGGCACCCCGCTCTACGTCTATTCGGCGCCGGAGATCCGCCGCCGCTACCGCCGCCTGATCGCTGCCTTCGGCGAGCTGCGCCCGCTCGTCTGCTACGCGATGAAGGCCAACCCGGTCCTCGGCGTCGCCGCCGTGCTCGCCCGCGAGGGCGCCGGCGCCGACGTGGTCTCCGCGGGCGAGCTGGAGCGGGCGCTGCGCGCCGGCGTGCCGGCCGCCCGCGTCGTCTTCGCGGGCGTGGGCAAGAGCCGGGACGAGATCGAGCGCGGCCTCGCCGCCGAAATCCTCCAGTTCAACGTCGAGTCCCTGGAGGAGCTGCGCCTCGTCGACGATGTCGCGCAGGCGCGCGGGGTCCGAGCCCCGGTAGCGCTGCGCCTGAACCCCGACGTCGCCGCGCAGACCCTCGACAAGATCTCGACCGGCCGTCGGCACGACAAGTTCGGGATCGGCGCCGAGCGGCTCGACGAGGCGCTCGATCTCGTCGGCGGGCTCGCGGGCGTCAGGCTCGTCGGCCTGCACTGCCACATCGGCTCGCAGATCGCGTCGGTCGCCGATTTCGAGCGCGCCTACGGCCGCATGGTCGGCTTCTGGGCGCACGCCCGCGAGCGCGGCTTCCGGCTGGAGCGGCTCAACCTCGGCGGCGGGCTCGGCGTGCGCTATGCCCACGAGCACGACCTCGACATCGAGGCGTTCGCCGCGATGGTCGAGCGGCTCACCCGCGCGGTCGACGCGCAGCTCGCCTTCGAGCCGGGGCGGTATCTGGTCGCCGCGGCGGGCGTGCTCGTCAGCCGGGTGCTCATCATCAAGAGCGGCAGCGACGCACGGCGCTTCGCCGTCCTCGACGCCGGCATGAACACCTTGCTGCGCCCGGCCCTCTACGGCGCTCGGCATCTGGTTCTGCCGTTGCAGGAGGCGGCGGACGGCGACCTCGAGACGGTCGACCTCGTCGGCCCGATATGCGAGAGCAGCGACGTCTTCGAGCGGGACGTCGAGCTGCCGCCGCTGGCCGCCGGCGATCTCGTGGCCTTCACGAACGCCGGCGCCTATGGCGCGACGATGGCATC
This sequence comes from uncultured Geminicoccaceae bacterium, assembly GCA_964481035.1. Taxonomy (GTDB): domain Bacteria; phylum Pseudomonadota; class Alphaproteobacteria; order Geminicoccales; family Geminicoccaceae; genus JAAAPF01. The sequence goes on along the minus strand of CAYZSE010000108.1, from coordinate 3,536 downwards.
GGACTACAATTCGAGGGGGACGGCGGCGGAGATCCTGGTGGACGACGCGCGAATCGACATCGTCAAGCGGGGTCGCAGCGCCGCCGCCCTCGCGGCCGACGAGACCGTGCCCGACCATCTTCGCCGGGGCGCGCCCGTCGAGGGCGGCCCTTGAGCCCACTTTCGAGCTGACGAGGCCGGCCATGGCGGACGAGGATCGCAAGCTGACGCAACGACTGGCACGGCGCCGGCGCTGGGCCGGCGCCGTCGTCAGGCTCGAGGCCCTGATGACCGCCTTCGCGCCGAGCCTGCTGGTCGTCGCGGTGTTCGCGGCGCTCAGCCTCTTCGGAATTTGGCGCCTCGTCCCCTGGTGGCTCCACGCGGCGTCGCTCGCGATCGTCACCGCAGCCTTGGCTTGGAGCCTGGCTCGCGGTGCCCGGCACTATGCGGCGCCGGACCCGGCCGCGGTCGACCGCCGACTGGAGACGTCGTCCGGTCTGCGGCACCGGCCCATCGAAGCCCTGGGCGATCGTCCCTCCGCGACCGCCGACGCGACGACACGGCGTCTCTGGCAGCGGCATCTGGAGCGCCAGCGGGCGGCGCTCGAAGCGCTCGACTACATCGGCCCGCGGCCGGTCTGGTCGCGCCTCGACCCCTGGGCGCTGCGGGCCGCCCTCGGCCTGGTCCTGGTGATCGCCGTCGTTCATGCCGGGCCGGATTGGCGTGTCCGGCTGGCGGAGGCCTTCGTTCCGCGGCCGGCGGTTGCCGTGCCGGCCGCACCCGCGCGGGTCGATCTCTGGCTCACCCCGCCGCTCTACACCGGCGCCGCCCCGGTGGTGCGTTCCGTCGAGCTGCCGATGGCGCCGGTCGAGGCGCCGATCGTCGTGCCCGAGGGGACCGAGCTGGTGATCCAGATCCACGATGCCGCGGGCACGATCGAGGCCTCACCCCGCTACGCCCTCGTCGATCTCGCGGTCGAGGAGCTCGGTGCCGGCAGCCGCGAGTCCCGCACGGTGCTCGAGGGGAGCGGCACCCTCGACGTAGCGGCGACGGAGGACCTGCCGCCCTTGGCCTCGTTCGCCATCGAGGTGCTGCCCGACAATCGGCCCGAGGTGGCCTTTGCCGAATCGCCGCGGGCGACGCATCGTGGCGTCTTGAACCCGCGCTTTCGTGCCCGCGACGATTACGGGCTCGCGGCGATCGACCTCGAGCTCGCGCTCGGCTTCCGCCCCGAGGCGAGCGAGCGGTTGGAGCTGCGCCGGCTCGGCCGGCCGGTCACGGAGCTCGACGAGGGCACCTATCTCGACCTCACGCCGCATCCCTTTGCCGGCCAGGAGGTCGAGGCCCGGCTCATCGCCCGAGACGTCGCCGATCAGGAAGGGACGAGCGCCACGATCACGTTCGTCCTGCCCGAGCGGACGTTCACCAACGTTCTGGCGCGGGCCATCATCGCCTCACGCAAGCAGCTGGTGGCGGAGCCGGACGAGCGCCGCGCGGTGGCGTCGCAGCTCAACATCATGGCTCAGAGCCCGCGGCTGGAGGACCTGGAGATCGCTGTCCCGCTGACCTTGCGCGCCGCCTCGACGCGGCTCGTCATCAACGACGAGGGCGAGGCTGACCGCTCGGTCGTGGATCTCCTCTGGGAGCTGGCGATCTACGTCGAGGAGGGCCAGTTCGCCGTCGCCGAGCGGGATCTGCACGAGCTCGAGAAGGCGTTGCGCGAGGCACTGGAGCGCGGCGCGGACGATGCCGAGCTGCAGCAGCTGATGGACGAGCTCGAGCAGGCGATGGAGGCGTTCCTCGACGCGATGCAGCAGCAGGCGCTCGAACAGATGCAGAACCTGCAGCCCGGCGAGCACCGTTTCCAGCCGGTCGACCCCAACGCGCAGATGCTGGATCGCCAGGACTTCCGGGACATGCTGGAGCAGATGCGTGAGGCGATGGCCTCCGGCGCAACGGCGCAGGCCGAGCAGATGCTCGCGCAGCTGCGCGAGCTGTTGGAGAACCTGCAGACGGCGATGCAGATGCCGATGATGAGCCCGATGCAGCAGAGCATGGGTGCACTGCAAGACCTCATCCGACGCCAGCAGGACCTGCTCGACGAGTCTTTCGACATGCAGCAGCAGCGCCAACCCGGCGAGCAGGGCCAGCAGAGCCAGCAAGGTCCGACGAATCAGCCGGGGCAGCCGGGGCAGCAGGGCCAGGGCGCGCCGGGTCTCGGCCAGCAGCAGGAGGCGCTGCGCCGGTCGCTGGGCGACCTGATGCGGCAGCTCGGCGAGGCGGGGCAGGAGATCCCCCGGGCGCTCGGCCAGTCGGAGCTGCAGATGCGCGGCGCCGAGCAGGCCTTGAACGAGAGCCGGCCCGGCGAGGCGATCGGCCCGCAGACGGATGCGCTGGATCTGCTGCAGCAAGGCGCCGGCCAGCTCATGGAGCAGATGCAGCAGCAGATGGGTCAGGGCGAGCAGCCGGGCCGACCCGGTCCGAACGCCGGCATGGGGCCGCCGCTCACGGAGACGCGCGATCCCCTCGGCCGGCCGCTGCGCAACGACGGTGGCGCCAGCCCCTTTGGCGTCGAGGTGCCGGACAGACCGGATCTCGGCACCGCCCGCGAGGTCCTGCGCGAGTTGCACCGCCGCGCCGGCGAGCGGGACCGGCCGCCGCTCGAGCTCGAGTACTTCGAGCGGCTGCTGCGTCGTTTTTGACGCCCTTGCGGATCGCGGCCTGTCCCTCGCCGAACCACGGCCCGCGCCCGGCCGAGGCCGTCGACACGCTCGTTCTCCACTATACGGGCATGCGCGACGGGGCGAGCGCGGTGGCGCGGCTGCGTGATCCGCGAAGCGCGGTCAGCGCGCACTACGTCGTCGAGGAGGACGGCACGGTCCTGCAACTCGTCGCCGAGGAGCGGGCCGCCTGGCACGCCGGCGTGTCCTGCTGGCGCGGGCACCGGGGGCTCAACGCACGGTCCATCGGCATCGAGATCGTCAACGGCGGCCACGACTACGGCTTGCCGGCCTTTCCCGATCGGCAGATCGAAGCGGTGATCGCGCTCGCCCGCGCGGTCGTGGCCCGCTGGTCCATCGCGCCCGTCGATATCGTGGCGCACAGCGACATCGCCCCGATGCGCAAGCTCGACCCCGGCGAGCGCTTCCCCTGGGCGAAGCTGGCCGAGGCCGGGGTGGGCCTGTGGCCGGAGCCCCGACCGGGCGGGCCCGCGCGGGCCAACGTCGTCACCGGGTTGGAGCGCATCGGCTACGGCGTCGAGACGGCGCCCCAGCCCACCTCGGTGACCGCGGCGCTCGCGGCGTTCCAACGCCGCTTCGTCGCGGGCTCGGCCTGCGACGGGCGCGCCGACGCGGCGACGGGTGCCCGGCTCGTCGAGGTCGCGGCGGCCTACGGACTGGCGTCGTCGACCGCGGCCGCCTAGGTTCAGCTCGGGTCAGGCGACGAGATGGCCGCTCCGGCGCGCTAGCGTCGGGGAGGAAAGTCCGGGCTCCACGGAAACACGGTGCCGGGTAACGCCCGGCGGGGGCGACCCCAGGGAAAGTGCCACAGAGAGC
>CAYZSE010000107.1:0-12175 GCA_964481035.1 uncultured Geminicoccaceae bacterium | reverse complement strand
ACCGGGCAGGCCTCCTCGCAGAAGCCGCAATAGATGCACTTGGTCATGTCGATGTCGTAGCGGGTCGTCCGCCGGCTGCCGTCGGGACGCGGCTCGCTCTCGATGGTGATGGCCTGCGCCGGACAGACCGCTTCGCAGAGCTTGCAGGCGATGCACCGTTCTTCCCCGTTCGGATAGCGCCTGAGCGCGTGTTCCCCCCGAAAACGCGGGCTGAGGGGACCTTTCTCGTACGGATAGTTCAAGGTGTACTTTTTCTTGAACATGTAGCGCAGCGTCAGCCAAAAGCCGCTCGCCAACTCCTGCAGCAGGAAAGTCTTCGCGGCACGATTGAGCGCGGTGGCCATGTCGTCCCCTTGTTGGCGGTGGTCGTTGCTAGTCCGATCAGGCCGGCAGAAGGTCGAAGGTTATCAGGAAACCGGCCGTCAACACGACCCAGATGAGCGAGAAAGGCAGAAACACTTTCCAGCCCAGGCGCATCAACTGGTCGTACCGGTAGCGCGGCAGCGTTGCCCGAGCCCAGAAGAACACGAACAGGATGGCGCAGATCTTGAGGATGAACCACAGAGGGCCCGGGATCCAAGTGAACGGGGCCATCTCGAAGGGCGGCAGCCAGCCGCCGAGGAAGAGCACGGCGCAGATGGCACTCATCAAGATCATGTTGGCGTATTCGCCGAGGAAGAAGAGGGCAAACGCCATCGAGCTGTATTCGACGTTGTAACCGGTCACCAACGAAGCCTCGTCCTCCGGCAGATCGAACGGGTGCCGGTTGGTCTCGGCGAGGATCGAGGCGACAAACAGCACGAACATCGGAAAATGCGGAAAGATGTACCAAAAACCCTCGCCGGCTTGGGCGCGGACGATCTCCGACAGGTTCAGGGAGCCAGCCGAGATGAGCACCGCGATGATGATGAGCCCAATGGCGATCTCGTAGCTCACCATCTGCGCCGACGAGCGCAGCGCGCCCAAGAAGGCATAGCGCGAGTTGGACGCCCAGCCGGCCATGATGACGCCGTAGACGCCGAGCGAACTGATCGCGAACAGGTACAAGATCCCGACGTTGATGTCGGAGACGACCAGCCCCTCGCCGAACGGGATCACCGCCCAGGCGATCAGCGAGAGGATGAAGGTCAGCATGGGCGCGACGAGAAAGACGATGCGGTTCGAGCCCGAAGGGATCACCGTCTCTTTCAAGAACAGCTTGGCGCCGTCGGCGATGGGCTGCAAGAGCCCCCAGGGCCCCACCGTCATCGGCCCCTGGCGCAGCTGCATGGCGCCGATCACCTTGCGTTCCGCCCAGGTCGTATACGCCACGCCCAAGAGTAGCGGCACGATGATCAAGAGCGCCTGGCCCGCGATGATCGCGATGGCGAGCAGCTGATCAACCATCGGTGCCGGTCGCCCCGAGCTTCTGGCCCACGATCTCCTCGACGCAGGCTTCCATGATCTCGGAGGCGCGGCTGATCGGGCAGGTCCGGTAGAAATCGGCCACCGGCGAGACGAAGGGCGCGTCCCTCGTCTCGCCGGCGGCGCCGAACGGCACCCAGGGCGCCGGCTCGATGCGGTCGGGGCGGGCCAGGTGGGGTGCTTGCGCGGCGATCCGCCGCCGCAGCTGCCCGAGCGTATCGTAGGGCAGCTTGTGCCCGAGCGCCTCCGAGAGCGCGCGCAGGATCCGCCAGTCCTCCTTGGCCTCGCCCGGCGGGAAGGCGCAGAGCTTGCCCGCCTGGGGTCGCCCCTCGAGGTTGACCCAGGTACCGTGCTTCTCGGTGTAGGCGGCGCCGGGCAGGACGACGTCGGCCGCGTGCGCGCCGGCGTCGCCGTGGCTGCCCTGGTAGACGACGAAAGCCTCGCCCAAGTAAGCCGGATCGATCCCGTCGGCGCCGAGCAGGAACACGACCTCGATCGAGCCGTCCGCAACACCGGCGAGGATGCCCGCGACGTCGCGGCCGCCCTCGCCCGGCACCAGGCCCAGCTCCAGCCCGCCGACGCGCGACGCCGCCGTGTGCAGGACGTTGAACCCGTTCCAGTCCTCGCGGACCATGCCGAAGCGCTCGGCGACCGCGCGCGCCTGGGCGAGGATCTGCGCGCCGTCCGGCCGCGCCGACGCGCCCGGCCCGACGATGAGCATCGGCCGCTCGGCCCGCTCCAGCACCTCGGCGAAGCTGTGCTGCCCGGCGAACAGGTCGCCGAGCGTCCGCGGCCCGGCGCCGAGGTCGACCGTCGGGTAGGTCAGCTCTCCCGGACAACCGATGCGGCCGATCTCGAAGCCACCCCATCGCTGCCGTTTGCGGATGCGGGCGTTGACCAGCGCCGCCTCGTGGCGCGGGAACGCCCCGACGAGCAACAGCGCGTCGGCCTGCTCGATGCCGGCGATGGTGGTGTTGAAGAGCCAGCCCGCGCGTGGTCCTTCCAGCTTGGCGCCGTCCTGGCGGCAATCGACGTGCGGCGAGCCGAGGGCGCCCATCAGGTCCTTGAGCGCCGCCATCTCCTCGAGCGCCGCCTGGTCGCCGACAATGGCGGCGATGCGCGCGCCCGGCACGCCGGCGAGCCGCGCCCGGATCGCCTCGAAGGCCTCGCCCCATGCGGCCGCCCTCAGCCCGCCGTCACGCTTCACCCAGGGCCGGTCGAGCCGGCGGCGACGCAAACCGTCATAAACGTAGCGGGTCTTGTCGGAGATCCACTCCTCGTTCACGGCCTCGTGCAGCCTCGGCAGGATCCGCATGACCTCGTTGCCGCGCACGTCGACCCGGATGTTCGAGCCGACCGCGTCCATCACGTCGACGCTCTCGTGCTTCTTCAACTCCCAGGTCCGCGCCGTGTACTCGTAAGGCTTGTTGTTGAGCGCGCCCACCGGGCACAGATCGACCATGTTGCCGGAGAGCTCGGAGGTCACCGCCCGCTCGACCCAGGTCGTGATCTCCATGTGCTCGCCGCGGCCCGTCGCGCCCAGCTCCTCGACGCCGGCGACCTCGTTGGCGAAGCGGATGCAGCGCGTGCAGTGGATGCAGCGCGTCATGTGCGTCGAGATCAACGGCCCCATGTACTTGTCGGTCACCGGCCGCTTGTTTTCGGCAAAACGCGAGCTGTCGGGCCCGTAGAACAGCGTCAGATCCTGCAGATCGCACTCGCCCCCCTGATCGCAGATCGGGCAGTCCAGCGGATGGTTGATGAGCAGCAGTTCGAGCACACCCTTCTGCGCCTGGCGCGCCTTTTCCGAGCGGGTATGCACGACCATGCCCTCGGTGGCCGGCATCGCACAGCTGGCGACCGGCTTCGGCGCCTTCTCGACGTCGACGAGGCACATGCGGCAGTTGCCGGCGATGTTGAGGCGCGGGTGGTAGCAAAAGTGCGGCACCTCGCGGCCGGCGAGCTCGCACGCCTGGAAGACCGTGGCGCCGGCCGGAACCTCGACCTCGATGCCGTCGACCGTGAGTTTCGGCATGGTACCTCCCCGAAGCTGCTCGCGCCCCTCAGCCAGCCGCCGCGAGCTGCGCCGGCGCCGTGTCATGCTCGCGCATGCGGGCCTCGATCTCGTGGCGGAAATGGCGGATGAGCCCCTGCACCGGCCAAGCCGCCGCGTCGCCGAGCGCGCAGATCGTGTGCCCCTCGATCTCCCGCGTGACGTCGTAGAGCATGTCGATCTCCTCGGGGCGCGCCCGACCTTCGACCAAGCGCGTCATCACGCGCCACAGCCAGCCGGTGCCCTCGCGGCACGGCGTGCACTGCCCGCAGCTCTCGTGCATGTAGAACTTCGAGAGCCGGCAGATCGCCCTGATGACGTCGGTCGATCGATCCATGACGATGACACCGGCGGTCCCCAAGCCCGATTGCACCGCCTTGAGGCTGTCGAAATCCAACAGAAGGTCGTCGCAGATCGACTTCGGCAGAAGCGGTACCGACGAGCCGCCCGGAATGACCGCCTTGAGATTGTCCCAGCCGCCGCGCACTCCGCCGCAATGCTTGTCGAGCAATTCCCGCAAGGGAACGCCCATCTCCTCCTCGAAGGTGCACGGGTGGTTGACGTGCCCCGACACGCAGAAGAGCTTGGTGCCCGTGTTGTTCTCGCGCCCGAGACCGGCGAACCACTCGGCGCCGCGCCTGAGGATCGTCGGCGCGACGGCGATCGTCTCGACGTTGTTGACCGTCGTCGGCCGGCCGTAGAGGCCGACCATCGCCGGGAACGGCGGCTTCAGCCGAGGCTGGCCCTTCTTGCCCTCGAGGCTCTCGATGAGGCCCGTCTCCTCGCCGCAGATGTAGGCACCAGCGCCGCGGTGCAAATGGAGCTCGTAGTCGTAGCCCGAGCCCCTGATGTCCCGGCCGAGCAGGCCGTCGTCATAGGCCTCGTCGATGGCCCGCTGCAGCGCCTCCGCCTCGCGGACGAACTCACCGCGGACGTAGATGTAGCACGCGGTGCAGCCCATCGCGGCGCCGGCGACGATGCAGCCCTCGATGAGCTTGTGCGGCTCGTGCCGCATGATCTCGCGGTCCTTGCAGGTCCCGGGCTCGCTCTCGTCGGCGTTGACGACGAGGTAGATCGGGCCGCCGTCGGTCTGCTTCGGCATGAACGACCACTTGAGGCCGGTCGGAAAGCCGGCGCCGCCGCGGCCGCGCAGGCCCGACTTCTTCATCGCGTCGACGATCGCCTCGCGCCCCATGAGGATGAGGTCCTTGAGCCCGTCGTAGTCGCCGCGTGCCTTGGCCGCCGCGAGGCTTGCCCCCCTCTCGCCGTAGATGTCGGTGAAGATGCGGTCGCGGTCGTGCAGCACGTCAGACCTCCAAAAGCGTCGTCTTGCCGCCGGCCGGCATCGCCACCCGGCGCTCGCCCTGCGGGCCCGGAGCGGGCCTATCCCCGCGCGCGAGGGCCCTAATGATCGCCGTCGCGCGCTCGGGCGTCAGATCCTCGTAGTAGTCGTCGTCGATCCACATCATCGGCGCGTTGGCGCAGGCGCCGAGGCACTCGAACTCGCGGAGGTAGAAGCGGCCGTCGGCCGTGTTCTCTCCGACCTTGCACCCTAGCGCCTCCTCCACCGCCGCGACGATTTCGTCCGAGCCGCAAAGCCAGCACGGCGTCGTCGTGCAGACCCGGATCTGGCAGGGCGCCGTCGGCTCGGTGTTGAACATGTCGTAGAACGAGACGACCTCGTACACCCGGATCCGCGGCATCTCGAGAAACTCGGCCACATAGTCGAGCGCCGCTTTGGGCAACCAACCGCCGTGCTGCGCCTGCGCCAGATGCAGCAGCGGCAGGACCGCGCTGGCCTGGCGATCCTCCGGGAACTTGGCGATGTGCGCGCGCGCCGCGGCCTCGTTCTCGGGCGTGAAGGCGAAGCTGGTCACGTCGGGGCTGAGGCTCATCGGTCGATCTCTCCGAAGACGATGTCGAGCGATGCGATGATGGCGACGATGTCCGCCAGCTGGTGCTTGTTGCCGAGGAAGTCGAGCGCCTGGAGATGCACGTAGCCGGGCGAGCGGATCTTGCAGCGATACGGGCGGTTGGTGCCGTCCGAGACCAGGTAGACGCCGAACTCACCCTTGCCGCTCTCGACCGCGGCGTAGGTCTCGCCGGCCGGCACGTGCACGCCCTCGGTGTAGAGCTTGAAGTGGTGGATGAGCGCCTCCATCGAGCGCTTCATCTCGGCGCGCGGCGGCGGTGTCATCTTCTTGTCGTCCGTGCGGATCGGCCCCGGAGCCATCTTGTCGAGGCACTGCCGAATGATCCGTACCGACTGCCGCATCTCCTCCACCCGCAGCAGGTAGCGATCGTAGCAGTCGCCGTTGACACCGACGGGGATGTCGAAATCGACATGCTCGTACATCGCGTAGGGCTGCGCCTTGCGTAGATCCCAAGCGACGCCCGAGCCGCGCAACATCGGTCCCGAGAAGCCCCAGGCGAAGGCCTCCTCCGCCGAGATGACGCCAATGTCGACCGTCCGCTGCTTGAAGATCCGATTCTCGTTGAGCAAGCTCTCCATGTCATCAACGAATTTGAGGAAATCATCACACCAAGCGAGCATGTCCTGTCCGAAGCCCTCGGGCATGTCCCGATGGACGCCGCCGAAACGATAGTAGTTGGCGTGCATCCGTGCGCCGGTCAGGCGCTCGTAGAACTCCATGGTCTTCTCGCGATGCTCGAAGCCCCAGAGCAGCGGGGTCATCGCGCCGCAGTCGAGCGCGAAGGTCGTGATGTTGAGCAGATGGTTGCCGATCCGGGTCACCTCGTCCATGAGCGTGCGAATCCACAGCGCCCGCTCAGGCACCTCGACGCCCAGAAGGTTCTCGACGGCCAGGATGTAGGCATGCTCCTGGCATAGCATCGAGGTGTAGTCGAGCCGATCGAAATAGGGGATCGACTGGATGTACGGGCGATACTCGATCAGCTTCTCGGTGCCGCGATGCAGGAGCCCGATATGCGGATCGGCGCGCTCGACGACCTCGCCGTCGAGCTCGAGCACGAGCCGCAGCACCCCGTGGGCCGCGGGGTGCTGCGGCCCGAAATTCATCGTGAAGCTGCGCATGTCGACGTCGGTGGGCATCGCGCTGGTCTCTCCTCAGCCGGCCTTGGACGGCGCGTCGTCGGCCTTCTCGTCACCCGGCAACACGCCTTGCGCACCTTCCCACGGGCTCATGAAATCGAAGCTCCGCCAATCCTGCTGGAGCTGGACGGGCTCGTAGACCACGCGCTTTTCCGCCTCGTCGTAGCGCATCTCGACGAATCCCGTGAGCGGGAAGTCCTTGCGGAGCGGGTGGCCCTCGAAGCCGTAGTCGGTGAGCAGACGCCGCAGGTCCGCGTGATCGGCGAACAGCACCCCATACATGTCCCAAGTCTCGCGCTCGAACCAGCCGGCGGTGGGAAAGATGCCGGTCACCGACGCGACGGGGGTATCCTCGTTGGTGGCGAGCTTCACCCGGACCCGCTGGTTGTGCTTGAGGCTCAAAAGATGATACACGACATCGAACCGATCGACGCGCTCGGGGTAGTCGACGCCGCAGATGTCGACAAGCTCCTCGAAGTGCGCTCCCGGTTCATCCCTCAGCCACGTCAGCACGCGACGAACAGCCGTCGGCTGAATGTCGATCGTGAGTTCGTGGCGCACCACCTCGGCGCGGATCACGTCGTCGGGAAAGGTGGCCGCGGCGGCCTCGGCCAGGTCACCCAGGGCGGCGATGTCGGGTTGCCAGGGCATGGTCGTCCTCAGCGATCGATGGTCGCGGTGGCACGGATCTTTCTCTGCAGTTGCAAGATTCCGTAGACGAGCGCCTCCGCCGTCGGCGGACAGCCGGGCACGTAGATGTCGACGGGCACGATCCGGTCGCAACCGCGCACGACGGAATAAGAGTAGTGGTAGTAGCCGCCGCCGTTGGCGCAACTCCCCATGGACAGGACGTAGCGCGGCTCGGCCATCTGGTCGTAGACCCGCCGCAACGCCGGGGCCATCTTGTTGCACAGGGTCCCGGCGACGATCATGACATCGGACTGCCGCGGGCTCGGCCGGAACACCAGGCCGAACCGGTCGAGATCGTAACGGCTGGCCGCCGCGTGCATCATCTCGACGGCACAACAGGCTAGACCGAAGGTCATCGGCCACATCGACGACGCGCGCGCCCAGCCGATAAGGTCGTTGAGCCTCGTCACGAAGAAGCCCTGGTCCTCGAGGCCCGCATTGACGTCGTCGAAAAGGTTGGGCGAGGCGCCGGTGGGCGCGGTCCCGACCGCGGTCTGCGTCACTCCCATTCGAGCGCTCCCTTTTTCCACTCGTAGATGAAGCCGACCGTCAGCACCGCCAAGAACAGCATCATCGACCAGAAGCCCCAGGCCCCGATCGCCCCGAGCGACACCGCCCAGGGGAAGAGGAACGCCATCTCCAGGTCGAAGATGATGAAGAGGATGGCGACGAGATAGAAGCGCACGTCGAACTTGCCGCGCGCATCCTCGAAGGCCTCGAAGCCGCACTCGTAGGCGGCGAGTTTGTCGGCGTCGGGGTTCTGCCGCGCAACGAGCAGCGTCGAGATCATGATGACGACGGCCATGCCGATGGCCAGCGCCATGAAGATCAAGATCGGCAGATATTCTTCAAGCATCGCACACCTCCCGGCGGCCGCCGCGTCCCCACCGCTTTGTGGCATGGTGGGTGCAACGATGAAAGGGATGTTGAGCCGCCGGGCGCCGCCGCAACCCGGCGCCGGCGTCGCACTTTCGAAGAACGAGCCGCCCCGCGCGTTACCCGATGCGTACAAAGAGCATGGAGGCGTTGACGATGCGACCATGGACGGTGACGGCGCTGGTCGTCGTCATGGCAGCGCTGGCGGCGCCCGCCGTCGCGCAGCAGAGGATCTATCCGAGCAGCCGCAGCGAGCTTCCGGTCGCGCCGGCCTCACCCGCGGGCTCGCGCGGCGAACAGGGCGAGCGCGGCGTGCCGTCGGCCGAGCCGCAGCGGCGCGTCCCCGACCGCGCCCGCCTGCGCGCGCCCGACGGCGCGGCGGACGGTTTCAACGATCAGCCTCGGCTCGGCCGGCGCGGCGTGGCGCGGGGGAGAGATGGTACGGCGACGGGAAGCGTCGACCCGAACCGCCTCGGCGGCGGCGTGGTGCGCGGCAGCGACGGCTCCGCCCGGGGTCTGGTGCCTTCGCCGGCGCGCCGCCAGGAATTCGACCCGCCGTCTCGGCAGTGAGCCGCGGGTGCCGGGTGGCGCTCGCGGACGGTGACGCTGTCGGACGGGCGCGTCGGGTAAAGTCGGGGGCTGGGAGCGTGCCGGCGCGGAGATTGGCGGGAGTGACGGGACTCGAACCCGCGGCCTCTGGCGTGACAGGCCAGCGCTCTAACCGACTGAGCTACACCCCCAATGCGAGAGTTCGCGTGGTGTACGGAGGTGCCGCCGGACTGTCAAGCGAACACGCTCGGCGCCGTCGCCCGCGCCCGTTCGGCACTTGAGAGCCCCGCCGCGGCGCGCTAGGAGTTGACCGACGCGGGCGTAGCTCAGCGGAAGAGCACGGCGTTTACACCGCCGGTGTCGGAGGTTCGAACCCTTCCGCCCGCACCATCGGGCGGTGGACGGCACTGCCGCCATGCTCTGTGTCCCGCCCGTGCGTGCGGCGGTCGAACCGCCCGCCTCGCCACGAGCCTCAAGCGTTCAAGGCATCTTTCAATTGCTTGCCGGGACGGAACTTCGGCGCCTTCGACGCCGGGATGTCGATGGACTCGCCCGTCCGCGGGTTGCGCCCCGTCGTCGCCTCGCGTTCGGTCACGGCGAAGGTCCCAAAACCCACGAGACGCACCTCGTCGCCGTCCTTGAGGGCATCGGTGATGCACTCGAGCACGGAATCGACCGCCTTGGTCGCGTCCTGCTTGGAAAGGCCGCTGTGGCCGGCGACCTTGGCCACGAGATCGTTCTTGTTCACCTCATATCCCCCGAGGTTACGGCGATAGCGGAAATCCGCGATTTCCTGTGCAAACCCTAACGGCACGCTTTTGAAACCGTCAATCGCCCGCACACGCTGGAATGGCCGATTTCGGGGGAAAAACGGCATCTGCGGCAATAACACCGCAGATGCCGGCACCTGGGGTCAGTTCGGCAGGGTCGCCGGCGTGTCCTTGGCGGCGTCGGTCGCCGCCAGCGTCTCGGGCTCGACCTCCACCCACTCGATCGCCTCGGGCTGGCGGACGAGCGCCTCGCGGAGCACCTCGTCGATGCTGGCGACCGGAACGATCCGCAGACCCTTCTTCACGTTGTCGGGGATCTCGGCGAGATCCTTCTCGTTTTCCTGCGGGATGAGCACCTTGTGCAAGCCGCCGCGCAGCGCGGCCAACAGCTTCTCCTTAAGCCCGCCGATCGCCAGCACCCGCCCGCGCAGGGTGATCTCACCGGTCATCGCCACGTCGCGCCGGACAGGGATCTTGGTCAGCACCGACACGATCGAGGTCGCCATCGCGACACCGGCCGACGGGCCGTCCTTCGGCGTGGCCCCTTCGGGCACGTGGACATGGATATCCGTCCTCTCGAAGGTCGGCGGCTTGATGCCGAGCTCCGCGGCGCGCGAACGGACGAACGACTTGGCCGCCTGGACCGACTCCTGCATGACGTCGCCGAGCTTGCCGGTCATCGTGATCCGACCCTTGCCCGGCAGCATCACCGATTCGATCGTCAAGAGTTCGCCGCCGACCTCGGTCCAGGCGAGGCCGGTCGAGACGCCGACCATGTCCTCGGCCTCCGCCTCACCGAAGCGGAAGCGCCGCACGCCGGCGAACTTCTCGACGTTGCGCCGGGTGATCTTCACCTGCTTCTTGTCGTCGACGAGAATGGCCTTGGTCGCCTTGCGCGCGATGTTCGCGAGCTCGCGCTCGAGGTTCCGCACGCCGGCCTCGCGAGTGTAGTGGCGGATGAGATCGACCACCGCCTCGTCGCCGATCTGCCATTCCTCGTCCGTGAGCCCGTGTTCCTTGCGCTGTTTCGGGATCAGGTGCCGCTTGGCGATCTCCAGCTTCTCGTCCTCGGTGTAACCGGGGATGCGGATGATCTCCATGCGGTCGAGCAGCGGCTGCGGCATGCGCAGCGTGTTCGCCGTGCAGACGAACATCGTGTCCGACAGGTCGTAGTCGACCTCGAGATAGTGATCGCCGAACGCCGAATTCTGCTCCGGATCGAGTACCTCGAGCAGCGCCGAGGCGGGGTCGCCGCGGAAATCCGCGCCCATCTTGTCGATCTCGTCCATCATGAACAGCGGGTTCGACGTCTTCGCCTTCTTCATGGACTGGATGATCTTGCCCGGCATCGAGCCGATATAGGTGCGCCGGTGACCGCGGATCTCGGCCTCGTCGCGGATGCCGCCGAACGACACGCGGACGAAGTTGCGCCCCGTCGCCTTGGCGAGCGACTTGCCGAGCGACGTCTTGCCGACCCCCGGCGGACCCACGAGGCAGAGAATCGGCCCGCGGATCTTGTCGACCCTTTGCTGGACCGCCAAGTATTCGACAATTCGCTCCTTCACCTTCTCCAGGCCGTAATGATCGGCGTCGAGAATGGCTTCCGCCTTCTTGAGGTCCTTGGAAACGCGCGAACGCTTCTTCCACGGAATCGACAGCATCCAATCGAGGTAGTTACGGACGACCGTCGCCTCGGCGGACATCGGACTCATGGAGCGAAGCTTCTTGAGCTCGGCCATGGCCTTGTCGCGGGCTTCCTTCGAGAGCTTGGTCTTGCGGATGCGCTCCTCGAGCTCGGACATCTCGTCCTTGCCGTCGTCGAGCTCGCCGAGCTCCTTCTGAATGGCCTTCATCTGCTCATTCAGGTAGTACTCGCGTTGTGTCTTCTCCATCTGCCGCTTGACGCGCGAGCGGATGCGCTTTTCGACCTGGAGGACGGAAATCTCACCCTCCATGTAGCCGTACAGCCGCTCGAGCCGTTCTGCCAGAGAGGCCGTGTCGAGCAGCTCCTGCTTTTCGGAGATCTTCAACGACAGGTGCGCGGCAACCGTATCCGCGAGCTTGGAGGGGTCCTCGATCTGGCCGAGCGAGACCAGCACCTCCGGCGGCACCTTCTTGTTCAGCTTCACGTACTGCTCGAAGTTGGTGACGACGGCACGCGCCATGGCTTCGAGCTCGCGCGGGTCGGCCTCGACCTCCGGCAGCACGTCGCCGGCGACCTGAAAGAAGCGCGGGTTGTCGATGAACGTCTTGATCTGCGCCCGGCTCTGCCCCTCGACCAGCACCTTCACGGTCCCGTCCGGCAGCTTCAAGAGCTGCAGAACCGAACTCAGCGTGCCGACCCGATAGATGTCGTCCTGGCCGGGATCGTCCTGCGACGCGTTCTTCTGGGCGACGAGCAGGATCTGCTTGTCGTTCTTCATCACCTCTTCGAGCGCGGCGATGGACTTTTCGCGGCCGACGAACAGCGGCACGATCATGTGCGGGAACACGACGATGTCGCGCAGCGGCAGGACGGGGAACACTTGGGTATCGGCGGACTGCGGCATGCTTCCTCACTTCGGGACGCGACCGGTGTCGCGGAAGAAACATAAGGTGGCGTAGCGACCGTCGCCTTTCAAGGCGAGGTGCGCCAGCGGTGCCGAGCCCCTGGGGTACGCCGCGACCCGTTCGGACGGCGCGCCGAGCGTCAGCTCGCGGGCTGCGTCCCCTCCTTGCGCTCGGCGCGCTCGGCGTAGATGCGCAAGGGGGGCGAGGCGG
>CAYZSE010000106.1:0-12371 GCA_964481035.1 uncultured Geminicoccaceae bacterium | reverse complement strand
GCCCGGACGACGCGGAGGTCGTGGCTGATGAAGAGGTAGGCGAGGTCGTTCTTCTCCTGGAGGTCGCGCAGGAGGTCGACGATCTGGCTCTGGACCGACATGTCGAGCGCCGAGGTCGGCTCGTCGAGGACGACGAAGCGGGGCTTCAAGACCATGGCGCGGGCGATGGCGACCCGCTGCCGCTGGCCGCCCGAGAACTCGTGCGGGTAGCGGTCGATCGCCGCCGGATCGAGGCCGACCTCCATGAGCGCTGCGACGACCCGTCGGCGGCGGGCGGCGCGGTCGGCCTCGAAGCCGTGCAGCTGGAGGCCCTCGCCGACGATCTCGCCGATCGACATCCGCGGGCTGAGGCTGCCGTAGGGGTCCTGGAAGACGATCTGCATCTGCTTTCTGAGCGGGCGCAGCGCCCTGAAGCCCCAGCCCTGGATGTCCTGGCCGAGGAAGACGACCGGGCCCTCGCTTCGGATGAGGCGCAACAGCGCCATGCCGAGGGTCGTCTTGCCCGAACCGCTCTCGCCGACGACGCCCAGGGTCTCGCCCTCGCGGACCTCGACGGTGATGCCGTCGACCGCCTTGACGTGGCCGACGGTGCGCTTGAGCAGCCCCTTCTGGATCGGGAAGTGGACCTTGAGGTTCGCGGTGCTGACGACGATCGGCGCGTCGGGCCGTGGCGGCTTGGGCGTGCCCGTGGGCGCGGAGGCCAGGAGGTGGCGGGTGTAGGGGTGCTGCGGGTCGGTGAACAGGCGCTCGGTCGGCCCCTGCTCGACGAGGTGGCCGTCGGTCATGACCGCGACCCGGTGCGCCACCTTGCGGACGATGGTGAGGTCGTGGGTGATGAGCAGCACGGCCATGCCGAGCCGCCGTTGCAGGTCCTTCAGGAGGCTCAGGATCTGCGCCTGGATGGTGACGTCCAGGGCCGTCGTCGGCTCGTCGGCGATGAGGAGCGAGGGCTCGTTGGCGAGCGCCATGGCGATCATCACCCGCTGACGTTGGCCGCCCGAGAGCTGGTGCGGGTAGGCGTCGAGCCGGCTCGCGGCGTCCCGGAGCTGCACCAGGTGCAACAACTCCAGCACGCGGCCGCGGGCGGACGTGCGGGTGTAGCCGCGATGGAGGACGAGGCTCTCGGCGACCTGCTTCTCGATGGTGTGCAGCGGGTTGAGGGAGGTCATCGGCTCCTGGAAGATCATCCCGACGCGGTCGCCGCGCACCCGCTTCAAGGTGCGCTCCGAGGCGCCGACCAGTTCGGTGCCGTCGAAGCGGATCGAGCCCGTGGGGTGGCTCGCCGCCGGGTAGGGCAAAAGCTGGAGGAGCGAGAGGGCGGTGACGGACTTGCCCGAGCCGCTCTCGCCGACCAGCGCCAGGGTCTCGCCCGGCTCGATCGTGAACGAGACGCCCTTGACGGCGTCGACGTGGCCGCCCTCGACCTGGAAGCGGACGGCGAGGTCTTGGACCTGGACGAGGCTCATCGAAAGACCTTCCGCGGATCGAAGGCGTCGCGCACGGCCTCGAAGACGAACACGAGAAGCGACAGCATGACGGCGAGGACGACGAAGCCGGAGAGGCCGAGCCAGGGAGCCTGCAGGTTGTTGCGGCCCTGCTGGAGGAGTTCGCCCAGGGACGGCGAGCCGGGCGGCAGGCCGAAGCCCAGGAAGTCGAGCGAGGTCAGCGTCGTGATCGAGCCCGTGAGGATGAAGGGCATGAGCGTCACCGAGGCCACCATCGCGTTGGGCAGGACGTGGCGCCACATGATGGTGGCGTTCGAGACGCCGAGGGCGCGCGCCGCGCGGACGAAGTCGAAGTTGCGCGCGCGCAGGAACTCGGCGCGGACCACGTCGACCAGCGCCATCCACGAGAACAGCAGCATCAAGCCCAGAAGCCACCAGAAGTTGGGCGTCACCACCGAAGCGAGGATGATGAGCAGGTAGAGCGTGGGCAGGCCCTGCCAGACCTCGATGAAGCGCTGGAAGCCGAGGTCGACCCAGCCGCCGAAATAGCCCTGCACGGCACCGGCGGCGATGCCGATGATCGAGGAGAGGACGGTCAGCGTGAGGCCGAAGAGGACCGAGATCCTGAAGCCGTAGATGATCCGGGCCATGACGTCGCGGCTCTGGTCGTCGGTGCCCAGCCAGTTCTGCCAGGTCGGCGGCGACGGCGCCGGCACGCCGAGATCGGTGATGAAGGTGTCGTAGCTGTAGGGGATCGGCGGCCAAAGCGCCCAGCCGCCCGCGGCGATGAGGTCTCGAACAAAGGGGTCGCGGTAGTCGGCCTCGGTCGGAAAGTCGCCGCCGAAGGTCGTCTCCGGGTAGCTCACAAAGACGGGGAAGTACAGGCTGCCCTCGTGCCAGACCAGGATCGGCTTGTCGTTCGCGAGGAACTCGGCGAACAGGCTGACGACGAAGAGGACGAGAAAGATCTGGAGCGAGCGGTAGCCGCGCCGATTGCGCTTGAAGTTGGCGAGGCGGCGCTCGTTGAGCGGGCTCGGGCGCAGCCGGACGCCGAGAAAGCGGATGCCCGACCGCGCCGCCGGGGCTCGGGGCTCGAGCGCGCGCGCCTCGTCCATCAGGCCGCCCGCCGCTCGAAGTCGATGCGCGGGTCGACCAGCACGTAGGTGAGGTCCGAGATGAGCTTCACGACGAGACCCAGGAGCGTGAAGAAGTAGAGCGTGCCGAACATCACCGGGTAGTCGCGCCTGAGCGCCGCCTCGAAGCCCAGAAGACCCAGCCCGTCGAGGGAGAAGATGATCTCGATGAGCAGTGAGCCCGTGAACAGGATGCCGATGAAGGCGCCGGGAAAGCCGGCGATGATCAAGAGCATCGCGTTCCTGAAGACGTGGCCGTAGAGGACGCCCCGGTCGTCGAGCCCCTTGGCGCGGGCGGTGAGCACGTACTGCTTGTTGATCTCGTCCATGAACGCGTTCTTCGTGAGCATGGTGAGCCCGGCGAAGGCGCCGATGGAAAGTGCGAGGATCGGCAGCGTCATGTGCCAGAGATAGTCGAGAATCTTCATCGGCCAGCTGAGCTGGCCCCAGTTGTCCGAGACGAGGCCCCTCAGCGGGAAGAGATCGAAGTACGAGCCGCCGGCGAAGAGGACGATGAGCAGGATGGCGAAGAGAAAGCCCGGGATGGCGTAACCGACGATGATGAGGCTGGAGGTCCAGACGTCGAAGGGCGAGCCGTCGCGGATCGCCTTTCTGATGCCGAGCGGGATCGAGACGAGGTAGGTGATGAGCGTGGTCCACAAGCCCAGCGAGATCGAGACCGGCATCTTCTCGAGGACGAGGTCGACGACGGGGCGATCGACGAAGAACGACTGGCCGAAGTCGAAGCGGACGTAGTCCCACAGCATCATGAAGAAGCGCTCGTAGGCCGGCTTGTCAAAGCCGTACATCGCCTCGATCTCGGCGATGAGCGCGGGGTCGAGCCCCTGGGCGCCGCGGTAGCGCGAAGCCGTGCCCTCGTCGCTGCCGCCCTGTTGTTCGCCGCCGGCCTCGAGCCCGGCGTCCTCGCCCGTGAGCCGGGCGGTGACGCCGACACCGGGCCCGCTGATCTGGGAGATGAGCTGCTCGACCGGCCCGCCGGGTGCCGCCTGGATGATGACGAAGTTGACCACCATGATCCCGAAGAGCGTCGGGACGATGAGCAGGAGGCGGCGCACGATGTAGGCGAGCACGGGCCGCGCCGACCTATTCTGCGGCCGGGCGCCGGCCGGCCACGGCCGCAGCGCGGTCGGGATCGATCCACCAGGCCCAGAGGTCGATGCCGTATTGGGGCATGATGTCGGGGCGGTCGAAGATGTCCCAGCGGGCGAGGCGCTGCGTCGTCGTGTGCCAGTGCGGGATGACGTAGTGGTTCCACAGGAGAACGCGGTCGAGCGCCCGCGTCGCGTCGATCAGCGCCGCGCGCGAGGGCGCCTGGATGATCGTGTCGACGAGGAAGTCGACGGCGGGATCGCAGATGCCGGCGTAGTTGCGCGAGCCCGGCATGTCCTTGGCGTCGCAGCTCCAGAAGTCGCGCTGCTCGTTGCCCGGCGAGAGCGATTGTCCCCAGACGTTGACGATCATGTCGAAATCGAAGCTGTCGAGGCGGTTCTGGTACTGCGACGGGTCGACCGTGCGCATGGTAGCCCGCACGCCGAGGCGCTCGAGGTTGCTGATGAAGGGGCCGACGATGCGCTCGAACGCGGGCGAGACGAGCAGGATCTCGAACTCCATCCGGCGACCCGTCGCGGTCTCGGTGAGCACCCCGCCCTGGACCTCCCAGCCGGCCTCGCGCAGGAGCCCGAGCGCGGTCCTGAGCTGCGGGCGGATGTTGCCGCTGCCGTCGGTTTCCGGCGGATCGTAGTGCTCGGTGAAGACGCGCGGCGGCAGCTGCTCGCGGAACGGCGCGAGCAGCGCCGGCTCCGCCTCCGTCGGCAAGCCGTTGTTGGCGAGCTCGCTGTTGGAGAAGTAGCTCTCGGTCCGGGTGTACTGGCCGTAGAAGAGCGTCTGGTTGGTCCACTCGAAGTCGAAGGCGTAGGCGAGCGCCTCGCGGACCCGGCTGTCCTGGAAGATCGGGCGGCGAGTGTTGAAGACGAAGCCCTGCATGCCGGTGCCGCCCTCGCGCGGGATCTCCTCGAGCACGATGTCGCCGGCGGTCACCGCCGGCCCCTCATAGCCCGTGGCCCACAAGCGCGCGGTGTTCTCGAAGCGAAGGTCGTACTCGCCGGCGAGAAATGCCTGCAGGGCAATGTTGCTCTCACGATAATACTCGAAGCTAATCCGGTCGAAGTTGTGGCGGCCGCGATTGACCGGTAAGTCCTTAGCCCAGTAGTCATCGACGCGCTCGTAGACAACGCGGCGGCCCGGATCGACCTCGGCGACGCGGTAGGGGCCGCTGCCGAGTGGTGGTGTTAGCGTTGTCTGGTTGAAGGGCACGATCTCGTAGTAGTTCTTGGGGAAGATCGGCAGCTGGCCGATGATGAGCGGCAGCTCGCGATTGACCGTGCCGTCGAAGGTGAACTTGACCCGGCGTTCGCCCTCGATCGTCACATCGGCGACGTTGGCATAGTACTGGCGATAGAAGGGTTGGCCCGCCTCCTTCAACGTCTCGAAGCTGAAGACGACGTCCGCGGCGGTCACGGGCGTGCCGTCGTGCCAGCGGGCCTCGGGGCGCAGGTCGAAGGCCACCCAGGAGCGGTCGAGGGGGATCTCGATGTTCTCCGCGAGGAGCCCGTACTCGGAAAAGGGCTCGTCCGCGCTCTGGACCGTGAGCGTGTCGAAGATGAGGCCGACGCCCGTGGCGGGCGTGCCCTTGAGGATGAAGGGGTTGAGGCTGTCGAAGGTGCCGATGGCCGAGAGCGTGAGGCTGCCGCCCTTCGCGGCGTCGGGGTCGGCGTAGTCGAAGTGCTCGAAATCCGATCCGTACTTGAGCTCCCCGTACATCGACGCGCCGTGCCGGGCCTCCACGGCGTCGGCCGCAGGCGCGAGCGCGAAGAGGGCGAGGGCCAAGAGGCTCCGCACGACGATCATGGACATCTCCCCGGCGTTGTCGCGTCACAGGTGGCATCGCGGTGCGACGAAGGGAAGAGAGAGGATGCCGCCTGAACCGGAGCGGAACCGTCACCCCGCCGGGGGTCAACCGGCGAGCAGCGCCAAAGTCGCCGCGTGCAGCGCCGGATCGCCGGCCGCGAGGATGCGGCCCTCGCTCTCGAGCGTGAGTGGGCGGCCCTGCCAGTCGGAGACGACGCCGCCGGCGCCGCCGACGATCGCCGGCAACGGTCCGTAGTCGACGGTCTTGTGGCCCATCTCGACGACGATGTCGACGCAGCCCGCAGCGAGAAGGGCAAAGCCGTAGGCGTCGCCGCCCCAGCTCACATAGGCGACCGCGTCCTGGACCCGAGCGAAGGCTTCACGGTCCGCGTTGGAGGCAAAGAGCTCGGGCGCGGTCGACGAGAGGACCGCGCGCGCGAGCGGAACGCCGCGCCGGCTGCGCAGAGGACGCCCGTTCATGGCAGCAGACCTTCCGTCGCCCGTCCAGCGCTCGCGCAGATAGGGCTGGTCGATGATGCCGAGGGCCGGGCTGCCGTCGACGTAGAGCGCAATCAGCGCGGTGAAGGTCGGCTTGCCGGCGGTAAAGGCCTTGGTGCCGTCGATGGGATCGAGCACCCAGACCCGCCCGTTGCGGGTTGCGACGCCGTCGAATTCCTCACCCGAGATGCCGTCGTCGGGGCGCTCTTCGGCGACGATGGCGCGCATCGCTCGCTCGGCCGCCCGGTCGGCAACGGTGACGGGCGTCGCGTCCGCCTTGATGTCGACGATCTCCAGCCTGCGGAAGTACGGCAGGATGGCGGCACCTGCGGCGTCGGCCAGGTGGTGGGCGAGGGCGATATCGTCGAGCATGGTCATCGCTCGGCGCCCCCTACCGGCCCTCGGCGGTGGCGGGCTCGGCGTCGGCAGCGGCGTCGGGCTCGGGCAGCGGCTGGGGATCGTTCGCGAGCGAGCGCAGATAGGCGATGACGTCGGCGCGGTCCTCGCTCTTGCGCAGGCCGGCGTAGCTCATGCTCGTCCCCGGCGCCCAGTCGCTCGGTGCCTTCAAGAACGCATAGAGGTTCTCGTATGTCCACTCGCCCTCCTTGCCGGCGAGCGCGTCCGAGTAGCTGAAGCCCTCGCGCGCGGCGATGCCGCGACCGACGACGCCCCAGAGGTTCGGGCCGACCCGGTTGGGACCGCCCTCGTCCGGCGTATGGCAGGCAGCGCAGGCGCGGAACGTTCCTTGCCCGTCCTCGGCAGAGGCCGACGCGAGGAGCACCGGCAAGGGGGTCTCCTGCACCGGCTCCGCCTCGGCGACGGCCGTCTCCTCGCCCGTTTGGATGGGAAAGGCGTTCTCGGCGAGGGTGCGCGGGTGGTAGAGCAGGTCGGAGAGGACGCTCGCGCCGACGACGATGATGCCCGCGGTCAGCACGCCCGCTATGATCTTGTTGGCCTCGAGCGATCCTGCCATGACGTCCCATCCGTGTGTCGCGCAGCGCCCGCCGTTCGGGCCTGGCGTAGCCCCGCCGCCGCGGGTCGTTTGCGGACGGCCCCGGAGCGTGTCAAGCTACGAACTTGTCCCGCTCGCACGCTCCGAACACCAGCTCAAGGCCGGGCACGAAGCCGCATGTCGCCATCGCCCAGCGTCCTCGTCGTCATCCCCTCGCGCCTCGCCGCGACCCGGCTGCCGCGCAAGCCGCTGGCCGAGATCGCCGGCGCGCCGATGATCCTGCACGTCGTGCAGCGCGGGCTCGAGGCGCAGATCGGGCCCGTCGTCGTCGCCGCCGCCGACGCGGAGATCGCCTTCGCCGTGGAGAACGCGGGCGCCAAGGCCATCTTGACGGATCCGGCGCTGCCGTCGGGGACCGACCGGGTGCTGGCCGCGATCGACGAGCTCGATCCGGGCCGAACCATCGATCTCGTCGTCAACCTGCAAGGCGACATGCCCGAGGTCGATCCCGACTATCTCGCCCTCGCCCTCGCCCCCGTGATCGAGGAGGGCTGCGACATCGGCACGCTCGTCGTCGCCTCCGACGACGCCCGCGAGCGCGACGACCCGAACGTCGTCAAGGCGGTGGTAAGCTTCGCCGACGAAGCCCAGACCCGCGGCCGCGCCCTCTACTTCACCCGCGCGCCGGCGCCGAGCGGCCCCGGGCCGATCTTCCATCACGTCGGCCTATACGGGTTCAGCCGCCAGGCGCTCGAACGGTTCTGCGACCTCGCCCCGAGCCCGCTCGAGCGACGCGAGCGCCTCGAGCAGCTCCGCGCGCTGGAGGCCGGCATGACGATCGGCGTGCGGCGTGTCGCCCACGCGCCCGCCGGCATCGACACCCCCGAAGACCTGGAGGCCGCCCGTCGCCGACTCGCCCATCGCCCCCTCACCCCGCCGCCCGGAAGCACCGCATGAGCGCGCTCGTCACGGCTCGGAACATCGCCTTCCAAGGTACGCCTGGCGCCTTTTCACATCTCGCCTGCCGCCAGGAGCTGCCCGATCTCGAGGCGGTCGCCTGCGCCTCGTTCGAGGACGCCTTCGCCGCTGTCAGCCAAGGTGCCACCGACCTCGCGATGATCCCGATCGAGAACTCGGTCGCGGGCCGCGTCGCCGGCACGCACCTGCTCATGCCGCACGGCGACCTGCACATCGTGGGCGAGACGTTCCTGCGGGTGAGCCACCAATTGCTCGCCCCGGCCGCCAGCGACATCGAGGATCTCAGCCACGTCCACAGCCACGAGCAGGCGCTCGGCCAATGCCGTGCCTACCTGCATGCGCGCGGGCTCACCCCGGTGGTCGAGGCGGACACCGCCGGTTCGGCGAAGATGGTCGCCGAGGGTCGCTTCGGGCCGGGACACGGCGCCATCGCCTCCAGCCTCGCCGCGGAGATCCACGGCCTCGCGGTGCTCGACGGCGACATCGAGGACGCCGACCACAACACCACGCGCTTCGTCATCCTCGCCCTGGTGCCGCAGGTTCCCGACGTCCACGAGGGGCCGTGCGTGACGACCTTCGTCTTTCGCGTGCGCAACGTGCCGGCGGCGCTCTACAAGGCGCTCGGCGGCTTCGCCACCAACGGCCTCAACATGACCAAGCTCGAGAGCTACGTGGAGGCCGACTTCAACCAGGCCCGCTTCTACGCCGACGTCATCGGGCACCCGGCGCAGACGCCGCTCGCCAACGCGCTCGAGGAGCTCGCCTTTTTCTCCGACGAGCTACGCCTGCTCGGCACCTACAAGGCGCACGGCTTTCGCCGTCTCGGCTGATGGCGCCCGAGCCGATAGCCCGGCTCGGGGCCTTGCCGCGCCCGTCGTCGGGGGTGATCGTCGTCGCCTATGGCGCCGAAGACGACCTGCTCGACGCCCTCGCCGACATCGTGATCCGGCGGCGTGCTCAAGCCTCGACGTCGACGACGCGGCCCGGCTGCTCGCGACCGCGCGGCTTGGCGCGGCGATCACGCGTGGAGGCGGCGCGCCGTCCGCCCGTCAGCACCGTGCGGCGCACGGCGACCGGACGCCATTCCGGGCGTCGGTAGGGCAGGCGCCGCCCGTCGGGCAGCAGGATCTCGTCTCCGCGGTGCATCGGACCCGCGCCTCCGCTTGCGAGCCGAGGACGCTATCACGCCGCTCGGGACGCGCCACAGCGATGGATGGTAAACGCCGATCAATCTCGACGAGGACGCAGCCGGCTGCGCTCGCGCGGCCTGCCGACGGTGCTTTCGGAAGGTCGCGAGGTCGCGTAGACGCTCCAGCGCCAGCAGGAGAGCCGCATGAACGACAAGGAGCCCCGTCTCGAGGTCCGCCAGGCCACGCTCGCCGACATCTCATCCGTCCGGCGGCTTTCCGCCGAGGTCTACGGCGCGGGAGAGACCTATGCGACGGCCCAGCTCAAGGGCCAGATGCAGAACTTCCCGCAGGGCCAGCTCGTCGCGGTGCTGGACGGCCGGATCATCGGCTACTGCTCGACCTTCCGCGTCCGCGAGCGGCTCGCCCTGCGCCCGCACACCTGGTCGGAGATCACCGGCGGCGGCTACAATGCGCGGCATGCGCCCGACGGCGACTGGCTCTACGGCGCCGAGGTCTTCGTCGATCCGAGCCATCGCGGCTCGCGCATCGGTCAGCGTCTCTACAACGCCCGCAAGGAACTCTGCGTGCGGCTCGGCTGCAAGGGCATCGTCTTCGGCGGCCGGCTGCCGGCGCTGCACCGCCGGATCAAGACCTACGGCTCGCCGGACGCCTACGTCCACGCCGTCAAGGAGCGCCGAGCGCGCGATCCCGTGCTGTCCTTCCAGCTCAGGAACGGCTTCGAGGTCGTGGGCGTGCTCGAGAACTACCTGCCGGGCGACCGCGAGAGCCTCGGCCACGCGGCGCACCTCGTCTGGCGCAACCCCCGCTATGTCGCGGCGGAGCCGGCGCCGGGCGGGCGCGCTCAGGCGCTGCCGCTGCAAGATCACGTGCGCCTCGCCATCGTCCAATACCAGCAGCGACGGGTTCATACCTTTGCGGAGTTCGGTCACAACGTCGAGTACTTCGTCGACGTCGTCGCCGACTATAAGGCCGACTTCGTCGTCTTCCCCGAGCTGTTCACGCTGCAATTGCTTTCGATCGAAAATGCGAAGATCCCGGCGTCGGAAGCGATCGCGCGGCTCGACGAGTACACCGAGCCCTTGAAGCAGCTGCTGTCGCGGCTCGCCGTCGACTACAACATCAACATCATCGGCGGCTCGCACCCGACCCGGGTGGCCTCGGGCGCGATCCACAACATCGCCTATGTCTGCCTGCGCGACGGCTCGATCCACGAGCAGGCGAAAATTCATCCGACGCCCAACGAGCGCTACTGGTGGAACATCGAGGGCGGCGACGAGCTCGAGACGGTGATGACCGATTGCGGGCCGATCGGCGTGCTCATCTGCTACGATAGCGAGTTCCCGGAGCTCGCCCGCCACCTCGTCGATCAGGGCGCGCGGCTCTTGTTCGTGCCGTTCTGCACCGACGAGCGGCAGAGCTATCTGCGGGTGCGCTACTGCTGCCAGGCGCGCGCGGTCGAGAACCAGATGTACGTCGCCCTCGCCGGCAATTGCGGCAATTTGCCGGGCGTCGACAACATGGACATCCAATACGCCCAGAGCTGCATCGTCACGCCCTGCGACTTCCCCTTCGCCCGGGACGGCGTCGCCGCGGATACGACCCCGAACGTCGAGATGGTCGCCTTCGCCGACGTCCACCTCGCCGACCTCGAGCAGGCCCGGACCTCGGGCACGGTGCAAAACCTCACCGACCGGCGCTTCGACCTCTATCGCGTGGACTGGAAGCGGCGGCGCTGAAACGCCCGTCGTCACCCGAGGTGGCCCGCTTCCCCGTCGAGCGCGCGGGGCTCTCACGCCGCCTGCACCAGATCCTCGATGAAGCGCGGCAGGGCGAAGGCCGCCTGGTGGACGGCCGGGGTGTAGTAGCGGGTCGCGAAGCCGGCCGTCTGGAAGCGCTCGCCGAGGCTCGCCAGGTCCGGCGCGGGCCGTGGCTTGCCGGCGAAGCCGAGGGTCATGTGGCCGCCGAAATAGGTCGGCACGACGACGCCGTAGGCGGTGGCGTCGGCGAACACCCGCTTGAGGTTGCCGAGGCCCATCTGGAACTCGCGCGGCTGCAGGAACGGCACGCCGTTCTGCGTGGCGACGACGCCGCCGGGCTGCAGGATGCGCGCGAGATCGCGGTAGAAGCTCTCGCGAAACAACACCTCGCCGGGCCCGATGGGATCGGTCGAATCGACGAGGACGACGTCGAAGCGGCGCTCGGTCCCGGCGGCGAAGGCGAGGCCGTCGGCGATGACGACCTCGAGCCGCGGATCGGCGAAGGCGGCGCCGCTCATCTCTTGAAAGTGCGCCTCGGCGAAGTCGACGACGCCCTGGTCGATCTCGACCAGGACGACCCGCTCGACGCCCCGGTGCTTCAAGACCTCCTCGGCGAGCCCGCCGTCGCCGCCGCCGACGATGAGCACGTCCTTGGCGCTGCCGTGGGCGAAGAGCGGCACGTGGGCGAGCATCTCATGGTAGATGAACTCGTCCTTCAGCGTGACCTGGGTCACGCCGTCGAGCATCAACATCGTGCCGAAGGTCGCATTCTCGAACAGCGCGAGCTTCTGGTGCGCGGTCGTCGCCTCGCGCAGCACCCGCCCGGCGGCGTAGGAGACCCGCACGTCGCCGTGCAGGGTCTCCTGAAACCAGCGCCGCTCGCTCACGCCGCCTTGCCGCGCAACAGCTCCGCGACCTCCACCCGCTCGGCGCGGAA
This sequence comes from uncultured Geminicoccaceae bacterium, assembly GCA_964481035.1. Lineage (GTDB taxonomy): Bacteria > Pseudomonadota > Alphaproteobacteria > Geminicoccales > Geminicoccaceae > JAAAPF01. The sequence goes on along the minus strand of CAYZSE010000106.1, from coordinate 592 downwards.
CGCCTGCTCCAGCACCGGCACGCAGCGCTCGGGCTTGGCGTCGCCGCACATGAAGACGTCGAGTGCGGCGTAGTCCCGCTCCGGCCAGGAGTGGATCGAGATGTGGCTCTCGGACAAGACCGCGACGCCGCTGATCCCGCCATTGGGCTCGAACGGGTGGAGGTGGATGTGGAGAAGCGTGGCACCCGCCGCGTCGACGCACTGCAGGAGCGTGCGTCGGACGTGCTCGATGTCGTCGAGCCGGGACGCCCCATAGAGGTCGATGATGTAGTGCGCGCCCGCGCAGCTCACCCCATCGCGCTCGATGAAGAAGTCCAGGCGTTCGTTCGCCGCCTCGGCGGCCGGCGTGGGCGTGTGCAGAGCTTCCGTTTGGGAGGTTTTTGGCAGATCCAAACCCATCCCCAATTGGAAGAGGCCGTCTGGTGACATGGCGTCCTCCCCAACCAGCAGATGTCCCCGCAGGATCACGGGAGCGCGGGTTCTACGGACGCGGCGCCCGGCGGTCAACCGTTGTCTCGTGACGAGGCCCATCGCCGGGCGCCCGGCCCCGCACCGCGCCCGGCACGCCCCCGAAACCACCTCCAACACCCTG
>CAYZSE010000105.1:0-12415 GCA_964481035.1 uncultured Geminicoccaceae bacterium | reverse complement strand
CGCGCCGCTGCCGCCGAGGGGAAGACGCGGCCGGCGGCGAAGCAGTGGCCGTCGGGCATGTGCACGAGTTCCTCGCCGGCGTAGGCCTCGTGCACGACGCCTGGCTGCGTCCGGCGGCCGCCGTAGTGCTCGACGAGCTTGGCCTTGGCGTCGGGAATGCCGTGGACGTGGACGTCCTCGCCGCCGTGGCGCTCGAGGATCGCCGTCGCCTTCTTCTCGTGCTCGAGGTCGTGGGTGCGCACCCACAACAGCAGCCCGCCCTTCTCCAGGTGCTCGGTGAGATGCTCGGCGTGGCTGCGGCCGATCATGCCGGCGAGCACGCCGCCGACCGCGGCCCCGCCGGCGCCACCGACGACGGTCGCGACCAGCGCCGCGGCGACGGCCCCGCCCGTCGCCAGGATCGGCAGCATCCCGGCGAGGGCGCCGACATAGAGAAAGCCGCCGATGACCGCCCCCTCGGCGTCGCCGACGGTCTCGCGCGCGACATAGGCCACGGTCGGGACCTCCGGATCGTCCTCGAGCGCGCGCGTCGAGCCGACGGCGTGGCCGAGCTTCTCCTCGATCGCACGGCGGCTGGCGAGCACGCTGAGGTCGGCCCTGGCGAAGCCGCCGAGCACGAGCTCGTCGACGGCGGCCTCCAGCGCCTCGGCGCTCGTAAAGGCGCCCACCGCCTCACGTACCTTTTTCTCGGTCATGGCAACCTCCCGCGGCCTTGCGCGTCGTCAAGCAGAGATACCATGCGAGCGGCCGCCCGCCGACCGGCAGAGCCGTGTCACCAGAGGCGGTGGACCGCGCCGGCGCCGAAGACGACCGCATTGGTGACGTGAACCAGCTCGCGCCAGCGCCTGGGCGATCAGAAGGCGGTCGAAGGGAGCGCGATGCGGCCTAAGCAACGGGCCCGCTCGCTCGGCGGTCGCGGGCAACAGGTTCAGCGTGGTCGAGCTTGCCGAGGCGATGGTTCGCCGTGATCTCGCATGCCCGTGCGGGCGGTTGCTCCGTCTAACGGTCGCTCACGATCGGCTTCGGCGGACGGCCCGGAAGCAGGCCCTCGGGCCGGGCGACGAGGATGACCTGCAGGAGCACGCCGATGAGCAGCACGCGGATGGCGCCGGCCTGGGTCTGGTACTCGACCGGCAGGCGAGTGGTCAGGAACTCCGAGCCCGACCAGACGGTCCAGATGACCAGCGCGCCGAGAATCGCGCCCCGGTTGTTGCCGGAGCCGCCGGCGATCAGCATGACCCAGACGACGAAGGTGGCGAAGATCGGATCGAACGCCTCGGAGCTGATGAAGCCGACGAAGTGCGCGTAGTAGGCGCCGGCGAGGCCCATGATCGCGGCGCCGCTGACGAACGCCTGCAGGCGGAAGGCGCGGCTGTCCTTGCCCATCGCCCGGGCCGCGTCCTCGTTGTCGCGGATGGCCCTGAGCGCACGGCCCCAGGGCGAGCGGTAGGCGCGCTCGTTGGCCCAATAGACCAGGGCCACCAGCGCCAGCGCGAGCGCGAGCAGCTTGACCGCCTCGAAGCCGGGGGCGAGGTCGGCGAGCGGGCGCGGGATGCCGTCGATGCCGCGCACGCCGCCGGTGAGCCACTCCTCGTTCTTCAGCACGAGCCGAACGATCTCGGCGATGCCGATCGACGCGATGGCGAGATAGTCCGAGCGCAGGTTGACCGTGATCAACCCGATGCCGGCCGCCAACAGCCCCGAGGCCACCATCGCGCCGATGAAGCCGAGCCAGAAGGGCAGACCGAAGCCGCCGAGGTGAACCGGGTCTGCCGGCGCCGTCAAGATCGCGCTGGCATAGGCACCGACCGCGAAGAACGCCGCGATGCCGACGTTCAACATGCCCGTGTAGCCCCATTGGACGTTGAGGCCGAGCGCGAGCAGCGCGTAGATCGAGACGAAGCTGAGAAAGAACAGCGCGTAGGCGACGAGCCCTTCCATCTAGGTGCTCCGGCCGGCGAAGAGGCCCGTCGGGCGCCAGATGAGCATCGCGACCAGGATGGCGAAGGGGACCACGGGCGCGTACTCGGTCGGCAGGACGAGGGTCGCCATCTCCATGACGATGCCGATGACGTAGCCGCCGGCGATGGCGCCATAGGGCTTGCCGATGCCGCCGAGGATCGCCGCGGCGAAGATCGCCAGGAGCAGGAACCAGCCCATCTCCGGCTGCAGGCGCGTATCGAGGCCCAAGAAAATGCCGGCCGCCGCGGCGAGACCGCCGCCGAGCAGCCAGGTCCACAGCACCACCCGCTCGGTATCGATGCCCGAAAGGCGGGCGAGGGTCGCGTTGTCGGCCATCGCCCGCATCGCCTTGCCGGCCTTGGTGCGGGTGAGGAAGAGGTGAACGACGATGACGAGGACGACGGCGCCGGCGATGATCCAGAGCTGGCGGTCCTGGTAGCGCAGCCCCATGAAACGCTCGGCGATGACCAGGTCCGTGTCGTAGCGGACCGTCGCCGGCCCCCAGCCGAGCTGGATGAGCGAGCGCAGGATCAGCGCCATGCCGAAGGACGAGATGAGGAGGATGACGGGCGGGCTCTGGCGAAAGCGTCGGTAGATCGTCCGGTCGATGGCGACCGCGACGCCGGCGGTGGCGACGAGCGCCACCGGGAAGGCGAGCCAGAAGGGCAACGTGAGCTGGGTGTAGACGGTGAAGGCGACGTAGGCGCCCAACGCCATCAGGTCGCCGTGGCTGAAGTTGGCGAAGCCGAGGATGCCGAACGTCAAGGAGACACCGATCGCGCCGAGCGCGATGATGCTGCCCAGGACCAGGCCGTAGAAGAGCAGTTGGACGAGTTCCACGCGCCCCCCGCCTCTCAGCCGCCGAGGAACATCTGCGCGACCTCGCGGTCGGCCAGGAGCGCCGGGCCGGGCCCCTCGTGCCGGTTCGCGCCGGTGGCGAGCACATAGCCGCGATCGGCGATGGCGAGCGCCTGCTTGGCGTTCTGCTCGACGACGAGGAGGGCGACGCCCGCCGCCCGCACGGTCCGCACGATCTCGAAGATCTGGCCGATGAACTTGGGCGACAGCCCCGCCGTCGGCTCGTCGAGCAAGAGCAGCTTCGGCTCGAGCATGAGGGCTCGACCCATCGCCACCATCTGGCGCTGCCCGCCCGAGAGCGTGCCGGCGGGCTGGCGCCGCTTCTCGGCAAGCGGCGGAAAGAGCGCGAAGACCCGGTTCTTTTGCGCCTCGATCCCCTCGTTCCGCAGAAACGCCCCCATCTCGAGGTTCTCCTCGACCGAGAGCGAGGGGAAGACGTTCTCGGTCTGCGGCACGAAGCCGATGCCGCGCTTGACGATATCCACCGTGCGCCGGCCGGTGATGTCCTCACCGGCGAAGGCGATCGTGCCGGCACGGACCCGGACGAGGCCGAAGACGGCCTTCATCGCCGTCGATTTACCGGCACCGTTGGGACCGACGATGACGACGATCTCACCGGGCCCGACCTCGAGCGAGACCTCGTGGAGAATATCGGCCTGGCCGTAGCCGCCGGTCACCTGGTCGACGACGAGCAGGCTCATGCGACATCCGCATCGGCTGCGCCCAGATAGGCTTCCAAGACCCGTGGGTCCGACCGTAACGCGGCGATCGGGCCCTCGGTGAGCACCGTCCCCTCGGCCATGACCACGACCGGATCGCACAGGGCGGCGATGAGATCCATGTCGTGCTCGATGATGCAGAAAGTGTAGCCGAACTCGCCGTTCAGCTTCTTGATGAAGCTCGCGATCTCCACGAGCAACGTCTTGTTCACGCCGGCGCCGGGCTCGTCGAGCAGGACCAGCCGAGCCTCCGTCATCATCGTCCGGCCCAGCTCCAAGAGCTTCTTCTGCCCACCCGAGAGGTGGCCTGCCAGCACGTCGCGGACATGGTGCAGGTTCAAGAACTCCAGCACCTCGAGCGCGCGCTCGCGCACGCGGCGCTCCTCGCGCACCACCCGGCCCCACCGCGCCCAGGCATTCCAGAGACGCTCGCCCGACTGCGCCGGCGGCACCACCATCAGGTTCTCCAAGCACGTCAGCCGGTGGAACTCGTGCGGGATCTGGAAGGTGCGGACGACACCGCGGGCGAAGAGGTCGTGCGGCGGCAGGCCGGTCACATCGGCGCCGTCGAGCAGGATGCGCCCCTCGCTCGGCGCAAAGGCCCCGGCGATCATGTTGAAGACCGTCGTCTTGCCCGCGCCGTTGGGGCCGATGAGACCGGTGATGGAGCCCCTGCCGATCGCGAAGCTGCAGTCGGACACGGCGACGAGCCCGCCGAACCGCTTGGTGACGTGATCGAGGCTCAACATCGGGCGCGGGTGCTGGTCGACGGGCATCGGCTCGGCGGGCGAAGGGGATCAGCCGCGCTGTGTGCCCGAGGCCCGCTCGCAGCGCAAGCTTCAGGCCAGCCGGTCCGTCGGCGGCCGGGTGGGCTTCGGCGCGGGCGATGCCGCCGGCGCGTCTGCCTGGAGCCGGCGCCGCGCCAAGCGAACGAGATCGCGCTCGGCGGCGTGCGCCGGCCCGTGGACGACGGCTTCGCGCCCGGTCGCAGGATCGAGGACCGCGACGCGGCGCCAGGCGCCGATGCGGCGAATTTCGATCAGAAGCTCGTGAGCGGCGGCGGTCATGGCAGAGGTGACGTCTCGGGGCTTGCTTGAAGTGCGCGGAAAGCCTTCCATACTCTCGAATATCCTAATTTTTGGTGAGTAATGGGATGAGCCGTGGCGTTTTCGTCTTGCTGCTCTTGGCGTTGATGGCGCCCGGCGGCGCCGGGGCGCAAGAGCAGGCGACGCAGGTTCGCGTCGATGCGGTCAGGGTCGAGCCGCTCTCGCAGACGGTGCCGAGCCTCGGGCGCCTCGTCGCGAGCCAGCGCGGCGAGGTCGCGACACGGGTCGCCGGCGGGGTGCAGCGCATGGAGGTGCAAGTCGGCGATCGGGTCGCGGCGGGCGACGTGATGGCACTCGTCGACGAAGTGCGCCTGCAGGCCCGTTGCGACCTGGCGCACGCCCGGGTGATGGCCGCGAACGCCCAGATCAGCGCCGAGCGTGCCGACCTGAGCCTGCTCGAGCAAGAGCGCGCTCGCCTCATCCGCCTGCGCGATTCAGCCGCCTTCTCGCCGGCCGCCCTCGACGACAAGGCCCAGGAGATCGAGGCGGCGCTGGCGCGGATCGCCCGCGCCGAAGCGCAGCTCGAGGAGGCGAGCGCGGAGCTCGCGCTCGCCGAGCGCGACCTCGCCGATGCGCGCGTCGTAGCACCCTACCCCGGTGTCGTGACCCAGCGCTATGTGAGCGCCGGCGGCTACGTCCAAACGGGTGAGCCGGTCGTGGCGCTCATCGATGACACCAGCCTCGAGATCGAGGCGGACATACCCTCGGATCAGGCGCGGCGCCTGCGGCCGGGCGAGGCGGTCGGCGCGGCGTTCGAGAGCGGACCCGCCTTCGAGGCCCGCGTGCGCGCGCTCGTGCCGGACGAGAACCCGCTGACACGCACGGTCGCAGTCCGCTTCGAGATCGACCTCGCCGACGCCGACCTCTTCTTGGCGAGCGGCCGAACGGTGACGCTGGAGATCCCCATCGGCGACAGCGGCGAGGTGGCGACCGTCGACAAGGACGCGGTGCTGCGCCGCACCTCCGGCGACATGGTGTACGTTGCCGAAGACGGGTCGGTGACGCCGCGGCCCGTTCGGGTCGGCGCGGCGGTCGGCCAGCGCTTCGTCGTCGAGGAGGGTCTCGCCGAGGGCGAGCTGGTCGTCGTTCGCGGTAACGAGCGCCTGCGGCCGGGCCAAGCCATCGCCTACGACGACCCGCGGACCACGACCGCACCGACGACCGCCGCCGAGCCCGCGCCCACCGACGGCAACTCCTGAGCCCCTGCGAGGACGAACCGCCCCATGAACATCATTCGCGGCGCCATCGAACGCCCGATCGCGGTCGTCGCCGGGGTCCTCATGGCCATCCTGTTCGGCGCCGTCTCGTTGCTCACCATTCCGATCCAGCTCACGCCCGACGTCGAGAAGCCGGTCATCACGATCGAGACCGACTGGTTCGGCGCGGCGCCGGCCGAGGTCGAGCGCGAGATCCTCAACCGGCAAGAGGAGGTTCTCGCCGGTCTCGAGGGGCTGGAGAAGATCACCGGCACCGCCGAGGACGGCCAGGCCGAGATCGAGCTCGAGTTCGCCGTCGGCACCGACATGGACCGGGCTCTGCTGCTGGTGGCCAACCGCCTCGACCGGGTGAGCGGCTATCCCGACGAGGCGGACGAGCCGTCGCTGTCCACCGCCGGCGGTGAGGACAGCCCGATCGCCTGGTTCACGATCACACGGGTTGCGGGCAACGAGCGTCCGATCCACAGCTACGGCGATTTTGCCGAGGACGTCATCAAGGACCGCCTCGAGCGTATCCCCGGCGTCGGCCGCGTCGACATCTTCGGCGGCAGCGAGCGCGAGATGCGGATCGTCGTCCGCCCGCAGGACATGGCACGCTTCGGCCTGACAGTCCCGCAGGTGGCGGACGCGCTCCGCGCGGCCAGCGTCTCGATGAGCGCCGGCGACGTCGACGAGGGCAAGCGGCGCTACGTGGTCCGGACCGAGGGCGAGCTGACCACGCCCGAGCAGGTCGAGGCCGTGGTCCTGCGCTCCGTCACCGACCCCGTGACCGGCCGTCTCGCCCGTGTCACCGTCGGCGACATCGCCGACGTCGAGTTCGGCTTCAAGGACCCGACTGCGACCATCCGCGTCCTCGGCGAGCCCGCCCTCGCCTCGCGCGCCATCCGCGAGACCGGCGCCAACGTCATCGAGACGATGGAAGGCATCCGCGAGGCCCTGGAGGAGCTGCGCGCCGGGCCGCTGCAGGAGGCGGGTCTCGAGATCGTCCAGCGCTACGACGAGACCGTCTACATCGAGAGCGCGATCCAGCTCGTGCTGTCGAACATCTATGTCGGCGGCACCCTCGCCGCTCTCATTCTCCTGCTGTTCCTGCGCAGCTTCGGCGCGACGCTGATCGTCTCGGTGGCGATCCCGGTCTCGGTCGTGGCCAGCTTCGTCGCCATGGCGGCGATGGGACGCTCGATCAACGTCATCTCGCTCGCCGGCCTCGCCTTCGCCGTCGGCATGGTCGTCGACGCCGCGATCGTCGTCCTCGAGAACATCTACCGGCTTCGCCAGCGCGGGCTGTCGCGGCGCGAGGCGGCCTACCAGGGTGCGGCACAGGTCTGGGGCGCCGTGTTCGTCTCGGCGTTGACCACGGTGATGGTGTTCATCCCGATCCTCACCATGCAGCTGGAGGTGGGCCAGCTCTTCCGCGACATCGCCGTCGCCATCTCGGTCGCGGTGCTCATCTCGCTCCTGGTCGCCGTGACCCTGATCCCGGCGATGGGGGCCCGCCTGCTCGGCCGCGCCGACGGTTCCGTCGGCCGGGTCCAGCTGCCCGTGATCGACCCCTTCGCGATGGCGTTTCGCGCTTTGGTGCTGGGCTTCACGGAGCGGATCATCCGCTACCGGCTGGTTGCCTTCGCCTTCGCGGCGAGCGTGGCCGTCGTCGCCGGCGCGCTCGCCTGGATCGCCATGCCGAAGCTCGGCTATCTGCCGTCGGGCAACCGCAACCTCGTCTTCGGCATCGTCGTGCCGCCGCCGGGCTACAACCTGGAGACCATGACGTCGATCGCGGAAACGGTCGAGGCGGCCATGCGGCCGCTCTGGGCGATCGAGACCGGCCCGGAGAGCGAGGCCGGCGAGCCGCCGAAGATGAGGCATTTCTTCTTCGTCGCCTTCCGCGGCAACACCTTCATCGGCGGCGCCGCGGTCGACGAGCAGCGGGCGGGCGAGCTGATCGGACCGCTCTCGGGTCCGATCTTCGCCGAGCCCGGCACCTTCGGCTTCGTGCGCCAGCCATCGCTCTTCGGTCGCGGCTTCGGCGGCGGCAACTCGATCGACGTCGACATCAGCGGCCCCGATCTGGAGCAGATCCTCGACGTCGCGTTGCGCGCGACCGGCAAGATCGGCGAGGTGCTGCCGCGCTCCGAGGGTCACCAGCTGCGCCCGATACCCGGCCTCGAGCTCGGCGCGCCCGAGGTCCGGCTGGTGCCCGACCGCGTTCGGCTCGCCGACGCCGGGGTCACGACCCGCGAATTCGGGATGACCGTCGATGCCTTCAACGACGGCCTCAGGGTCACCGAGATCACCGTCGACGGCGATCGGATCGATCTGACGCTGCTGGGGCCCGAGACGTCGGCGAGCCGCACCCAGGGCATCGGCGCGCTGCCCATCGTCACCGCCGAGGGCCTGATCTTGCCGGCGGAGCAGCTCGCGGACGTCGAGGTGACGGCGGGACCGACGGAGATCCGCCACGTCGAGCGGCAACGGACCGTGACCGTCGTGGTCAGCCTCGCCGAGGGGATGCCGCTCGAGCAGGCGATGGAGATCCTCGAAGACGACGTGATCGGCGCGCTGCGCGCCGAGGGCCTGGCGCCGGGGGTCGACCTGCGCTTGTCGGGGACCGCCGACCAGCTCGAGCGCACGGCGGCCGAGCTCAAGCTCGACCTCCTGATGGCGCTGGTCATCGTCTATCTCGTCATGGCGGTCCTCTTCGAGAGCTTCCTCTACCCGCTCATCATCCTCATCACCGTGCCGCTCGCCGCCGCCGGCGGGATCGGCGGGCTCGCCGTGCTCAACCTGTATCTCGCTGCGCTGGAGCCGCCCGCCTTCCAGCCGCTCGACATGCTGACCATCCTCGGTTTCGTCATCCTCATCGGCATTGTCGTCAACAACGCCATCCTGCTGGTCGACCAGACCCTCTACCACGTCCGCGCCGAGGGCATGGCGCCCCGGCCGGCGATCCTCGAGGCCACCAGCAACCGGCTGCGACCGATCTTCATGTCGACCATCACCAGCCTCGTCGGCATGCTCCCGCTCGTGCTGTTTCCCGGACCCGGCTCGGAGCTCTATCGCGGCCTCGGCTCGGTCGTGGTCGGCGGGCTCTCCTTGAGCGCGCTGCTGACCCTGCTGCTGATCCCGCCGCTGCTCTCGGTCTTCTTGATGGAAGGCCGCGAGCAGCGCCCCGGCGAGCTAGCCCCGGCGCCGCTGCCCGCCGAATGAGGGGGTGAGCGCCGCCGAGGCCCGCCTCGTCGCCCGGCTTCGCGCCGCGCGACGCGATCCGACCGTAGCGCTTCTCGAGGGCCTGCACGCCTTCAAGCACGCCGTGCGCTTCGGCGCCGAGATCGAGGCGGCAGTGAGCCCGGAACCGGACGCGGTCGCGGCGCTCGCCCGCGACCTCGCACCGGACATCCTGCCGGCGCTGGGCGCCCATCTCCGGCCCTGCTCGCCCGCGACCTTCGAGGCCGCCGCCGCGCGGCCGCCCGAGACGGGTCTGCTCGCCGTCGCCCGGCGTCCGGACATGACGGCCATCGACACGCTCGCGCGCCGCGATCGGCCGGCGGTCGTGCTGCACGAGCCGCGGCATCCCGGCAATCTCGGCGCCGTCATCCGCGTCGCGGCCGCGCTCGACGCCGCGGGCGTCCTTATCGTCGGGAGCGCCGATCCCTGGTCGCCGGCCGCGATACGCGGCGCCGCCGGCCTGCAGTTCGCCCTTCCTTGTGCCCGCGGCGACGCTCTCGACTTGAGCGGCCGGCGATGCGTCGCCTTCGCTGTCGGCGGCGAGGCCCTGGCGGCGATCGACCTTCCCGCCGACGCCGCGCTCGTCTTCGGCGGTGAGCGCCATGGGCTGCCCGACGGCTGGCTCCAGCGGGCCGACCGGGTGGCGACCATCGCCATGCGGCCCGGCGTCTCCAGCCTCAACCTCGCGACCGCGGTCGCCATCGGCCTCGGCCATGCGGTCGGGCGCTGAGGCCCGTGCGCCGCGGCGTCACCGCCCCTGGTCGAACAGGACCGGATAGGCCAGCGTCTCGGGCGGCACCATCACCATCTCCTTGACGATCTCCTGAAAGCCCGCGGCCTTTTGCGTCTCGTAGGCGCGCTCCTTGGCCTCGCTCTCCCAGAAGGTGATGGTGACGACCGAGTTCGACATCGGATCGCCGGTGACGACCATGCGCTGGAAGCCGTCGGTGCCCTTCATGCCCTCGAGACCCTCGTGCTCCAGCCGGCTGACGAAACGATCCCACTCGCCGAGCTGCGTGGTCCAGTGCCGCACCCGAACAAACATGGCCGATCCTCCGCAGCCTGTGATCCGTTCGTCTTACCCGCTCGCGTACCGAAACGTGGGCCCGACCTCCGGATGATGCGCTGCGGCATCGACCGCGCGAGCGCTCGCCGACTCACATGTGGATCGGCTTCATGGTGACGGCCATCGCCGCCTCCTTGATCGCCTCGGGCAGGGTCGGATGGGCGTGGCAGGTGCGGGCGATGTCCTCGGAGCTGGCCCCGAACTCCATCGCCAGCGCGATCTCCGCGATCATCGTGCCGGCATCGGCGCCGATGATGTGGCAGCCGAGCACACGATCCGTTTCGGGATCGGCGAGGATCTTGACGAAGCCGTCGGTGAGGCCCACGGCTTTGGCGCGGCTGTTCGCCATGAACGGGAACTTGCCCACCCGGTAGGCGATGCCCGCCTCCTTCAGCTGCTCCTCGTTCTTGCCGACATAGGCGATCTCGGGCGCCGTGTAGACCACGCCCGGGATGGCGTCGTAGTCGATGTGCGGCTTCTGGCCGGCCAGCATCTCGACGCAGCACACGCCCTCGTCCTCGGCCTTGTGCGCCAGCATCGGGCCCTCGATGACGTCGCCGATGGCGTAGACGCCCTCGGCCGCCTCGAAGCGGCCGTCGACCGGGATGCGCCCCTTGTTGTCGACCTGGACGCCCACGGTGTCGAGCCCGAGGTCGTCGGTGTAGGGCCGCCGTCCGATGGCGACGAGCACGACGTCGACGTCCATCGTCTCCGGCTCGCCGCCCTGGGCCGGCTCGACGGTGACCCGGCAGCCCGCCTCGGTCCGCTCGACGCCGGTCACCTTGGTGGCGAGGCGGAAGGTGAAGCCCTGCTTTTCCAGGATGCGCTGGAACTGCTTGGCGACCTCGCCGTCCATGCCCGGGGTGATGCGGTCGAGGAACTCGACGACCGTGACCTCGCTGCCGAGCCGCCGCCACACCGTGCCCATCTCCAGCCCGATATAGCCGCCGCCGACGACCAGGAGCTTCTTCGGCACCGCCTGCAGATCGAGCGCGCCGGTCGAGGAGACGACGCGCTCCTCGTCGATCTCGACGCCCGGCAACGGCATGATGTCGGAGCCGGTGGCGATGACGACGTGCTTCGCCTCGAGCTCCTGCGTGCCGCCATCGGTGAGCTCGACCGCCACCTTGCCGGTGCCGGCGAGCCGGCCGTGGCCCTTCACGTAGTCCACCTTGTTCTTCTTGAAGAGGAATTCGATCCCCTGGGTCAGCTCCTGCACGGCCTTGTCCTTCTGGCCGAGCATCGCCGCCAGGTCGAGCTCGACGCCCGTGACCTTCACCCCGTGCTTGGCCATGCCGTTCGAGGCCTCCTCGAACAGCTCCGAGGAGTGCAAAAGCGCCTTCGACGGGATGCAGCCGACGTTGAGGCAGGTGCCGCCCAGGGCCCCGCGCTTCTCGACGCAGGCGGTCTTGAAGCCCAGCTGCGCGGCCTTGATGGCGGCGACGTAGCCGCCGGGCCCGCCGCCGATCACCACCACGTCGTACTGCTCCGCCATCGGTCCTTCCCGTCGAGAAGAGGGGGCCGGCCGCCCGGCGCCGGCTGCGCCGTTCGGATCTAGCGCCATTCCGGCCGGCGGGAAAGCACCGGCGCCGCCCTCGCGACGACCGGTCCCGGCGCCGCCGCTCGGCTTCGCTCGGTCATGGGGCTCGCCCGCACCGGCGCGCCACCCGCCGCGCAAGAGGCGGAGCAAGCGGCGGCGCAGCGACATGACGGCGACCCGAACCGTGGCAAAACGCTTCGATCCTACCACGCCACGCCACGCCTGCCCATCACGCGACGCCCGCCCCTCGCAACCCCGATCACCACCGCGCCCCTCGACCTCCCGGCCGCCCGCAGCCAATGCCCATGCGCGCCCGGACCGGTCGTCGATGCGGCGTGCTGACGGTGACCACGAAAGCCGTTGCCACGATCGCGGTGCAGCGCCGCGACGTCACGGACCACCTCGCCGACAACCCCAGCCCGAAGGCCCAGCTCCCCGAGATCGTCGAGCGCGCCTACGCCCGCGCCCGCCTCGAAGCGGCCCGCGAGACCGGCCTCGACCGCACCACCTTCCCCGCCACTTGCCCCTGGTCCTTCGCCCAGCTCACCGACGACACCTTCTGGTCGGGCTGAGGACGTCCAGCGCCGGCCCGGTGCGTCGCGCATTGTCGGTCGACTTCACACTCATGCTTCTCCGCCTGTGGATAAAAAATCGCCGCTGGGGGCTACGCCCCCAGACCCCCAGAAGTAAAGAAGAAAAGATTCAAGGGGTAAGCGTCCTGG
>CAYZSE010000104.1:0-12425 GCA_964481035.1 uncultured Geminicoccaceae bacterium | reverse complement strand
AGGCCTGCAGAAACGTCTCCGGGGTGATCGCCCGCGGGTCCAGGTGGAGATGCAAGAGCGCGGGCTTGCCGCTCGCCACCGCCCGCTCGAAGGCCGGCTCGAACGCTTCGGTGCGTTCCACCGTCTCGCCGTGGCCGCCATAGGCGCGGGCGAGCGCGGCGAAGTCCGGGTTGGCGAGCGTCGTGCCGCAGCGGCGCCCGGGATGGTCGCGCTCCTGGTGCATGCGGATCGTGCCGTATTGGCGGTTGTCGACCACGACGACGACGATCGCGGCGCCGACCTGGCAGGCGGTGGCGAACTCCTGGCCGTTCATCAAGAAGCAGCCGTCGCCGGCGAACGCCACGACCAGCCGCTCGGGGTGGCAGAGCTTGGCGCCTACCGCCGCCGGCGTGCCGTAGCCCATCGAGCCCGAGGTCGGGGCGAGCTGGGTCATGAAGCGGCGGTACTTGCGAAAGCGGTGCACCCAGATCGCGTAGTTGCCGGCCCCGTTGCAGACGATGGCATCCGGCGGCAGGCGCGCGTCGAGCCAGCGGAGGATCTGGCCGAGCTGCAGCGCGCCGGGATTTTCGAGGACCCGCTCGGTCGAGGCGAGATAGGCCGCGTGCAGCCGCTCGGTATGCTCGATCCAGACCGGCGCAGGTGTCACGGGCAGCGCCGCGAGCGCCTTCGCGGCGGCGTTCACGCCCGTGGGGATCGCGAGGTCGGCGCGGTACACCCGGCCGAGCTCTACCGGATCGGCGTGGAGGTGAACCAGCGCGCGCCCGGGCGTGCTGGCCTGGGGAAAGCGGCGGTACCCGTCGCTCGACGCCTCGCTGAGCCGGCTGCCGAGGGCGACGACGAGGTCGCTTGCGGCGAGGTAGTCGGTGAGATCCCGCGGGACCGTGAGCCCGACATGACCGGCGTAGGCGGGGTGCTCGTTGTCGAACAGGCTCTGGCGGCGAAAACCGCACCCCACGGGCAGGCGCCAGGCCTCGGCGAAACGCTCGAGAGCAGCATGGCCCTCGGCCGTCCAGCCACCGCCGCCGACCAGGAGGAAGGGCCGCTTCGCCGCCGTGAGCCGGGCGTGCAGCTCGGCCATCGCCGCCGGGTCCGGGGCCGCTTCGCGGACCCGCACCGGCGCCGCGTCCTCGACGTCGGCCTCGGCGCGGAGCACGTCCTCGGGGAAGGCGAGAACGACGGGTCCCGGGCGGCCCGAGAGCGCCGTCGCCAAGGCGCGGTGGACGAGCTCGGGGATGCGCTCGATGCGGTCGACCTCGAACGCCCACTTGGCGATCGGCCCGAAGAAGGCTTGGTAGTCGATCTCCTGGAACGCCTCGCGGCCGCGGAAGGCGCCGTCGATCTGGCCCACCATGAGCACCAGCGGCACGCTGTCCTGGCGCGCGATGTGCACGGCGGGGCTGGCGTTGGTGGCCCCGGGCCCGCGCGTCACGAAGGCGACGCCGGGCGATCCCGTGAGCCGGGCCCAGGCGTCCGCCATCATCGCCGCCCCGCCCTCCTGGCGGCAGGTCACGAACTCGATGTCGGGCGCGTCGTAGAGGGCGTCGAGTGCGGCGAGATAGCTCTCGCCGGGCACGCCGAAGACCTTGGCGATGTTGTTGCGGGCGATCTGCTCGACCAAGATGCGTCCGCCGTTCCGCCGCATGCCCGCCTCCCCGGTGCCGGCCGCAGAGGGCCCGGGTAACGTCTTCGTGTCAAGCGACGTCGACGACGAGCCCCGCGCCGTTCTCGCCCGCTCGCGCCTTGGCCTCGTAGAGCGCGGCGTCCGCTTGGCGCAGCCAGCCATCGACATCGAGCCCCGAGCGCCAACCGGCGACGCCGATGCTGGCGCGGATGGGGATGCGGTGCCCGCGCCACGCGACGTCGTCGGTGGACAACTCGGCGACCACTCGCTGGCAAACCTCTCGCGCCTGCTCGACGGTGGTCTCGGGCATGAGGATCGCGAACTCGTCGCCGCCGAGACGCGCGAGCACGTCGGTCGCCCGCAGCGCGCGCTCGCCGCGCCGCGCCAGCTCGACGAGCACGGCATCGCCCGCGGCGTGGCCGAGGCCGTCGTTGACCGCCTTGAAGTGGTCGAGATCGAGCACCGCCAGGGCCAGCGGGCGGCGATAGCGTCGCGCGCGGTCGAGCTCGCGATGGGCGAGATCGACGAAACGATAGCGATTGGCGATGCCGGTCAGCGCATCGCGATGGGCGCGCCGATCCAGCTCGGCATTGGCCGCGGCGAGTTCGGCGACCATCGCCCGCAGCTCGCCCGTGCGCCGCCGCACGGTCCGCCGCAGCGCGAGATAATGCAGGAGCACGAGCGCTGCGAGAGAGGTGACGCCGGCACCCGTCGCGGCCGGCACCAGCCAGGGCGGCAAAGGGTCGCGCGGCACCAGCCAACGCCATTCGATGGCTTCGACCTCCTCGGGCGTGATCGCCTGAAAGCCGCGCTCCAGCCACTCCAGCAGCTCGGTATCGCCGGCCCGCACGGCGACATGGATCGGCTCGGTGTAGAGCGCGTCCACCGCCTCGAACGCGCCCAGCGCTTCGTGCTCGATCAGGCGGTAGGCACCGAGAGCGTGGTCGGCGACGAACGCGTCGATGCTGCCCACGACAGCCGCCTCGACCATCGCCGCGCTCGTGCCAAAGGGCCGGCGCGATACCCTTGGGAAGTGCTCCTCGAGGAACGCCGCCTCTACCGAACCGGCGATCACGCCCACGCTGGCACCTGCATCGGCCGCATCCGCGAGGTGGGAGATGCCGGCGCCGGTGCGAACGAACAGCAGCGTCGAGACTTGGAAGACCGGTCGCGTGAACGCCAGCTCCTCGGCCCGCGGCGCGGACCAGCTCAGCCCGCCATGCGCGTCGGCTCGGCCCGCGACCACCGCCGGCACCGTCTCGTTCCAGTCGACCAGCTCGAATTCGACCTCGATGCCGTTGCGTTCGCCGAAGAGGCGCCAGAAGTCGACCAGGAGACCACGCGGCTCGCCGTGCCCGTCGAGAAAGCTGTAGGGCGCCCAGGATGCCGAGTTGACGACGACGAGACGCTCTCTGGCCACCGCCGTGGCAGCCGCGGCGACGAGCACGAGCAGCGCCGCCAGGCCCAAGCGCCAGAATCGATTAGAGATGACCCTCTCCGCGCTCTGCCCGAGCCGGGTCCGGTTACCACATCGCCTCTCTACTAGGAAGATACTCCGTAACGGCGCGGGCGGGCAGCACTCACGACGCCGCGTGCGAGCGCTCCTCGAGCAGCGCGATCAGGCCGTCGACGCCCCGTTGCTCAACCACCGAGGCGAACTCGCTGCGCTGCGAGATCGCCATGCTGACGCCTTCGACCTCGATGTCGATGATCTTGAGGCCATCGCTGCGCTCGCGGACGCGCCAATCGATCCGCACCGGCTCCTGGCTGGCCAGCCCGACGACCCGGCTCTGCACCTTCACGTCCTGAGAACCGGCCGACGCGGCATCGAGGACCTGTACCTGCTCACCGCCGTAGTCGCTGATGCGGCGGGCGTAGGTGGCGAGAACCCACTGGCGGAAAGCGTCGTCGTACGCGCGACGCTGGGCGTCGGTGAGCGAGCGGTAGGTCGGCCCGAGCACAAGCCGGCCGATATACTCGATGTCGAAGGCCGCGAGGAGAACATCGCGAAGCCGAGCCTCGCGCTGCCCCGCCGGCGCGTCGCTGCCGATCGCCGCCGTGGCGCGGTCGGCCACCCGCTCGACGAATGACCTGGCCCGATCCGGCTCGAGCGCCGTCGCCGGTGCGGCGAAGGCCACGCTCAGCGCCGCGATCACGAGCCAGCGGCGGCCGATGGTGAGCATCCCTAATCCTCCCTCGCAGGCCACGGGCCGTGGCGCCACGGCACGTTCTCCCTATCAAGCCCAAAGGCGCGTGACGAGACAAGCGCGTTGCGCGGCGCGAAGCCGATCCGCAGCGGAGCTTGACAACCCGGCGCGGAGGTTCTCGATCGCGCCATGCAGCCGATCGTCCCCATCCTCCTCGTCGCCGCGCTCGCCGCCTGCGCGAGCGTCCCCGAAGAGGAAGCCACCACCACCATGCCGCCATCCAGGCTGATCGCGTCGGATCTGCCGGCCCTGGCGCCGCCGTCCGTCGACGCTTGCTCAGCGCCGCCCCGCTGGCGCCCGCTCACCGTCGTCCCCGCCACGCCGCCCGGGCGGACACGCGAGCGCTGGCGAGGCGAGGCGTGCGGCCAGGTCCAGCTCGTCAATCTGGTCGTCGACGAGGCCACGCCCGGCGTTCTCGCGGTCACGGTGCTTCTGCCGGGGACGACCCGGGCGACGCCGCAGGCGCAGCAAGCGGCATCGCTGCAGGTCCTGGGCCGCGTCCCGGACCCGGATTGCCGCGAGCGCTGGGTGGTCGATACGCGGCCGACGGGCGACGGGGGCGCCGGCGGCGCCGCCGAGCTATGGACCGTGCGGTCGTGCGATCGACTGCACCAGTTCCGTCTCGCCTTCGCCGCGCCCGACGCACCGCGGATCGAGCGCATCGCCGGTGCGGGCGCGCGCTGATCGAGCCCTGCGGCCGGCGGACCCACGTCGGCGGCGGGTGCCGCGCTCACCGGTCGCCCTGCAGACCTTCCTTCCTCGGCGGCGTACCGCGCCTGATCAGCAAGAAGATCACGATCACGCCCACCAGAAAGAGGCCGAGACCGGTCGCGTGGAACACGGCATCCGTGGCGAAGCTCGCCATGAACAGGCCGAGCAGACTCAAGAGCGCCATCGCCGCGCCGAAGATCCAGGGTCCCATGGCGGTCCTCGTTCAGCTGGAGGTCGTCGGGTTCTCGTCGAATTGCACGAGATCCTTGTAGGCGTGCCAGGTCGCGTGGCCGATCAGCGGCATCACCACGATGAGCCCGAGATACAGGGTGGCGAGGCCGGCGGCGGTGAAGACGACGATCAACAGGCCCCAGAGCGCCATCGCCCGGACGTTCGTCGTCGCCGCCTTGACGCTCGTGGCGATGGCCTCGATGACATTGGCGTCGGCGCGGTCGATCAGGAGCGGGATCGAGACGACGGTGATGGCGAAGGTCGCGGTCGCGAGCACCCCGCCGACCGCCGTGCCGAAGACGAGGAACGGGATCGAGCTCGGCTCGAGGAAGGTCTCGACGAGAAGCTTGTCGATCGACGGCACGTTGCCGATGCCGAAATAGAGCATGAAGATCATGGCGGCGATCCGCGCCCAGAAGATCAAGATCAACAACAGCGCGACGCCCATCAGCGCGATCTGCGAAGGGTTCCGCCGCCAGGCGCCGAAGGCGTCGGCGAGCGAGGCCTTGCCGCCGGCGGCGCGCTGGCGGCTGATCTCGTAGAAGCCGGTGGCGAGAAACGGGCCCATGATCATGAAGCCGGCCGCGAGCGGCAGCGTCAGGTAGGGGATGCCGGCGGCGAACAGCCCGAAGGTGATGAGGTAGCCGGCGACGGCGAAGACGACGCCGAAGCTCAGCGAGGTCCCGGGCGCCGCGACCAGATCCCGCCAGCCGGCCTCGAGCCAGTGCCAGGGGCGGTCGAGCTCGACGTGACGGATCGACGCGCTCGCTTTGGAAAAAACCGGGACGGCCTCACTCATCGCCTTTCCCCCCTGAGCCCGTTGAACTTATGCATAACTGCCACGGCCCCCACCGTTGATCCACATCCACGACGTGTGGTTGGCGCTCTGGCGCGAACACACTATACGCCACGAAGTCCGTTCGCTGTCACCGCTCGATCGTCCGGCTGAGCGCTGCTGTGAATGAATGACGCGGGCGCTCGGGTGGTTTTCGGACGGAGGCATCATGTCAACGCTTGCAGCGACGGCCGGCTCCGGACTCGCCGCGCGCTCCCAGCCCGCGGACTACGTCGAGGACGTGATCCGCTGGTTCGTCATCGCGACGATCTTCTGGGGCGTGGTCGGCTTCCTCGCCGGGACCTTCATCGCCTTTCAGCTCGCCTATCCCGAGCTCAATCCCGGCCCGGCCTGGCTAAACTTCGGGCGCCTGCGCCCGGTCCACACCTCCGCCGTCATCTTCGCCTTCGGCGGCAACGCACTGATCGCCACCTCGCTCTACGTGGTGCAGCGCACCTGCCGGCAGCGGCTCTTCGGCGGTCATTATCTGGCGCTGTTCGTCTTCGTCGGCTACCAGCTGTTCATCGTGCTCGCCGCCTCGGGCTACGTGCTCGGCATCACCCAGAGCCGCGAGTACGCCGAGCCCGAGTGGTACGTCGACATCTGGCTGACGATCGTCTGGGTTGCCTATCTGGTCGCCTTCGCCGGGACGCTGATGACCCGCCGCGAGAGCCATATCTACGTGGCCAACTGGTTCTATCTCGCCTTCATCGTCACCATCGCCATGCTGCATATCGTCAACAACCTGGCGGTTCCGGTGTCGTTCACGGGGACGAAGAGCTACTCGCTCTTCTCCGGCGTCCAGGACGCGATGACCCAGTGGTGGTACGGCCACAACGCCGTCGGCTTCTTCCTCACCGCCGGCTTTCTCGGCATGATGTACTATTTCGTGCCGAAGCAGGCGGAGCGGCCGATCTACTCCTACAGGTTGTCGATCGTCCACTTCTGGGCCCTGATCTTCCTCTACATCTGGGCAGGACCGCATCACCTACACTACACGTCGCTGCCGGACTGGACGCAGATCCTCGGGATGACCTTCTCGATCATGCTGTGGATGCCGTCCTGGGGCGGCATGATCAACGGCCTGATGACGCTCTCGGGGGCCTGGGACAAGCTCAGGACCGACCCGGTCCTGCGCTTCCTCGTCGTCTCGGTCGCCTTCTACGGCATGAGCACCTTCGAGGGCCCGCTGATGTCGATCCGCCAGGTCAACGCGCTCTCCCACTACACCGACTGGACCGTCGGCCACGTCCATTCGGGGGCCCTGGGCTGGGTCGCCTTCGTCAGCTTCGGCGCCCTCTACTATCTCGTGCCCAAGCTGTGGAAGCGGCAGGGCCTCTACAGCTTGCGGCTGGTCGAGTGGCACTTCTGGGTCGCGACGCTGGGCATCGTCTTCTACATCACGGCGATGTGGGTCTCCGGAATCATGCAGGGGCTGATGTGGCGGGCCTACGACGACCTCGGCTTTCTGCAGTTCTCGTTCATCGAGACGGTCGAGGCGATGCATCCCTTCTACGTCATCCGTGCGCTCGGCGGCGTCCTGTTCCTGACCGGCGCGCTGATCATGGTCTACAACCTGTGGCGGACGGCCCGGGGCGACGTGGCGACCGAGCGGGTCGCCGCGCGGGGCCCGGCGTCCGTGCCGGCCGAGTAGGGGAGCCGCGCGCATGGCCTGGAAACAGCACGAGGTCTTCGAGACGCGCACGGTGGCACTCACCGCCGGCATCCTCGTCGTCGTCGCCGTCGGCGGCATCGTCGAGATCGCGCCGCTGTTCTCGATCGAGAACACCATCGAGCGGGTCGAGGGCGTGCGACCCTACTCGCCGCTCGAGCTCGCCGGTCGCAACGTCTACGTCCGCGAGGGCTGCTACGTCTGCCACAGCCAGCAGATCCGGACCTTCCGGGACGAGGTCGAGCGCTACGGCCACTTCAGCCTCGCCGCCGAAAGCATGTACGACCACCCCTTCCAGTGGGGCTCGAAGCGCACCGGGCCCGACCTCGCCCGAGTCGGCGGCAAGTACTCCAACGACTGGCATGTCGCGCATCTCGTCGATCCGCGCTCGGTCGTGCCCGAGAGCATCATGCCGCCCTACGCGTTCCTCCTCGAAACCGACCTCGATCCCAACGCGTACGCGGCGCATCTCGAGACCAACCGCGTCGTCGGCGTGCCCTACACCGAGGAGATGGTCGCGAACGCCGCCTTCGACATGCGCAACCAGGCGTCGCCCGACGGCGACTGGGCGGCGGTCCAGGAGCGCTATCCCAAGGCCTATGTCGGCGACCTCGACGGCCAGCCGGGGCGGCTCACGGAGATGGACGCGCTCGTCGCCTATCTGCAGATCCTCGGCCGGATGGTGGACTTCACCGCCGTCGACCCCGAGGCGTTGCGCCAGCACTAGGAGCGCCCGATGGAGGAAAGCGGGGTCATGAACGTGCTCTACCAGGTCTGGCTGGTGGGCATGGTGCTGATCTTTCTCGGCATCGTCTGGTGGGCCTTCAAGCCGAGCAATCGCAAGAAGTGGGAAGAGCGCGGGCGTATCCCGTTCGAGGACAAGGACAGCTAGATGGCCGCCAAGCCCGAGAAGGATGCCGTCACCGGCGTCGAGACGACCGGCCACGAGTGGGACGGGATCAAGGAGCTCAACAACCCCCTGCCCTCGTGGTGGGTCTACACCTTCTACGTCTGCATCGCGTTCGCGGTGGTCTGGTTCATTCTGTTCCCGGCGATACCCTACGGCCCCGGCGCGACGACGGGGCTCATGGGCAGCACCGCGCGCGAGCGTGTCGCCCGCGAGATCGCCGAGGCCGAGACGGCCCGCGCCGGCATCAACCAGCGCATCGTCGACGCTTCGCTCGACGACATCCAGGCGGATCCCGACCTGTTGACCTACGCGCTCACCGGCGGGCGCATCGTCTTCGGCGACAACTGCGCGCCATGCCACGCCGTCGGCGGCGCCGGCCAGCTCAACTATCCCGTGCTCGCCGACGATGCCTGGATCTGGGGTGGCACGCTCGATGCGATCCAGCAGACCATCCTCTACGGCGTCCGCAACCAGGAGTACGAGTACGACGCGCGCTTCTCGATGATGCCGGGCTACGGCGTCGACGGCCTGCTCACCCGCGAGGAGATCGACGAGGTCGCGAGCTACGTCGTCACCCTGTCGAGCCGCGAGGCGCCGCGCCCCGAGCTGGTCGAAGCGGGATCGGTGATCTTCGCCGAGCAGTGCAGCGCCTGCCACGGCGAGAACGGCATGGGCGTCGAGGATCTGGGCGCGCCCAACCTCACCGATGCCATCTGGCTCTACGGCGGCACCTTCGAGGAGATCCAGGCCCAGATCTGGCATCCGCAGCACGGCGTCATGCCCGGCTGGATCGACCGGCTCCGCCCCGAGGACATCAAGATGGTCTCCCTCTACGTCCACAGCCTCGGCGGCGGCCAATAGGAGCGCCGACGGTGCCCGCCTGAACCAGGCCCTTCATCGGGCGGGCGCCGGCAGCTATCCTCAGCCCCTTGATCGGGGTTCGCTCGGCGCTTTCGCGGGTCGACCTTGCGATCGTTCTCGTCGAACGACACCGCCAAGAAGGACACCCGCGCCATGGCCGACACGGTCGCCGATCTCCTGCCCGGCCATCCTCAGGACGCCCTCGCCATCGGCGCCCCCGGGCGGCGCTGGCTGGACTTCGGACACCTGAGACGGCTGTGCGCCCACACCCGAGCGACGCTCAACCATCTGGGCATCGGTCGCGGCGACCGGGTCGCGATCGTGCTGCCGAACGGTCCCGAGATGGCGGCGTGCTTTCTCGCCGTCGCCACGGGCGGCGTCACGGCGCCGCTCAATCCCGCCTACCGCGAGGAGGAGTTCGACTTCTACCTCACCGACCTCAAGGCCAAGGCGCTGATCGTCGCCAAGGACGACGAGGGCCCGGCCGTCGCCGCCGGGCGCCGGCACGGCTGCCTGATCCTCAGGCTCGCCGTCGATCCGGACGGCTTCGCCGGCGACTTCACCCTCGCGCCCGAGATCGACGAGCGCGCCGAGCCGCTCGTCGCGGGCCTCGCCGACGCCGACGACGTGGCGCTCGTGCTGCACACCTCGGGCACGACCTCGCGCCCCAAGATCGTGCCGCTCCTGCAAAAGAACGTCGCCGCCTCGGCCGAGCACGTCGCCGCAATCCTGGCGCTGACGCCCGCCGACCGCTGCTTGAACGTCATGCCGCTCTTCCACATCCACGGCCTGATCGCCGCGGTGCTGGCGTCGCTCGGCGCCGGGGCGTCGGTCTGGTGCACGCCGGGCTTCAACGCGCTCAGGTTCTTCGCCTGGCTGGAGGAGGCGAAACCGAGCTGGTACACCGCGGTGCCGACCATGCACCAGGCGATCCTGGCGCGCGCGGAGCGCAACCGGGACGCGATCGCGGCCACACCGCTCCGCTTCATCCGCTCGTCGTCGGCCTCGCTGCCGCCGCAGGTGATGACGGCGCTCGAGGGCACCTTCGGGTGCCCGGTCATCGAGAGCTACGGCATGACCGAGGCGGCGCACCAGATGGCCTCGAACCCCCTGCCCCCGGCGCCGCGCAAGGCCGGCTCGGTCGGCGTCGAGGCGGGCCCGCACATCCGTATCGCCGACGCGGCCGAGGGCACGTTTCTCGGGACCGGCGAGACCGGCGAGGTCGTCATCTCCGGGCCCAACGTCACCCCCGGCTACGAGGCCAACGCGGACGCCAACGCCACGTCGTTTTTCACGCACGCCGGCCGGCGCTGGTTTCGGACCGGCGATCAGGGCGTCATGGACGAGGAAGGCTACCTGCGGATCACCGGGCGCTTGAAGGAGATCATCAACCGCGGCGGCGAGAAGGTCTCGCCCCTCGAGGTCGACGAGATCCTCATGGACCACCCGGCAATCCAGCAGGTCGTGACCTTCGCCATGCCGCACGACAAGCTCGGCGAGGAGGTCGCCGCCGCCGTCGTGCTCAAGGAGGGCCGAAACGCCAGCGAGCGCGAGATCCGCGACTTCGCGGCTCGCCACCTCGCCGACTTCAAGGTACCGCGCAAGGTGCTCATCGTGGCCGAGATCCCCAAGGGCGCCACCGGCAAGATGCAGCGCATCGGCCTCGCCGAGAAGCTCGGGGTCGCGTGATGCGCATCTGCATCTACGGTGCGGGCGCCATCGGCGGGCACCTCGGCGCCAAGCTCGCTCGGGCCGGCGTCGAGGTGAGCCTCGTCGCCCGCGGGCCGCACCTCGCGGCCATGCAAGCGAACGGCCTGACGCTCGTCGAGGGCGGCGCGCGGACGGCGGTCGATGTCGACGCCTCCAGCGATCCGGCAGCGCTGGGGCGGCAAGACTACGTCATCGTCACCCTCAAGGCGCACCAGGTGCCGGGCGTCGTGCCCCTGATGCGGCCGCTCTTGGGCCCCGACACCTGCGTCGTCATGGCCGTGAACGGCGTGCCCTGGTGGTACTTCTACCGGCTGGCGGGGCGTTACGAGAACCACCGCCTCGAGACGGTCGATCCCGGCAACGTCCAGTGGGACGGCATCGGCCCCGAGCGGGTCCTCGGCTGCGTCGTCTACCCGGCGGCCGAGGTCACCGAGCCAGGCGTCGTCGCCCATGTCGAGGGCGACCGCTACTCCCTGGGCGAGCCTTCAGGCGAGCGCTCGGCGCGCGCGCAGCGGCTCATGAAGGCGCTGCAGGCGGCGGGCCTCAAGGCGCCGGTCCGCCCGAAGATCCGCGACGAGATCTGGATCAAGCTCTGGGGCAACCTCTCCTTCAACCCGATCTCGGCGCTCACCGGCGCCACGCTCGACGTGCTCTGTGCCGACCCCGGCACCCGTGCGGTCGCCCGCCACATGATGCTCGAGGCCCAGGCCATCGCCGAACGGCTCGGCGTCAAGTTCCCCATCGACGTCGACCAGCGCATCGAGGGGGCTGCCGCCGTCGGCGCCCACAAGACCTCGATGCTCCAGGACCTCGAGCGCGGCCGCCCCCTCGAGATCGACGCGCTGGTCACCGCGGTGCAGGAGCTCGGCCGCATCGTCGAGGTGAAGACGCCGACCATCGACACCGTCCTCGCCCTCATCCGCCTCCGCGCCGCGACCCGCGGCTGACACCGCCTGCCGCCGCTACGGCAGAGCCGTATATGGAGATGGAGTTCGACGCGGCGAAGGATGCGCTCGACCTCCGCCGACACGGATTGCCCCTCGTCTTCGAGGCGCAGATCATCCGGTTCGCCGTCACCGACCGTCGGGCCGACCGCCTGGATGACGGGGAGGAGCGCCGCATCGCCTACGCCCGCATCGATGGCAGGTTCTACGCTTGCAGGTACACGCTGCGCGGCAAGGCCTACCGGATCATCTCGGTGCGCCGCGCCAATCGCCGCGAGGAGCGCCGCTATGGGTAAAACCAAAATCGTTCGCTTGACGATGGACGAGGCGCTCGTGGCGGCCAAGCTGACGCCGGCGCAAGAAGCCCATCAAGACGATCCAACCGAGGCGGACATCGACCGCGCCATTGCCGAAGACCCCGACGCGCCCGACTTCGGCGCGCCTGCGCTCGCCCGGCACCTGCGCCCCATCCCCGCCCCCGACGTGCGCCTCGTCCGCGCCCGGCTCGCCATGACCCACGTCGACTTCGCCCGGGCGCTCGGCGTCCCCGTCGCCACCATCCGCGACTAGGAGCAAGGCCGCCGCAAGCCCTCCGGTCCCGCCCTGACGCTCTTGAAGCTCCTCGAGCGCGAGCCCGAGACCATCGCGCGACTGCTCGCACAGACGGCGTGAGCCCGCGCCGCAGGTCTCCCCCGCAGCTCCCGCAACCCAAGACGCGCCGCC
>CAYZSE010000103.1:1700-12431 GCA_964481035.1 uncultured Geminicoccaceae bacterium | reverse complement strand
GAGCACAACCTTGCCAAGGTTGGGGTCGTGAGTTCGAATCTCATCGCCCGCTCCACCGCGCGACGATCGAGCGCCGTCTCGGGGCGCATATGCCTTCCGACGAAAATACGGCGAGTTTCGTATCGCGCGGCTCACCCGAGCTCGGACGGCTTGCATAGAGTGACGCGCCTCTGGGTCACGGGCTCGCCGGTCATCGTCGGCGCCTCGGCGACCGCGGGGGCTTATGATGCCGTTCTGGGGTGGCGGGCGGCGCGGCGCTTGGCGTCGTGCCGCCCAGTCTGGCGCTCGTCGCGGTGGACGGCGTTTCCGCCGGCTGCTCGACGCCGGGCGCCTGCCGCGGCTGGGTGGTCACGCTCCGGCGTTTCGGCCGAGCATGGTCCGCCAAAAGGCGTCGCGGGCGCACAGGGCCGTGACGGTGTCGTCGAAGGAGCCGGCCATGGCGAGGAAGCTCGTGCCGGGCAGGCCGCAAAGCGCCTCGGCGAGCTTGCTCGGATCGGTGACAGCGAGCCACCTTTCGAGCGCCATGCGGTGCACGGCCAAGGGGGAGACCGCGAACACCGCGGCCTCCTGGGCGTCGGCGACGTGGTAGGGGTCTTCGTCGAGGCGCATGAGGACGGCCGCGAGCGTGTGCTGGCCGACGTCGACGTAGCGCGCGCGCGCCGCGCTCGCGCGCATGCCGGTGCGGTCGCGGTCGATGACGGCCGCGGCCTCGGCCTCGCTCAGCATCCGGGTCCCGAGCTGCCAGAGGAACCAGTCGATCGCGGTCGCCCGGCCGGCCCAGTCGAGTTCCGAGATCTCCTCGGCGAGCACCTCGGCATTGGCCTCGGCGTCGGTCCAGTGGTCGTCGAGATTGCGCTGGAGGTAGGCGGCGACACGGTCTTGGGCTCGGGACATCGGGGCTCTCCGCCCGGGGTGGTGGCGGCTTGCGGCCGCCGCGAACTCCGAGCATCCTCGCCGCATTCGGTTAACAAGCCTTCAAGAGCGCGCGCCCACCTCGAACCGGACCCGCCCATGGATGCCGCCGCCGCGACGCCGATGATGCGCCAGTACCTGGCGATCAAGGCGCAGCACCCGGACCTGCTGCTGTTCTACCGCATGGGCGACTTCTACGAGCTGTTCTTCGACGACGCGGTGCGTGCGGCGGCGGCGCTCGACATCGCGCTGACCCGCCGCGGCAAGCACGACGGCGAGGAGGTGGCGATGTGCGGCGTGCCGGTGCACAACGCCGAAACCTACCTGCAGCGTCTCATCCGCCGGGGCTTTCGCGTGGCCGTCTGCGACCAGCTCGAAGACCCGGCCGAGGCGAAGAAGCGCAAAGGTGCGGCGAAGCTCGTCGAGCGCGACGTGGTGCGCATCGTCACCCCCGGCACGCTCACCGAGGACGAGCTGCTCGATGCGCGCCGCGACAGCTTCCTCGCCGCCCTGGCCGAGGATGCGGCGGGCTTCGCGCTCGCCTGGCTGGAGCTCGCCTCGGGCCATTTCCAGACGGCGGCCCTACCGGCGGAGCAGCTCGCGGCGGAGCTGGCACGGCTCGAGCCGCGGGAGCTGCTCGTCGCCGAGAGCCTCGCGAGCGACCCGCGTTTCACCACGGCGCTCGCCGACTGGCGCGCGCGGCTCGTCACGCTCGAAGCCCACCAGCTCGCGCCGAACGCGGGCGAGGAGCGGCTGCGGCGCGCCTACGGGGTGAGCGCCCTCGACGGTTTCGGCACTTTCACCGACGCGGAGCTCGGCGCTGCCGGTGCGGTCCTCGCCTATGTCGAGCTGACCCAGAAGGGCGCCATGCCCGGCCTGCAGCCGCTCGCGAGCCAGACCGTGCAAGGCCAGCTCGCCCTCGATCCCTCGACCCGGCGCAACCTCGAGTTGGTCGAGGCGCTCGACGGCGGCCGCGACGGCACCCTGCTCGCCACCGTCGACCGAACCCGCACGGCCGCGGGCGCGCGCCTGCTGCAGCGCCATCTGGCCGGCCCGCTGACCGACCTCGCGACGATCGCCGTCCGTCACGATCGGGTCGCCGCCTTGCGCCAGGACGGCGAGCGGCGGCGCCGGTTGCGGGCGGCCTTGGGCGAGGCGCCCGACCTGGAGCGGGCGTTGGGCCGGCTCGGTCTCGGCCGCGGCGGCCCGCGCGACCTCGGCGCCGTCGCCCGCACCGTCGCCGTGGCCGGCGAGGTGGCGGCGACGCTCGACGATGCGGCGGCGCCGCTCGCGTCATTTGCCGCACCGCTCGCGGCCGAGGCGGCCTTGGGCCTGGAGCTGGCGGCGGCGCTCGTCGACACCCCGCCGAGGCTCGCCCGCGAGGGCGAGGCCATCCGCGCGGGCTACGACGCCGAGCTGGACGCGGCGCGCTCGCTCCGCGATCAAGGTCGGCGACACATCGCGGGGCTGGAGGCCAAGCTGCGCGAGGAGACCGGCATCGCCGGCCTCAAGGTGCGCCACAACCATATGCTGGGTTTCTACGTCGAGGTCGCAGCCCAGTACGCCGACCGGCTGCCGGCGACCTTCGTCCGGCGCCAGGGCCTCGCCGCGGCCAGCCGCTTCGCCTGCGCCGAGTTGAGCGACCTCGAGCTGCGTCTCGAGCAGGCCGACGCGGCGGCCCGCGCTCGCGAGGACGCCATCCTCGACCGGCTCGCCGCGGCCGTGGCGGCCGCGGCGAAGCCGCTCATCGCGACCGCCCGGGCGCTGGCCGAGCTGGATGTGGCCGCCGCTTGGGCCGAGCTCGCGGCCGCCGCCGGCTGGGTCCGCCCGGAGCTCGGGGAGGGGCTCGCCTTCGAGGTCGAGGCGGGTCGCCACCCGGTGGTCGAGGCGGCCGTCGCCGGCGAAGCGGGGCGCTTCGTCGCCAACGATTGCCGGCTCGCCGAGACCGACCGGCTGTGGCTCCTCACCGGCCCCAACATGGCCGGCAAGAGCACCTTTCTGCGCCAGAACGCGCTGCTGGTCGTCCTCGCCCAGGCCGGCGCCTTCGTGCCGGCGGCCCGCTTTCGCCTCGGCATCGTCGACCGCCTGTTCTCGCGGGTCGGCGCCGCCGACGACCTCGCCCGCGGGCGCTCGACCTTCATGGTCGAGATGGTCGAGACGGCGACGATCCTCAACCAGGCGACGGGCCGCTCGCTGGTCATCCTCGACGAGATCGGCCGGGGAACGGCGACCCACGACGGGCTGTCGCTGGCCTGGGCGGTGATCGAGCACCTGCACGACGTCATTCGCTGCCGCGGCCTGTTCGCGACGCACTACCACGAGCTCACCGACCTCGAAGGTCGCCTGGAGCGCTTGGCCTGCCATACGATGAGGGTGCGCGAATGGCGCTCGGAGGTCGTCTTCCTGCATGAGGTCGCCCCCGGCCGGGCCGATCGCTCCTATGGGCTGCACGTCGCCCGGCTCGCGGGCGTGCCGCCGGCCGTCGTCGCTCGCGCCGAGGTGCTCTTGAAGCGGCTCGAGCAGCAGGCGCGCCGGGGCCCGCAGCGCCTCGCCCTGGATCTGCCCCTGTTCCAGGGGCTCGAGCCCGAAGCGGCGCCGGCGGCCGATCCGGTGCGGCAGGAGCTCGAAGCCCTCGACCCCGATACGCTCAGCCCCAAGGACGCGCTCGAGGCGGTCTACCGCCTCAAGGCGCTCCTCGCCGAGACGGGAGATCCGTCGTGACATCCACACGCCTCGCGCTCGCAGCGCTGCTCACGGCGGCGCCCGCGCTCGCCGACGAGGCGGTCGAGCGCTTCGATGCCTACGCGCGCACCGTCGGGCCGCTCTGCGCGCTCGCCCCCTCGACCGACTGCTTCGAGGCCGCGTTCACGGGCGCCGACCGCGACGGCGACGACACCCTCTCGCTCACCGAGGTGCTGACCTTGCGCACCGAGCTGGAATTGTGGCTGCCGGCGCGGGCGGAGCTGCTCACCCCGGGCGAGCAGGCCTATGTGCGGCTCGGCCTGCAGATCGTCGACCTCGTCGGCATCGAGCCCTTGTTCGTCTCCTATGACGCCGACGGCGACGGCGGGCTCGATCGCGCCGAGCTGGCGGCCGACGTCAGCCTGGACGAGCGGCCGCTCGGCGACGTGATCCAGGATGCCGACGCGATCGACTGGCCCGCGTTGCAGGCTCGGCTGGGCGTTCTCGCCGGTGCCGTGCTGCCGGGCCGCCCCTGAACGCTGGAGCGGTGCCGCCGATCAGCCGCCGCCCGCGTTGCGCCGGTGGAAGCGCTCGGCCTCGTCCTGCGTCTCGAAGACGTGCGGCGCCACGTGGCGCTCCAGCGTGCGTCCCAGCTTCATCCGCATGAAGGCGCTGGTCGCGTAGCGCGATACCTGGGTGTAGTAGGTGTCCTCGAGCTCATGCACCATCCGCGCGTAGGCGTCGACGAGCCTGGGCGCGAGATAGAAGCCGTCGTAGTTGACGACGACGGGTACGCGCTTGCCGATCTCCCGGCAGACGGCGACGACCGCGGCCCGCAGACGCTCGATCTCGTGGGTGGTGGTGATCTCGAGGCCGACGAAGTTCAAGAACAAGCGCTCGCGCTCCGCATCGAAGGTGACCCGCCGCGCCAGCTCCAGCTCCAGCAGCTGATCGCGCAGCTCCATCGGCGCGTCGGTGAAGATGGCGGCGGCCATGGTGGCAGGCGCCTCGACGATCGGCCGGAAATCCATCTGCGCCAGGACATCGCGCTCGATGTCGATGCCCGGCGCCACCTCGACGAGCTCGACACCCTGGGCGGTGAGCGCGAAGACGCAGCGCTCGGTCACATAGAGGACCGGGCGACCGAGCTTGCTGCCGCGCGCACCCGAAAAGGTCACCTGGCTCACCCGCTCGATGAACTTCCGCGCCCGCCCCTCCTGGACGATCTCGAGGCGCCCGTCGCCGGCGCGGATGGCGAGCCCGCCGGCGGTGAAGGTGCCGGCGAAGACCAGGCGCTTGGCGTTCTGGGAGATGTTGATGAAGCCGCCGGCGCCGGCGAGCTTCGAGCCGAAGCGCGAGACGTTGACGTTGCCGGCGGCGTCGGCCTCGGCCATGCCGAGGCACGCCATGTCGAGGCCACCGCCGTCGTAGAAGTCGAATTGCTGGTTTTGCGCGATGATCGCCTGGGTGTTGGTCGCCGCACCGAAATCGAGCCCGCTCGCGGGCAGTCCGCCGACGACGCCCGGCTCGGCGGTGAGCGTCAGATGGTCGAGGAGGCGCTCCTCTTGGGCCACCGCGGCGATCCCCTCCGGCATGCCGATGCCGAGATTGACGATGCCGTTCATCGGCAGCTCCAGAGCGCAGCGCCGGGCGATGATCTTGCGCTCGTCGAGCTTGGCCGGCGCGACGGTCTCGAGCGGCGCCTTGATCTCGCCGGCATAGGCGGCGCTGTACGGCGTGCCGTAGGTCTGGGGATGAAGTTCCGGCGGCGCCTGAACGACGCAGTCGACGAGTGCTCCCGGGATCTCCACCGCGCGCGGGTCGAGCGAGCCCGCGGCGGCGAGCCGCTCGACCTGGACGATGACGAGCCCGCCGGAGTTTCTCACCGCCATCGCCATCGCCAACGAGTCGAGGATCAAGGCCTCGCGCTCCATGGTGATGTTGCCGGTGACGTCGGCGGTGGTGCCGCGGAGCAGCGCCACCTTGAGCGGGAACGCCTTGTAGAGGAGCCACTCCTCGCCTTGCAGGGTGACCAGCTCGACCAGGTCCTCGGTCGTGACGCTGTTGATCTTGCCGCCGCCGAGGCGCGGATCGACGAAGGTCTCGAGGCCCACCTTGGAGAGCGTGCCCGGCTTGCCGGCGGCGATGTCGCGATAGAGGTGGGAGATGCACCCCTGCGGCAGGTTGTAGCCCTCGATGCGGTTGTCGAGCGCGAGGCGGCCGACCTTGGGGATGAGGCCCCAATGGCCGCCCACGACGCGGCGCAAGAGGCCGTCGTGGCCGAGGCGATTGAGGCCGCGATCGACCCCGTCGCCCTGGCCCGCGGCGAACAGGAGAGTCAGGTCGCGCGGGTGGCCCTCGGCGAGGAAGCGGCGCTCGAGCGCGTCGAGCAGCGCATCGGGCGTGCCGATGCCGACGAAGCCCGAGGTGCAGATGCTGTCCTCGTCGAGGACGAGGGCCGCGGCTTCATCGGCGGAGACCGTCTTGTCACGCATGTGTGCCGTCCACGCCTGCGACGGCGCCGCGGCGGGCACGACGGCGGGTGAGGCACGAGGGAGGCGCGCAGCGCGCCATCGGCGGGACGAGCGGCATCGGCGCGTGTCCTTTCGCGTCCGGGGTCAAGACGGCGTCAACGCCAGGTTCGGCAGCCAGATCACGAGATCGCGCCAGTGAAACACGACCATCGCGGCGGCGGCCTGGAGCGCGATGTAGGGCAAGACGCCGCGGTAGATGTGCATCAGCGTGATGCCCGGCGGGGCGACGCCCTTGACGTAGAAGAGCGCATAGCCGACGGGCGGTGTCAGGAACGACGTCTGCAGCACGATCGCGAAGATCACGGTGAACCAGATCAGCGCCTCGTCCGGGCTGCGAAAGCCGAGCTCGTCCCACATCCCGCTCGCCGGCTGCGACGGGTTGCCGATCAAGCCGGCGGCCAGGGGCAGGATGATCAAGACGATCTGGATCCAGTCGAGCACGAAGCCGAGGGCGAAGACGATCGCCAGGATCAAGATGACCGTGCCGGTGTTGCCGAGCTCCAGCCCGATGATCCAGTTCTCGATCAGCAGGTCGCCCTCGAGGCCGCGCAGGACGTGGGCGA
Organism: uncultured Geminicoccaceae bacterium; assembly: GCA_964481035.1. Taxonomy (GTDB): domain Bacteria; phylum Pseudomonadota; class Alphaproteobacteria; order Geminicoccales; family Geminicoccaceae; genus JAAAPF01. Next base: position 5,740 of record CAYZSE010000103.1, on the reverse strand, counting down.
AGGCGATCGCGCCGAGGACGATGGCGAGAATGAAGGCGCTGGTGCGCGTGGTCGCCTCGGAGACCTCGCGAAACGTCCGCACATCGAGGCGCCGGTTGGCCAGGGCGAGGATGGTGGCGCCGAGCGCGCCGACGCCGGAGGCTTCGGTCGGGGTGGCGATGCCGAAGAAGATCGAGCCGAGCACGGCGAGGATCAGCAATACCGGCGGCACCACCGCCAAGAGCAGGCCGAGTACCATGCGCACGCTCACCGGCTCGCCCGGCGGCGGCGCCGGCAGGGCCTGCGGCCGCAACAGGCCGGTGAGGATGATGTAGGAGATGTAGAGCACGCCCAGAAGCAGGCCCGGAAAGAGCGCGCCGAGGAAGAGGCCGCCCGGCGAGATCGCCAGCTTGTCTGCCATCAGCACGAGCATGATCGACGGCGGGATCAAGATGCCCAGGGTTCCGACCGCGGTGACGGTGCCGACGGCGAGCTCCGGCTCGTAGCGGTTGGTCAGCATGACGGGCAGGCCGAGCAGCGCCAAGAGCACCACCGACGCGCCGACGACCCCGGTCGAGGCCGCCAAGAGAATGCCGATGAGGACCACGGTGATGGCATAGCCGCCGCGCAGCTGGCCGAAGACCTGCGCGAAGCTCTTCATGAGAACCTCGGCGATCCCCGAGCGGTCGAGCATGAAGCCCATGAAGATGAACATCGGCAACGCGACCAGGACCTCGTTGGCCATCGCCTGGTCCCAGATGTTGCGGACGATCGCGGACACGTAGGGCCAGCCGATGTCGAGCCAGGTGTCGGGGAAGTTGGCGACGAGCCAATCCTGCATGTTGCGGTCGACGAAGATGGCGAAGGTGGCGACGAGAACGGAGAAGCCGCCCAGCAGCCAGGCGATCGGAAAGCCGCTGAAGAGCAGGAGGATGAAGCCGCCGAAGAGGACGACGGCGAGGATGTCGTTGAACTCCACGGCTCAAGCCCCGCTTCGCGCGTCGATGGGACGAGGGAACCCGAAGAGCAGCGCCGTCGTGCGCGACAGCCGCGCGAGGAAGGCCATCAGCAGGAGCGCGAACGCCACGACGAGGGCGCCCTTGATCAGGAAGCGGTGCGGCAGGCCGCTCGGCTGATCGCTGCGCTCACCGGCCTCGAAGGCGGCGACGACGAAGGGAACGCCGTACCAGAGGACCAGGACGACGAACGGCAACGCGAAGACGACGATGCCGATCAGGTCGATCCAGGCCTTGGTGCGCAGCGAGCGGCTGCCGTAGATGACGTCGACCCGGACGTGGTTGTCGGAGACGACCGCGTAGGAGAGGCCGATGAGGAAGGCGACGGCGTAGAGGTGCCATTGCAGCTCCTCGAGCTGGCCGAAATTGTTGCGGAACGCGTAGCGGTAGACGACGTTGACGACGATCGCGGCGATGATCAGCGCCCACAGCCACGACGCCAGCGACCCGATTCGGTTGATCGCCAGGTCGGTCGCGGCCGAGAATCGGGTGTGGGGTAGCGTCGCGGGCGCGCCGGGTGATAGCTCGGCCGTATGCTCGGACATCGAGGCTCTCATTCCGGAGGTTGAGCTGGCGGAACCGCAGCCGCCGCGGCCGCGCCGGCGATCGCCGCCACGGCCGCGGCGTGCACGGATCAGAAGTCGCGCGGCAGGTAGCCGAGCTCCTTCCAGTTCTGATAATCCGCCGAGAACGCCTGCTGGCTCGCGTAGACGCGGGCGAAGTCCCCGTCCGCCGCCGCCTGCGCCTCGAGGACGCTGGTCGTCGCCGCTTCCAGCTCGCGAAGGACCTCTTCCGGCAGGGTGGTCGCCGTCACGCCGATGTCGGGGAAGCCGGCGATGATCTCGCCCTGCAGCGCTTCCGAGGCCGCGAGGTTGTTCATCACCCCGGCCGAGCAGGCGAGCCGGATCAGGGCTTGGTCCGCCGGATCGAGCCCGTCCCAGGCCCCGGTGTTGACGACGAGGTGGAAGGCCGTGAAGGTCTGGTGCCAGCCGGGAAAGTAGTTGTAGGGGGCTACTTGATGAAAGCCCAGCCGCTGGTCGACCACCGGCTGGGAGAACTCGCTGGCGTCGATCACCCCACGCTCCAGCGCCTGGTAGATCTCACCGCCCGGGATGATCGAGACCGAGGCGCCGAGCGATTCGAGCACTTGGCCGCCGAGCCCGGCGAAGCGGATCTTGAGCCCGTCGATGTCGGCGACGCCCTCGATCGGCTGCTTGAACCAGCCGGCCGTCTCCGGGCCGGTCAGGCCGCAGAAGATCGGCCGGACGTCGATCGCGCCGTAGATCTCCTCGGCGAGCTCGCGGCCACCGCCGCTGTGCCACCAGGAAAGATATTCCCAAGGCTCCATGCCGAAGGGCACCGCCGAGAAGAGCGGGGAGGCGGGGATGCGCCCCTGGTCGTAACCGAGCCAGTTGTAGCCGGCGGTCACCTGGGCCTGGCCCACCGCCTCCGAGAGCTCGAGGGCCGGAACCATCTCGCCGGGCTCGATGACCCGCATCTCGATGCGACCGCCCGACGCCGCCGCGACCTGCTCGGCGACCCAGGGCATGTTGTCGCCCAGCGCCGGCAGGGAGGAGGGAAAGGCGATCGGTACGCGCCAACGCACCCGATCTTTAGCCTCCACGTCCGCCGCTGTCGGGGCCAGCAGGATGCCGGCGACGCCAGCCGAGATGAAACGATCCAACCGCATGATTGCAAGACCTCTCTGATCGACGAGCCCCGTCTATAGCCTATCGCTCGCCGCATCGGCACGGTCTTTTCCGGCCTCGGCGTCGACGGTCGATGTGGCCTTTCGGACCCGTCGCCAGGCGGAGCCGGGCCAACGGCCGCGCCTGCGGTCGCGGGCGGCGGCGGGTCGTCGGGCGGTCAGGCCGGCCGCTCGACGGGCCGGGGGCTCGCCCGGAAGATGAGCGCCAGCGAGCCCGTCATGGCCAGCCCGCAGACGAGCATCACCGCGAGCATCGGGTAGGGGGTGCCGTTCTGGACAACGCCGACGAGCTGTGAGACGGCCGAGGCCACGGCCATCTGCGCGAAGCCGGCGAGCCCGGAGGCGGTGCCGGCGAGATCGGGGTCGACCGAGATCGCGCCGGCCTGGGCGTTGGGCATGCCGAGCCCCTGGCCGTAGGCGGTGACCATCATCGGCAGGAACAGGCCAAGGGGCGTCCACCAGCCGCCCAGCATGACCGCGATGGTGAGGCCGACGCCTAAGAGCACGAGCGCCGTGCCGGCGACGATCATGCGGTCGAGCCCGAACCAGGCCGACAGCCGTGCCGCGGTCAGGTTGCCCATCATGAAGCCAAAGGCGTTGGCGATGAACCAGAAGCCGTAGGCCGTCGCTGGCTGACCCATCACCCCTTGCACGATGTAGGGGGCGCCGGCGAGGAACGCGAAGAAGGCCGAGAACGAGCCCGTGCCGTGCAACATGTAGCCCAGGAAGTGCGGGTGCCGGACGAGCCTGCCGGCGCCGTCGAGAAAGCCGCGGCCGGTCCGGGCGGCGGTGCCGGCCGGCCGTGTCTCCGGCAGCCCGCGCCAGGTGGCGACGACGAGCGCCACGCCGGCGACCGCCGGGAACAGGAAGTTCAGGCGCCAGGAGGCGAAGTCGACCAGGAGGCCGCCGATCGCCGGCGAGACCATCGGCACGGCGACCATGCCGGTGGTGAGCCAGGCGATCATCTCCGCCGAGCGCGAGCGATCGAAGAGGTCGCGCATGATCGTGCGGGTCAAGACCAGGCCGGCGACGCCGCCCGCCGCCTGGACCACGCGACCGAGGATCAAGACCTCGATGGTCGCGGCCATCGTCGCGATGAGGCTGCCGACGACGAACAGCACGGCGGCCGCCAGCAGGACGGGGCGGCGGCCGTGGCGGTCGGCGAGAGGGCCGTAGGCGAGGGTGCCCAGCGCCATGGCGAAGCCCGAGAGGCTGAAGACCAGCTGCGCCGTCGCCACGTCGACCGCGAAGGCGTGCTGGATCGCGGGCAGCGCCGGCAAAAAGATCTGCATGGCGAAGGGACCCATCGCCGTGAGCGCGACGAGGAGCAGAAGGAA